>CANCKM010000021.1 GCA_947378555.1 Microbacteriaceae bacterium
CCTTCGATGAGCTCTTCGGCGAGCGCGGTAGTTGCAAGAATAGCCAAGGCTGGCTCGAGGTCTTCATTGCACACGTGCGCCAGTGTCGTGAATATCGAAATCTCATTCATAACCAGACGATGGATGTCGACTTCTTGCTTGGTTGACGGCAGCCCAACCTGAAGCACGGTTCCCCCGCGCTTGGTTATCGCGATGGCAAACGAAAGTTGGCCCGGTGCCCCGCTGGCTTCGATCACGACGTCAGCGCCTGCTGCGCCCACGATTTCTCTGATTTGGGCTTCGGCGTCGTCGCCCACCGAGACGGTGTGATCGGCTCCAAGTTTGATGGCACGCTCAAGTCGCGCTCCCGCAAAATCCAAGACGGTAACCTCGACGTTGAACAAAGCCTTAAGGCCAGCAAGTACGAATGTGCCGATTGCCCCGGCGCCGATAAGCAGAACCTTGTCACCGGTTTGAACCCTGGCTCGGCGGGCGGCGTGCAACCCAACCGCTAGCGGCTGCGCCAAACCTGCGGCGTCTAGGCCTAATCCATCGGGAATTTTTACAAGCGTGCTGGTTGGAACCGCAACGTACTCGGCCATTCCACCATCGCGGTTTAGCCCGAGGGTCACATAGCGTTCGCAGAGGTTGGTTCGAAGCTCGAGGCAGCGACGGCAGGTTCCACAGGAAATGCCGGCCCCGGAGGCAACCCGATCGCCGATCACAAAGCCAGAGCCCGGTGAGGTGAGTTCGACAATCTCGCCAATGAACTCGTGACCCAGAATCATGGGCCCAACATGCCCGCTGACGGGGTGCTGGTTCTGAGTGGCGAAAATCTTTGGACCGGACTTGTATTCCGACCCGTCGGTTCCGCACATTCCCGAGCGCAAGACCTTTAGCAGGGCCTCACCCGTTGTTGGGCTCGGCACCTCGCGCTGCTCGATTCTGACATCGCCGCTGGCGTAATAGACCGCGGCCCGCATTTGTTCGGTCAAGTTGTCTTCCGATCTAGATTCCGCCGCGACCCGCAAAGGTGTTGAGGTGCGATTGTGAGTCGCGCTCGAGAGGCAAAGGGCCGCCAACGGCGTAGTAGCGCTGGCCGGCAACCAAAAGGTCTTCGGCCGGGAACTTGGTGATTACCTTGCAACCATCGGCTGTGACGACAACCTCTTCCTCGATGCGCGCGGCACCGATGCCATCCTTCGATGGCCAGTAGGTTTCGAGGGCAAAGACCATGCCTTCTTTGAGGACTTCCGGGTGATCAAACGAGACTAGCCTCGAGAAAATTGGTTTCTCCCAAATCGACAAGCCGACGCCGTGACCGTATTGGAGGGCAAAGGCGGCTTCCTCGTTCGGGAAGCCGAACTCTTCGGCCTTCGGCCAAACTGCAACGATATCAGCGGTGGTGGCACCTGGCTTCACGAGTGCAATGGCCCGGTCCATGTATTCGCGGGCACGCTTGTAGGCGTCATGCTGTGCGGTGCTTGCCGAGCCAACGGCGAAGGTGCGGTAGTAACAGGTTCGGTATCCCTGGTAGCTGTGAAGAATATCGAAGAAGGCTGGGTCGCCCGGGCGAATCAGTCGGTCAGAGTAAACATGAGGGTGTGGTGAACAGCGTTCACCAGAGATTGCATTGACACCCTCGACGTATTCCGAACCAAGGTCGTAAAGCACCTTTGAAACCAAACCAACAGCCTCGTTTTCGCGCACTCCAGGGCGCAGGAACTCGTAGAGCTTTTCATAGGCGGCGTCAACCATTGAGGCGGCTTGCGACAGCAGACCAATCTCTTCACCGGTCTTGATGGCACGGGCGTTCAGAAACACCTGCTGCCCATCAACCACGGTGATCCCGGCGCGCTGCAGGGCGAACAGAATCGGCAACTCGACGATGTCGATTCCAAGCGGTTCGTTTAGCAGGCCAAACTTTTCGAGCTCACGCTTGATCTTGGCGGCCACCTCGTCGGCGATTCCGGCATCCGGGTTAAAGGCACCGCGCAGGGTTGAGATTCCAGCTCTGGCACCAGACTCAAGGCGTGGCTTGACTGCGCCGTGGTGCGGAGCGTGTGGGTCGGCATCGGCTTCGGCGGTGGTGGTGTTCAGCCAAGGGTTGTACAGCTGGTGGTGCTTGGCGGCTGAGCCGAAGTCCCAAACGATCGGGTCGGAAACTCGGGTGACCAATGCAAAGCGAATCGCCTTATCAATCGCCCAGGTGCCGATGTGAGTGGCCGACATGTAGCGAATGTTCGCGAAGTCGAAGGCCAAAAGCGCTCCGACATCCGACTTGACTAGCTCGGCCTTGAGCTTGGCAAGGCGCTCGGTGCGCAACTTGTCAAAGTTAAGACGCTCTTCCCAGTCGACCGCGTTAGTGCCGAAAGTTGCTGTAGTCATCGGGTACCTTTCATTTTGACATCGTGATTGCTGGCTAAACCAGAATCATTCCGCCGTCTATTGCCATAGTTTGACCAGTCACGTAATCGGAATCGGCGCTGGCTAAAAATAATGCGGTGGGAACAATGTCGGATGGTTCGGCCGGGCGGCCAAGCAAAATATCTCCCGACATCGAAGCGAAACCGGAGTCGCCCTCGCCGATATCCTCAAGGTCTTTGTCGAGCTTCACCCAAAGTGGCGTTGCCACAACGCCGGGGGAAAATGCGTTCACGGTGACGCCGTGTTGAGCCAAGGCTCGTGCCCCGGCCTGAGTCAGCGAAATAACCGAAGCTTTCGATGCGCTGTATGGTGCAAAACTTGGGAATCCGGTGCGACCAGCGATGGATGCCGTGTTGACTACCTTGCCGGTTGTTCCCTGCCGAATGTATTGCTTCGCTGCCTCCTGAATGCCAATCAGCACGCCGAGCGCGTTTACCCGCATGATTTGGTCAAAGTTTTGTTCGGTGATTTCTAGAAACTTCATTGGCTGATTGAAACCGGCATTGTTGAAGTAGCAATCGAGTTTTCCAAAGACCTGGACGGTTGTGGCGATGGCTGAAACCACAGAGGCTCTTTCGGTGACGTCCACCTGCAAGGCGATTGCCTTGCCACCTGAGGAAACTATGCCCGAGGCCACAAGCTGAGCGGCTTCCAGATTCAAGTCGGCGATGCAAACGCTAGCGCCTTCAAGTGCCAAGCCCTCGGCAATTGCCTTGCCGATACCCGATGCGGCACCCGTGACGATAACCGATCGGTTCACCATTCTCTGGGCCATCACATCCTCCTCGACGTGTTCAGGGCTATTCCAATTACTGCCTTGTTGGTGTTTAGTCTAAATGAACAAGAGCCAACTCTGGGCTTTTTTTAAACGATTGACCTCGCCGCCCCTGAAGCCGCCAAAACCTTGAAATCCCCTGAACCAAAGGGATTTTGGCACGAAATGAGCGCTCGCTCGGTTCCGCCGTAGTCATATTGTTATGCAAAGGGCTTTTGAACACTTTTGGCGTTAGTGTTGACCCACAGTGCAATTCTGGAAGAGAGAGGCTAAATAATGTCATTCAAAGTCGAGGGCATTCACCACATCGGGCTCACCGTTCGCGACATCAAACGTTCGTTCGATTGGTACACAAAAATGTTTGCCCTGCAACCGGGAGTTGTGAACCACGGCATTGGCAAGGAGTTATCCGACGCCGTTCAGGTAGAAAATGCCGAACTTTCTTTCTCAATGATCGAAATTGGTTCCACCCACATCGAGTTTCTCGAGTACCACAACCCGCGGGGTAAAGATTTCACCCTCCAAAACAGCGACATTGGCGCCACGCATATTTGTCTTCTCATCGATGACATGGATGCGGCCTACGAGACCTTGCTTTCGCGCGGAGCAGTATTCAATGCGCCACCGGTCACGCTCACCGATGGCGTTCTAGCCGGCTCACGCTGGGCCTACCTTCGTGACCCAGACGGAATTCAGCTAGAGATTTGGGCGATGCCCAAGTAATAGCGCGCGAACCCTTTCGGCGATAAGCAGGTATCCATCGGCGTTTGGGTGCAGCCCGTCAACCATGAGGTGGGCGTCTGACTCACCGAAGAGTTGCAAACCGTCAACGTAGTGCAGGTTCGGGTCTTGTCGTTCAAGGGCGATTTTTTCTAGGATGTCGCGCACTCGGCGCAGGTTCAACTCTTTGACCCATTCCAAATCGCTCGGTTGGCTGCCATGTGTTTGGCCATTGGCGTCGGTGCGGGCGGGGCCAGGTTGCGACTCGAAGCCGGCGGCGTAAATCGGTGACATCAGCAAGATTGGCTGGTAGGGGTGCGTTTCGCGCACGGTGTCTAAGAAAGCGTGCACCGCGGGAATGAAGGTGCGCTCGGTCATGGTGGCACCGGCAACAACGTTGGCTCCGAGCTTGAGTGAAATCAGATCGGCTTCGGTGTCGCGAATCGTCTTGGCCGCGAATTGCTCGATGTTGGCAGAGCCGGCAATCCCGAGGCTGAAGAGGTCAAGGTTTAGATCTTGAGCTACCCGGCTTGGCCAGACCCCAAGCGGGCTTTCGGCCTCCACGCAGTGGCTGATTGATGAACCGTAATGCACCCAGCGGGTGGTTGGCACTTCGGCAGCTGCGAGAGCTGCGTTGGCGCTGAGGTCGATGATTTCAATCTTGCAGTTATGCGGCAACCAAAGAGAAACGGTGCGAACCTCGTCCGTTTCAGGCAGGCTAAAAGATGCAATGGAATCTTGGCCGGGTCGCAGTTCACCAACCACCGAACCATCCCAAACCCAAAGGTCACCGTCAACGTGGCTTGTGGTTGCCTCAAAACCTTCGACGGCGATGGATGCGGTGGAAGGTGGCGCTTGCCAGCCATCCATCGTGGCATCTCTTGTTGCTCGATAAACCAGGGTTATTTCGCTGGCTTTCGTTGCCAACAGCAACCGAGCCCCCGAGGCTTGATCGGCTACCTTTTGGGTCAGCGAGTCGTGTCGATGGTGAATCGAAGTCCACTCGGGCAATCGGCTGAGCGCCAAACCGCGCTCGGTCCGATTGATCTCGACGACGCCTCTAAGGCTGTCACGGATTAGCTGCTCGGTTTCACTATTCACAATAAAAGTTTACGCCGCCGTTAGACCAGGCCCTGATCGAGCCCGGAAAGCACTTCTAGAGCACGCAACCTGAGCTCTGGCAAATCGCTAAGCCGCTTCAGCCCGTGCACCTGCTGGGCCATGCGATGGTTCTTTGCAAAATCATCTTTGTGCCGATCCAGGAAATCCCAGTACAGGGTGGTGAATGGGCAGGCGGTTTCGCCAACCCGCAGCTTGGGGTCATAGTGGCAACCCTTGCAATACTGAGTCATGCGCGACAGGTACGCCCCGCCGGCGGCATATGGCTTGGTCATCAGGCGACCACCATCGGCGTGCACGCCCATGCCAATTACGTTTGGCACCATCACCCATTCGCTGGCATCGATGAATCGCTCGCGCATCCAATTGAGGAAATCTTGAGGATTGGTGCCGGTCACCAAAGCCAGGTTGCTCAGAATCATCAAGCGCGGAATATGGTGTGCCCAGGCTCGCTCCTCGATGTCGGCAACCGTGGACCGAACGCAATTCATCTTGGTTTGTGATGAATCTTGAAAGACTGGCAGTAGCTTGCGATTGGCATTCAGCTGGTTGTTCTCTCGGTAATCCTCACCCAAGAACCAGTACATTCCGTTGATGTATTCGCGCCAACCAATCACCTGGCGCACGAAGGCTTCGACCGATTCGATCGCCAAGTCTCGCTCGCGGTAGGCGGTCAGCACGGTTTGAATAACCTGCGATGGATGCAGTAGCCCGTTGTTGAGGTACGGGCTAAGCAGCGAGTGGTGCAGGGCCCAGTTATCGGCTGGCACCGCGTCCTCGTATGGGCCAAAACCGTTGAGGTGGTGTTCGATGAAGTTGTCGAGTTGCCTAAGCGCGCCCTCGCGAGTGGTCGCCCAGGTTTTGGTTGGCACCATCGCTAGTTCGGTGGCGACCTCGACATCGATGGCGTCTCGGTCATGCTCAAGATAGTCGGGCCAGCTGTAGTTCTTCGGCGGCGGCAGCCGATTCTCGCTGTCGTAGTTCCAGCGGCCGCCATCGGGCTGGCCCGCCGTCACCATGATGCCAAGACGGATTCGTTGGGCGCGATAGAAGTTCTCCATCACAAAACTTTTCTGGCTTCCGGCCCAGAGTGCGAAATCGCCTCTTGAGGTCAGGAAGAAATCATTGGCGATGAAGTTCACCCCGGCTTCTTTCAGTTGTGCAAACTGCCTGAACGACGACGGTTCGGCAGCCCAGATAGGCAAGTTGCCGACCTCGGCTTGAGTTTGGCGCAGCCCATCCATCGTGGTTGGGGCTTTTACGTAGCGAACTCTGAAACCCTCGGTTTCGAGCCGTTCGGCAAAGTGGCGAGCCGAAGAGATCAAGAAAAATAACCGCTCGGCGTGCCAGTTGCGACCCGTGGTCATGCGCGCACTCTCAACCAAAACGATCAGGTCGGTCGCCGGGTTGGCAGTTTTTAGCACCCCGTGGTCGCGGCTCAAGTGGTCAAAGGCGACGTACAGAATTCGCTCGAAAGGCTTGGCTTCGGTTGCGCGGTCGCTTGGCATGCTCTAACGATAATCGAGCGATGGTGCAGTGGCTTGCGGTTTGTCTGCGAGGATTTTGTTATGACTAATCTCTCTGGCAAAAAGGCAATCGTCACCGGCGCAAACTCTGGTTTGGGTTATCAAACGGCTCTCGAACTGGCACGTCGGGGCGCCCAAGTTGTGCTTGCGGTGCGCAACCTTGAAGCCGGTGAGGCGTCGGTAGCCAAGATTCTCACGGCGGTGCCTGAAGCCACAGTCTCGGTCGCCCACCTTGATCTTTCGAGCCTCGAGTCGGTCTCCAACTTTTCGGCACAACAGGCCGGCGAGCCACTCGATATCCTGGTGAACAATGCCGGCATCATGGGGCCAGCCTTTGCTTGGTCAAAAGATGGCATCGAATCACAAATGGCAACCAACCACATTGGTCACTTTGCATTGACCGCCGGCCTAATGCCGGCACTTGGCCAAGTTGCCGGCGCAAGAGTGGTCAGCCTCTCCTCGGTTTATCACCGCCGCGGAAAGTTTGCCGACGGTTCGGCCACCGAATTACGCGGCACCGAAACCGGCTATGACCGCTGGGCCCGTTATGGCCAGACCAAACTCGCTTGCCTGATGTTTGCCCTCGAACTCGATAAACGAGTCAAGACCGCCGGCATGGATTTGGTGTCGGTTGCAGCGCACCCGGGTTGGGCGGCAACCGGTTTGCAAAAGGGCGACGATGCACGGGGCAACGGACTAGCCCAAAGCGCTGCCGTTGGTGCAAGATCGCAGATCATGGCTGCGACAGATTCGACCGTTTCCGGTGGTTCGTTCGTTGGACCACGCCTCGAGATTTGGGGCAAGCCTCGGGTCTTCACCGGCGCCAAGCACGCCTATGACCAGCAGATGTGGTCAAGCCTTTGGGTGGCGAGCGAAGAGCTATCGGGAGTCAAGTTCTCGGTTTAGTTAGACGCCCAAAAGTTGGTTCTTGAGCACGAAACTGACAACCACCAAAACCACACTTGCGCCGATGATTACGTTCTTTTGGGTTTGGTAGCTTGCTTTGCCACGGGCTAGTCGCAACCAAAGCATGAAAAGCGGCGCAATGTAAATAAGTGCGTTCAACTGCAGCGCACCAACGAAATCCCCCGTAAATAAGGCCCGCAAGCTTCGCTGTGACCCGCAGCCGGGGCACTGATAACCCGTTATGAGTCGGACGGGGCACTTGATAAGCGAACCCTCGTCGGCGACCAATAAATACAAAGTGGTGGCCGCCAGAGCAACCACCACCTTGTATCTGTTGAAAAACTGACTAAGCCAGTGGCTTGCCATCGGAGTCTGTCACCTTGCGCATTGCGAAAAGAATGATGTCGATGATCGACCAAATACCGCAACCGCCACCCGTCAAAAGCTTGGCGATTCCAAGACCGATGTGGCCAGTGTAGAAACGGTCAACACCAAATGAACCTAGGAAGATTGAAAGCAGGAGTGCGGTCATGTAATCCTTGCTTGAAAACACGCCTGGGATTTGCGAGGCGGTGAAGGTGTTGCCGGTTGCAAGTTCCTTAACCAAGGTGGTGGCCCTGACCTTGCCATTTTGTGCATAAGCCATCAGTGTCGCTGTGTCGACCTGCGGGTCCACTTCACCCGGAATAATGATTTCCCACTTTGCTGCCATTTTTTGTCTCCTTTATTTCTTGCGCTTTACGCTATTGCGGTCTGGCCTTAGCCTATCGGGCGCAGGGCACGGGGCGGCCCTTGCTTCAGCGTACCTGTGGACTCGAGCTCAAACCAGACGATGATTCTCGTGGTGTTCACAAAAATCGGGTTGCAACTGGTCAACGTCAAATAACGCCCGCCGACCTCTGCCCCGGCTAGCTCGCGAGGCACTGGCGCAATCACGTCGACGTCCTTCGGCTTCACAATCTTGGTTTGCCGATAAACGTACGAGTACCATCCGTCGTTGGTTTCAACATAGACGTGATCGCCAGCGATTAGACGATGGATGTTCTTGAACGCACCACCGAAGCCTCCACGGTGAGCTGCCACCGCAAAGTTTCCAACCTCGCCGGGCAGCTGGGTGTTTGGGTAGTGGCCGATTCCAATCTCGTTCAAAACGGGATGCCAACGCACGCCTTCGGCGACCAGACGCGAGTATCCATCGCCAAGTTTTGGAACGTAAATGCGCCCGAAGATGTCGGCTAGGTGGGTGGCGGCGGCCGGGTCAACGAAGGCCTTGGCCTTTGGCTGGTCAGTCGTGGTGCTCGCGGCGGGTGCCGAGTACTGCTTGGCCAAATCGTCTTGGGCTTGGGCATAAAACACATCAGAACCCCAATAGTTCCAGCCGGCATAGGCACCCAAGATTAGACCGCAGGCAAGCAAGCCTCGGCCAAACCAGGTTAGGAATCCGCTACGGACCCGATGCTTAGCCATTTAGTTCACCCGATAATTCCACGATGGATTCCGTTAGTGGCACCAGACACAAGAGCCTCACTCCAGTTTGGGTGTTTACTCGGCTCCAACTGATGGCGCAATCGTTGAGCAGTTTAGTTCCGAGCCCGGCGTCAATCTCGGCAGGCAAACCCAGCCCGTTATCGGTGATTTCGATTTGCACCTCGTTGGTCGCCCAAAGCGAGAGGCTCACCTGCACCGCATCAGATTTTCCGTGGCGAATCGCGTTTGCGATCGACTCTTGAATGATGTCAACGGTTAATCTTGAGCAACTCGGGTCAGTGTTGATTGCGCGGTTTAGCGATTCGGCAACTTCGATGGATACCTTGCAAACGCCATCCCAGCCTAAGGCGATGGAGTCAAAGGCATCGTCCAAGAAAAGGTGGGCCTCGGGTGGGTTGGCGATTGATTCAATGGCGCTGGTGCTTGTGTTTCTTGCCTGTGTGGCTGCCACCGCGATATCTTGCTCATTGCTTCGTGCCATGTCGAATCGAATGACGGCCGCGCTGATTGAGTTTTGCACCTGGCCGTGCAAAAAGGTTGACAACGTTCGTTGCTTTTGCCACATCTCGGCATTGCTTCTAGCCACCAGCCAGCGCAACTGCTCGTTGGCTCGTTCCAGGTTGTCTTGGTCAAGTTGTGCGGCCTTGGGTACGGCCAGCGACAAGGTAATCAGCAAGGCAACCAGGCTTACTCCAAATGACAAGAGCAGAGCACCACCAAGTGACTTCCAATCCAGAAAAGTGTCAGTGACCCACATCGCAAGAATTGATCCCGGCAAACCCAACATCACTGTTGTAAGGGTGAAAACGGTGACGCGGGTTGCTATGGAAGCTCGGACGCTCAGAAAAGTGAAGACTCGATTGGCTAATAGGTAGCCGAGCGCCAAGGTGGTGACGCCGCCGAGAAACCCGGGGATTCGAGTCAGCCCAAAAAACTGAATTACGTATGAACTCGTGGCCAGCGATGAGGCAAGCCCGACGTAAAAGGGATGTGTTCGCCATTCAAATGTGGTCGTGAGTTTTGCCAACTCTCGAAACACCGAAAGGTTGCCAGCCTCCTCTTTCGATTCGGTTGCAAACTCCGGCTTGCGCTCCATGAAGCCATGGCTCATTGGTCGAAGGACATCGCTCACCAGCGACTTTAGCGCTGTGGAAAGCTCCTCGCCCTCCAAGTTGATGTCTCGTTGCAGCGCACCGGCAAGCATCTGCTGCACGTCTGAAACCAGTTGGGCATACCAGGAATCCATCTTTACTTGGTTGTGTTCGAGCTCGGAAATTAGGGTCGCGCGAACCAACCGCAAATCTCTTAGAACGCGAAAGCGCGCCTTGAACATAAAAACCGCGTAGCTCGAGGCGATTATCAGGACTGTGAAAATCACGACGCTTGAGGCAACCCGCATTGCGAAAAGCCCAGACAAATCTCCCCAGTCACCAGTGACCAGCCCCTGAACAAGAACACCTCTCAAAGCACCTGCCAACAGGATTGAGGCGTAAACGAAAGGCAGTGGCACGCGTGTGATTTTGGCCAATACTCGGGTGACCAGATAGAGCCAAATCCATAGGGCAAGTTGAGACAAACCCACGGCCGCAAAATCTGCCTCGACACTTTGGGCTGGGTCACCGGGTACGCCAACTAGTCGAATGGCGAGCGACATCAGAAAGGTCAGGACAAAGACGCTTAGGCCGGCAACCTCAGCCGCCACCGCCGTTCTCACCGCACGTGCTACGCGCATCATGCTGGTCTAATCTCGGTCGGGAAGGCCAGCATGCGCGATGAATATGCGCATCGCCTCGGCTCTGGGGCTGATGCCCTCGATTGATTCGATTTCCAGGGTTTTAAAGATCAAGCTAAGTCGCTGTTCGACTGCAGAGGTGCTGACGCCCATGCGTGTTGAAATCTGAATGTTAGTGAAACCTTGGGCAACCATTCGAAGCAGTTCAATCTGGCGAGTGGTGAATCCGGCCAATGGCCGCTCGGGGTCCTTATCGTTGCGAACGTCGTAGGCATCGTCTGAAAGCACCGAGTTGATGGCCTTGATCAGCACATCCACGTCGCCGATGGTCTCTTTGCGCAAAAACCCGCAACCCTCTGGAATGGCGGCTCCGGCACCCGCGGTGCGTGAATCCGGGTGCTTGGTTAAAATCAAGACGCCGACGTCCGGGTGTTCTTTTCTCAAGATGTTTGCCAGGTCTATTCCGGTCGGGCCATCGCCCAAACTGATGTCAATCAGAGCGACGTCTGGATCAAACTGGCCAACCTGGATTTTGGCTTCCACAACGGAAGACGCCTTGCAAACCTTGAAGTTAGCGCGCTCGAGAACGGAAGCTATCAAGGATGCCATCATGGCATCATCCTCGACAACTAGTGCTCGCCTAGTTGTTACTTCCATGTAATTGATTATCCCTGCAGTGAAGGCTAGAAAAGTCCCCGCACCGAAGTGCGAGGACTTTTCAGCAACCTAAGTTGTTAGTTCTTGCGTCGGCGACGGCTTGACACGGCACCGAACCCGATGGCTGCCAGGCCCAGGGCTAGGGCACCAGCCGCCAGCTCCAAGATTCCTGAAAGATCCATCGATCCTCCGGTTTCAGCCAAGGTTGCAAGACCATCGGTTGGCAGGGCGTCGAAGGCGACCTCCACAAAGGCAAGTGCCTCGCCCTTTTCCGCACAGTCACCGGCGTAAGCCGTCACCGTGCCAGAGCCAGCTTCGTTTGGAGCCAGCAGGGTGGTCGTCACATTGCCTTCAGCATCGGTGGTCCACGGGCCATCGCCTAGGGTTCCAGATCCGGCAGAGAGCGCCAAACAAATCTGGGTGCCGGCTGGCACTGGGTTTCCGAGCGAGTCAAGAATCTTAACCGAAACGGTGGTCGAGGTCTTGCCATCTGCTGGAGCCTTGGTGCGGTCCGCATTCATCGTCGAGTGATCCTTCGATGGAGCACGAGGAACGAAGTCGATGTTCACCGAACCAACTTCTGGCCCTTCACCGCTGCATTCGCCTAGGTAAGCCGTGATAGTTGCGCTTCCGGTTTCATTAGGCGAGGTGACAGTGGTCGCCACGTTGCCATCAGCATCGGTAGACCATGGGCCATCGCCAATGGTTCCGAGACCCGCAGTCTTTGCGAGACAAACCAAAGTTCCAGCTGGAACAACGTTGCCGAACTCATCAACAATCTTCACGGTGACGGTTGCCACTGATGAGCCATCGGCGGTGTTCTTTGCCTTGTCGATGTTGATTGACGAGGATCCCGGGTGTGGAGCACCAGGAATGAAGTCGATGTTGACCGAGCCGACTTCGCCACGCTTGTCGCCACATGAACCGACCCAAGCCGTAATGGTTGCCGATCCAACTGTGGTTGGTGAGGTGATAGTTGTGGTCACATTGCCATTGGCGTCAGTGGTCCATGGTCCATCGCCTAGGGTTCCTAGACCGGCAGACCTCTCAAGACAAACTTCGACTCCGGCAGCTACCGGGTTTCCGAACTGGTCAACAATCTTGACAGTCACGGTGCCGGTTGACGAACCGTCAGCCTTGTTGCTTGACTTGTCGATTTCAATCGATGACTCGCCAGCATCGGCGTCGCCAGGAATGAACTCAACGTCAACCGAACCAACTTCGCTGCCCTTTGAAGCACAGGAGCCAATCCAAGCGGTGATGGTTGCTGAACCTGTCCCAGTTGGTGAGGTTATTGTCGTGGTCACGTTGCCATTGGCATCGGTGGTCCACGGTCCATCGCCAAGGGTTCCTGGTCCAGACGTCTTTTCAAGACAAACTTCAGCGCCGGCTGGCACAGGGTTTCCGAACTGGTCAACAATCTTGACCGTCACGGTCGAGTTAGATGATCCATCGGCGGTGATCTTTGACTTGTCGATGGATACATCGGATGGGCCTGGGTCTGCTGCTCCCGGGATGAAGTCGATGTCGACGGAACCGACCTCGCCACGCTTGTCGGCACAGGATCCAATCCAAGCTGTGATGGTTGCAGAACCAACGGTGGTGGGTGACGTGACTGTAGAAGTCACGTTGCCATCAGCATCGGTGGTCCACGGGCCGGCGCCTAGTGAACCGGGGCCGGATGCTTTTTCAAGACAAACCTCGGTTCCAGGAGCAACCGGGTTGCCGAACTGGTCCACAACCTTGACGGTTACGGTTGCGGTTGATGAGCCATCGGCAGTGTTGGTTGACTTGTCGATTTTGATGGATGACTCACCCGCGTCAGCAACGCCAGCGGTGAACTTGATGTCGACAGAACCGACCTCGCCACCTCGTTCGCCACATGGGCCAATCCAAGCGGTGATTGTTGCAGAACCGACAGTCGTTGGAGAGGTGACTGTGGTTGTCACGTTGCCATCAGCATCGGTGGTCCACGGTCCATCGCCTAGGGTTCCAAGACCGGCTGACTTCTCGATACACACTTCGGTTCCCGGAAGAACCGGGTTGCCAAACTGGTCGACAATCTTGACAGTCACGGTCGCCGAAGAGGATCCATCGGCGGTGTTTGTGGTCTTGTCGATTTTGATGTCAGATGGGCCAGGGTCAGCGCCACCGGGTATGAAGTCGATGTTGACCGGGCCAATCTCGTCGCCCTTATTGTCACAGGCGCCGATCCAAGCGGTGATGGTTGCAGAACCGACCGTGGTTGGAGAGGTGATCTTGGTTGTCACGTTGCCGTTGGCATCGGTAGCCCATGGGCCTGAGCCCAAAGTTCCGAGGCCGGCAGACTTCTCGAGGCAGACCGCGGTTCCGGCAGCAATCGGGTTTCCGAATTGGTCTCGTACCTTGACCGTTACGGTGGCTTGCGATGTGCCGTCGGCCCAGTCACTTGAGTGATTGATGCTGACGGTTGACTTGCTCGCATCGGCCACCGGCGGAGCTGTGTAGGTCATGGTCGGGCTCTTGTCGGCTACCTCTTTAGCGGTGTCCCCGATTGAGGTCTCGTAGTTACCGGTCCAAGCCGATCCAGTGTCGACAACCGAAAGGGTGGCAACGCCACTGCCATTGGTGGTCAGCGTTGCGGTTGTGCCATCCGGGCGCTTGATCGTGATTTTTTGCCCGGAAAGTGCGGTTCCGCATCGGTTCTTGATTCCGACGGTCAACGTGGAGTTTCCGGTTCCAGCAACCTTGGTGGCTGGGGAAATTACCGAGGTGAGCGAGCTTGAGTCGGCAACAGTGGAGCCCCAGAGACAATCGCTTGTTATCTGGAAGAAGCTCTGCGAGGTGTAGAGCTTGCCAGCCTTGACCGGAGCCCAAGGCATGGTCTGGTTTACGAAAGTTGGTGATATCGAGGTCGGAGTGTAGCCAGAACCCTCGGTCACATATGCAGGGAAGACACTCTGGTAGTCCATGTCAGGTGGGAAGTTGGTTTCCTCGCTCGGAGCATCTGAGACTCTCACCTGGAAGTTGAAAAGGTTAGAGGCAGCAACACCGGCCATGGTCGACCAGATGTATGAGTAACCAGAGCTGTTGGTCTGAGCGAAAGACTCACCTGCGCCAGCCGTGGTTGCGTTGAAAGTAGGGTTGATGCCACCAGCGGTTTCGGCGGCTGGCATCGGGGCACAGGTACTTGATGCCGACGGGTCACAGTCATAGAAGGTGAAGCTTGGCTTTGCGTTGCCCGGTGCAAACTGACCGGTTCCGTTGCCTAGAACCTTGAACTTGTTGTCGGTGTCGTCTTTTCCAAGCATCTGAACTCGGAAGCGTGCGTTAGGAACAATGTTGCCGGCGTTGTCATAGATTGCCACCTTCATCAGGTAACCACCGCCACCCGGCAGCTTGCTGCCGCTGGTCCAGTCAATGGCGCTTGCGCCACTCACGGTTGGGTTTCCCTGATTGACCTTTGGGCCACCAAAGCCAGCAGTGTTAGCCGGGTTGGTGTAAACACCCCACCCGTCAATTCCATTGCGGTAGGTGTAGTAGTTATCGAAGAGCGCCGTTGCAGAAGGGTTCTGTGAACCCGAGGTGCCAGTCGGCACGGTTGCCGAGGTCAGCAACGACTTGACGTCGGTCGTGGCATCCAACCAAACCCAGCCAGCCGTGGTTACCTCAGAAATGGTTGCCCTGGAATTGGCGCCAACCTGGCTGCCCATCAGGTACTGAACTGAAGCCTTGTTAGTGGTGTGATCGGTGTCAGTGCCAGCCACATAGGCCGCCTGAGCTGAGACCGAGGTCAGCAGTAGCCCGCTCATCAGAAGGGCAAACGGAATAAAGATGCTCATTAATTTACGCATTCTAGTAACTTAGAATGCCCCTTTGAGCGGGGCGGTACGAACCTAGGGTTTCCCCCAGTTGCCCCTTTAGCCCGCAAGGCAGTTTCATTAGGCTCGGCTGATACCTCTTATAAAAGGAATCAAATAATGACCCTCAAATTTTCCGCAGCCCGTCTAGGTAGCGTCATCGCGCTTGCCGGCCTCGCGCTCTCCACCATTGCAATCACTCCGGCTCAAGCCGCACCGTCCACGTTCGACGCAAGTGGCATCGAACTCGACTTTTCAAATAGCTCCGACCTGCTCGTCAACTCGGTGAACGGCGACACAGTTCGCTATAAGAACGTAGCCAAGATTGATGGAACCACGATCGATGCCACCGTCACCGTGGTTGCAACTGAAAACAGCATCAAGGATGTGGAGGCGCTCTACACCTCGGCCGCCGATGCGGGTTTCCTGGGTGGCGACTGGACTAAGGGCTGCTACTTTAGCGATGCCTACGCGGTAGATCACGCCGGCGAACTTCTCGTGCCAGCAACCGACAAACTCACCCCGATGCTTGCCGTTCTAGATTCGGTCGATCCCGACTTTTCGAAGGCCATTAGCACCACGGTCACCATTTGCGGTGGCGCTCTAGAACCAGCCGATGGATACGCGACCATCCGAGTCGAGTTCACCACCGGTGACAGCCTGACCCCCGTCACACTGACCAACCTCAAGATTTCGGCACTCGACATCGATGCTCAGCAGGCCGTGACTTTTGCGAACCCAAAGCCCTCCACTTTCAAAACCATGACCCCCACCGAGCTGACAATCACCGAGAATCCTTCATCGGTTGATTTCTATGGGGCAACCGCATCAGTTGACAGCGCAAACCAGCTCAACTGGGTTGCGGAGGTCACCTACGATTCGGTTTCGAGCCTCGAGTACAGCTTCGGTCAGCGCCAAACTACCGGCAGTGGCCACCTCGACATGCAGTTCAAGGGAGTCGAGTGGAATCCTAAAGACGTCGCCGCCCCAGTTGCATATTTGGCAAACACCGGAACTTCACCGGCTTGGTCACTATTCGCAGCGTTCGGCGCAGTACTTGCCGGTCTCATCGTTGTAGCAACTTCGAAACTTGGCCGCCGTAAGAAAGCGCGCGCCTAATCCCCTAAAGCACCGAAGTGAATGCCCTCGAAGGAAACTTCGGGGGCATTCGACTGTCTAGGCTGTTGTTGTGAATCGCAATGAGGCGAATCAAAAGGGAGACATGGCATGAACCTAAACGGAGTGGACCCAGAACTTCTAAAACCGCTTTCGAAATTACCGGCGATGGATTTTTCCAGCCCCGTCTGGCGGTTCATCGGGCGAGTGGCACCAAAGCTAATGACTGCCACAAAACTGCCTGACGTGACAATGACCAAGGTGAATGAGGGCAACCTAAAGGCACGTTTATATGTGCCGACAAACCCAAAGAGCCAAGCAAGCCTGCTTTGGATTCACGGTGGCGGGCTCATCATTGGCTCGGCCAAGATGGACGACAAGCTCTGCAGCGAAACCGCGAGCCTACTCGGCATCACCGTGCTGTCTATCGAATACCGCATGGCACCCGAGGCTCCTTTTCCAGCAGCCCTAGATGATGCGACTGTTGCCTGGAACTGGCTGCTTGCCAACGCCGAGCGCCTAAACCTCGACCCGCAAAGAATCGCAATCGGCGGTGAATCGGCCGGTGGTTGCCTAGCTGCCAGCCTCGTGCAAAGACTGCATGACACCTCAACCGTTCAACCGACTGCCCAGTGGCTCTTTGCCCCGATGCTTGACGATCGAACCGCCGCCAACACCGAACTAGACGCGCACGACCACCCGGTCTGGAACAACAAAAATAACCGCGTTGGCTGGTCTTCCTATTTGGCAACCGCCCCCGGCCAGCCCGAGGTTGCGCAATACTCGGTGCCGGCAAGACGCACCGATCTGACCGGTCTGCCACCTACCTGGATCTACGTTGGCGACATCGAGCTATTCAAAGACGAAGTTGAACAGTACGCCAACAGTCTCAAGCAACAGGGCGTTCCGGTCGAGTTTGAAATCGTCAAGGGCGGCGCTCACGGTTTTGAGAGCTGGGCCAGCGACACCGAGATTGCCAAGGGTTTGGTCTCGCGCGCCCGAGGTTGGTTGGCTGACCAGCTGAGCTAACCTTTAGTCATGCAAAAGTTGCGGCTGCTCACACTCGTATCCATCGCGGTAATCGCGGCGAGCAGCTTGACCGGTTGCGTTCATGAGGGCACCCCCACCGGCAAGGTTTTTCGTTCGAGCGCCAAGAACATCACCGCGCAACTCGCCTATGCCAAACAGCACTTTAAGTCTCCGAACACCAGCGATTTTGGAAACCTCGGTGGCCGCGACTGCGTCAACTTTGTGAGCCAAACCCTGCTTGCGCGCGGTTGGAAAATGACCGATGGATGGGCTCATGACACCAACGGCTCGGCGCAAAACTACAGTCGGGCGTGGATTTCATCGACCGGACTGCACGACTATTTGCTTGGTCACAAAGAACTTGCCACGGAACTTGACTGGGCTAAGCGCGATGAGGTTGCGGTTGGTGACATCGTGCAGTTCGACTGGGATGCCTCGGGTGACCGCGACCACACCGCAATCGTGAGCGGCATCGTTGGGGTCGGGGCAGAGCGTCAGCTTTTGCTTGCCTCGCACAGCCCGGCAGCTTTTGATTGGCCAATCGAAGAGGCAATCGCCGAACACGGTTCGCCCACCAAGGTTTATTTCTGGCACCTCTACTCTGCGGGCGCCTAAGGGGTGATTGTCTGCAGGTGACTGTAAACTTGCGGCACTAGACCGAGTTATCAATCCCGAGCTGGGATGACCTATGAGTAAACGATTCGGTGATCTGATTTGTAAGGGGGCGAAAAGACAAACATGCCAGACCCGAAAATTCTCAAGATACCTTTCACAGTTGACGTGCTGTCCGCTTGGGCTGCCGAGCGGCCCGAGCACACTAACTGGCCAGTTGTTTACACAATCAATGACGACAATGAGATCTACGTGGGTGAGACCACCAATGCTGAATTGCGGATGCGGCAGCACCTTTCATCGCCAACCAAATCACAACTCAAAATTGCTAGCTTCATTGTGGATGCGAGTTACAACAAATCGGTCTGCCTAGACCTTGAGTCTCACCTCATTCGCTACTTTGCCGCCGATGAAAAATACCTGGTTTTGAATGGAAATGGCGGAATTACTGACGCCGACTATTTCAACAGAGTGGAATACAGAGAATCCTTTGAGGCAATATTTGAGGAGCTGGTTGCGAGTGGTAACCTCACAAGGTCCATTCCCGACATCGTAAACAGCGACCTTTTTAAGTACTCCCCCTTTAAAGCGCTCACTAACGACCAAGCGATTGCCATCGAAGGCGTTTTGGAGCAACTGTTCGATGAAATCGATAGTGGGGTTTCCAACCCCATTGTCATTCAGGGCGATCCAGGCACAGGGAAGACCATCGTCGCCGTTTACCTGATAAAACTCCTTCAGGACATCGCTCGAAGTCACACCGACGAAACTTTAGATGCAGATTCGCTTTTTGCCGATTTTTTTCAGGCTGGTTTCAGAGAAAAAGTTGCGGACATGAAAATTGGGATTGTTGTGCCGCAACTTTCGCTGCGCGAAACTATCAAGAAGGTATTTGGGCGCACTCCAGGATTGAGCAAGTCAATGGTCATGACACCCTTCGATGTTGGAGGGTCGGACGAAACCTTCGATCTCCTGATAGTCGATGAGGCTCACCGGCTACAGCAGCGCTCGAACCAACCAGCCGCGATGCTAAACAAGAAGTTCAAATCCAATAATGAAAAGCTCTTTGGTTCCGATGAGTACTCTTTTACCCAATTGGATTGGATACAAGCCAAAAGCAAGCACCAAATCTACCTGCTGGACCAAGCCCAAACTGTAAAGCCTGCTGACCTGCCTCAATCGGTCATAAAGCGACTCGTTGATACCGCCAAAACGAATGGGAGCTTTTTCTCGCTCACTTCGCAAATGCGAGTGTCTGGTGGTGCGGACTATATCGAATTCATCTACAAACTACTCCACGGAGATCAAGTATCGCCATCGCACTCTTTTGGAACCTATGACTTGCGATTTTTCACCAGTTTCGAGGAATTGCGTTCTCAAATTGTCAAACGGGAGTCTGAGCTTGGATTAGCCCGTCTCGTTGCTGGCTTTGCGTGGCCCTGGGTCACTCGCAATGGCGCTGAGTTCGACTTCGAGATTGAGGGCGTTCCTCTTTCTTGGAATAGAACTAATTCCGATTGGATAAACTCAGGAACCTCCATTGATGAAGTGGGCTCTATTCACACAACTCAGGGATACGACCTGAACTACGCGGGGGTAATCATCGGACCGGATCTTGGATTCGACCCTGCCACTTCAAAGTTATTGTTCCGGCGCGAGAATTATCACGACAAGAAAGGTCGCGAGAACAATAACTTTCTTGACGTCCAGTATTCCGACGATGACTTGCTTCAATACGTCCTAAATATCTACCGCGTTTTGTTGACACGAGGGATTCGCGGGACTTATGTCTTTGTTTCGGATCCAGAACTAAGAGAACATTTAAGCAAGTTTTTTCCAATGTGAATTAAGGAAACTAAATGCGCTTTTTGATTTCTGTTATCGACGACCGCAGCAACTCGGGCAGCCCCGAGGAAATGCTGGCCATTGACGCTTTCAACGACGGTTTGCGAGCGGCTGGCAACTGGATTTTTGCCGCCGGCCTTCATGCCCCAGAGCAATCGACCGTAATCGACAATCGAAACGAATCCGGGATTTCAAGTGAGGGCCCGCTCATCGATTCCCCTGAGTACATGAGCGGTTTTTGGCTGATTGAGGCACCCGACGAACAGACGGCAAGGCATCTCGCATTCGAGGGCTCAAAGGCCTGCAATCGCAAGGTCGAACTTCGCAAACTGCACGGCTAACCCCTGTGAGCACGAGCTACAAAACGCTAATCATCGGCGAGGGCAACCACGCATCCATCGAAATACCCGATGAGATTTTGCTTGCACTGGGCGCTAATAAACGTGCACCCCTAAAAATTACGATCAACGGCCACAGCTATCAGAGCACGGCGACAGGTGTCGATGGGCAATGCCGCGTGGTTTTTCCGCAGCGCGATAGAGGGGCCGCGGGGGTCGCAGCCGGCGACGAAGTCTTGGTTCTACTCGAGCTCGAAGCTGGCCATCGGCAGGTTGAGCTGCCACCTCAACTGCAATCGGCGTTGCTAGCGGCAAACTCACTCGACGCTTTTGAGACCCTGCCCTTCGCAAAACGTCGACTGCTTGCCCGTTCGGTTGGTGATGCCAAAACCGAAGCCACGATGGATAGGCGCATCGCAGCAATCCTCGAGCTATTGACGCACCAGTCGGGTTGAAATGTCAGAGGGTCCTGTTTAGATAAAACCTGCATCAAGAGCGATCGAAAGATCCGGCAACCTCCCCCACTGGAAAGGTGCCAAAACGATGCGGCTTTGGGCGACCGCCTGAGGCAACCGGTGGGAGCGAAGCTCCTCGAAGAAAGCAGGAGTTCATGAACGCAAACGTTCCACTAAAGTGCAACAGCATCAACCCGGGGCATATGGTGTTCGGGTTTGGGGTACTAAAGTCTTTGGGGGCAAAGCCAGCACTGCCGGTCGAAATCGAACAGATTGCCTGGAGCGCATTTGCCGTAACTTTTGATGGCAAGACTGAAACTTGGTTCAACCACCATCCCGAGCGATTTCTAAAACTGGTCGAGCAATACGGGGCTGAATCCGTCAGGCGCATCGCCGGCCACTACATAATCATTGAAGCCGGGCAGTCACGCTTCTGGTTCAACTTCTCGCCAAATGCGATGACGCCCTGCTCGGCCAGCTAGCCCAGTTCTTCGAGGCGCGCCTTCATGAGGCTGGCCACCAAAGCCTTTGGCAGCGGCTGGTCGACGGCAAACTGAAATGAGCTCTTTGAGGCCACATAATCGGCCAGTTGATTCTCGTGGTCTGCCATCACCTGTGCGCTCTGTGGCGAAAAGGTCAGGTGCTTCTTGAACGCCGCAAAGCCGATGGCATATTTGCCTTTGAACTTGAACTGCGGCGTGTTCCACGCAATCACCTGTTCGAGGCTGGGTTCAATTTCGAGGATGGTCTGCCTGAGGGCTAACAGCGTTGAGCGCTTGGGTTCCTCGAGGGCTTCAATGTATGCGGTGACTTCGGATTCAGACATGCTAAAAGTTTATTGGCGACAACGCGAAGAACAGTATTTGACCGACTCCCAGTCGCGCTCCCATTTCTTGCGCCACTCAAAGGGCAGGCCACAGCGCAGGCAGATCTTCGGAGGGTGTCCGTTTTTGGTTTGAGCTACGCGGGGCATGTTTCAACGATAGGCGATTCGCCGGCGATCTAAGGTTGCAGGTGGTCTAAGGTCGCCGGCGGTCTAAGGTTGCAGGCGCTGAACTTGCCAGTCGCTCAAAACCCCATCCATCGTCATATGGCGCACGAACTCGATGCGGTCATGCATGCGATTAGAGCGGCCCTTCCAGAACTCAATGCGGGTCGCAACGATTCGGTAGCCACCCCAGTAGTCGGGCCTTGGCACCTCAACGCCATCGAACTTGGCGAGGGCCTGGTCAAACTGCCCATCAAGGGCAGCCCGGTTTTCGATTAGCTGCGACTGGTGGCTCGACCAGGCCGCAACCTGCGAATCGTGCGGGCGAGACGCGAAGTATTCGTCAGACTCGGCGCCCACAACCTTCTCGGCGAAACCTTGAATCAACACCTGGCGATACATCGGGTACCAACCGAAGGCGGCACTGACGTTTGGGTTAGCCGCAACCGCTTCGCCCTTGCGAGACAGATAGTTCGTCGCAAAAAAGAAGCCTCGCTCGTCCACGCCCTTCAGCAAAACAGTGCGCGAACGCGAGTGGTTTTCGGCATCCACGGTGCCAAGCACAAAGGCATTCGGCTCGTAAATCTCGGCGGCCTCGGCCTCGCGCAACCAAATCTTGAACTGCTCGATCGGGTCGGCAAGCAGGTGGGTTTCATCGAGCGATTCTTGCCCATAGTCTTCGTGCCGGTTTAGCGAATCCACCTAGGCGGCCTTGGTTTCGAGAATTGCGCGGCTTGTTGTCATGTTTTTCATCCTATAGACGATGGATGTTGCTTTTCGAGCAACTGGGCCAGCGGCCCGTTGGGTAGTGCAATCCACCCTTCGATTCTGGCTTGGTTGATGAGATCCTCGGCCGGTTTTTCGTAGCGGCCAAGTGCCGCCGATCGCGCCGCTAGGGCCGCAACCACAGCGTCAAAGGCATCGCAGGATTCGACCATCAACTCGCTGAAGCCGCCCGGCTCAAACCAGGGGGTTTGCAGTTTCAGTTGTTCCAAAAGCTGCAGTCTTACATCTTGCGAGGCGCGATAGCCGGCCGTTGCCAAACCCCAAGTCCGAAGCGATGCCCCCGGGTAAACCTCAACCACTTTGCCGGCACCGGATCGGTCGATTGCTATTCCGACCTGCTGCATTTTTGAGAGCAGCCCAGCGCAGCGCATAGCCGTCATTCCGAGTCGATCGGTCGAAACGCTCAGCGGCCAACGCCCCGTGATTTGGCGAATCTGGCGATCGGTTTCTCGATACGCCATTCGCCTGCGCCAATCAATCCCGCCATCAACGACCGAATCCGTCGGTTCGGCCTTTGAATGTTGATTCAAGAAATCGACAAACTCGATTGGCCAACCAAGTGCGCAGTCGATGCCGAGCTTGAAAACCTCGGGGGCGACAGCGACGATTGCTTGGTCTGAAACGCCAAGTTTCAAATCGATGAGCTGCGCCTCGTCGGCAGACCAATCAATTACGGCGAGCGCAGTGCCTTTAGGTTCGGCCGCTAAATCAACGCCGGCAATCAGCACTTGAAAACCTATCCATCGAAATTAATGTCAACTAGGCGTCAGTTGCTTCGAACTGGGATTGGTAGAGCTTGGCATAGGATCCCCCGGCGTGGATTAGTTCTTCGTGCTTACCCTGCTCAACAATGTCACCGTGTTCCATGACCAGAATGAGGTCGGCATCGCGAATCGTTGATAGGCGGTGGGCGATCACAAAGCTGGTGCGTTCCTTGCGCAGGGCAGCCATGGCTCGCTGCACCAGCAACTCGGTGCGAGTGTCAACCGAGGAGGTTGCCTCGTCAAGAATCAGCACGGTTGGCTGCGAGAGGAAGGCGCGAGCGATGGTGATGAGCTGCTTTTCGCCGGCACTAACATTTGAGGCGTCGTCGTCAAGCACGGTGTCATAACCGGCCGGCAAGGTTCTGACGAAACGGTCAACGTAGGTGGCTTTTGCCGCCTCAACGATTTGCTCATCGGTGGCGGTTGGTTTGCCATAGGCGATGTTGTCTCGAATCGTTCCCTTGAACAGCCAGGTGTCTTGCAACACCATGCCGATTCTGGAGCGCAGGTCGTCTCTTGTCATTTGGGTAATGTCGACGCCATCAAGGGTGATGCGGCCGGAGTTCAATTCATAGAAGCGCAGTATCAGATTGACGAGAGTGGTTTTGCCAGCACCGGTAGGGCCCACGATGGCAATGGTTTGGCCCGGCTTCACCGCGAGGTTGAGGTTTGAAATCAACTTGGCCTCTGGAGTGTAGCTAAACGCCACCTTCTCAAAAGTGAGGCTTCC
>CANCKM010000022.1 GCA_947378555.1 Microbacteriaceae bacterium
AGCGGTTTAGTGTGAACTTGGGGAGGGGATTACATGAGCACGCCACACACTTATACCGAGGTCAATGAAACCGGCTGTTGCGCGATTCCAAACATCGAGGCTTGGGATAAAAAGGTCATTCAACTTGACCATCAGCGTTTCATCAAGATGCACACCCGAAGCCTTCTTTACATGCCACTCAACATGGATGGCGTGATGGCAAGCCTTGAGGAAAAGGCTCGCAAGGCCGAGGCACTCATGCCCGACGCTGATGTTCTGATCTTGAGCCGCGACCTTTCACCTTGGAAGGCAGAGCAACTGTATTCGGTTTCGAAGCCGGTTGACGGAGTTGAAAACCTGGTTCTGAGTGGCGACTTCGCCT
The DNA here is from genome assembly GCA_947378555.1 of Microbacteriaceae bacterium. Taxonomy (GTDB): domain Bacteria; phylum Actinomycetota; class Actinomycetes; order Actinomycetales; family Microbacteriaceae; genus Rhodoluna. The sequence goes on from CANCKM010000022.1 coordinate 362, forward strand.
CTCTGGTTTTCGAGGGGGCCTATAACAATGCGGGCAAATGGGTTCAGACCCTCAAGGAATACGTCAAGGCGTTGAAACGTAAAGGGACGGAAATATATTTCTTCTACACAACCTGCCCGAAGTGCGCCAAGCACTATGGCAAGAACTACGTGATTGCTCTGGCAAAACTCAAGTAGCAAAATCGCAATGAGGCTTCCATCTTGAGTAAAATCCTGTAACTTATCAATCAATAATTGATAGCTGCAAGAGGCACAGGTTAGGGACACAGTCATGAAGCAAGCACTTTTGGTTGTCGATGTTCAAGAGAACATGGTTGTTGGAAAATACTCGGTGCCTGGGGCAGCCCATTTTCTCGAGCTCTTTGAGCAGCGCATCGAGCTGGCTCGCAGCAACGGCACCTCGGTTGTCTGGGTTCAGAACGATGGCCCAGAAGGCGACATTGACGAACCCTTTAGCGACGGTTGGAAGCTGCACTTCACCCCTGCGCCAACTGAGCTCGTGGTTCGCAAGCAAACTCAGGATGTTTTTGAATCAAACCCCGACCTAGCAACTCAGCTTCGAGATACCGGAGTTGAAACAGTTGAGTTAATTGGCATGCAGTCGGAGTATTGCGTGCAGGCCAGCGCCCGAGGCGCTAAGGCGGCAGGCTTCACCGTTGTGCTGAACCCCGAACTGCACGCAACATTTCACGACGGCACCCCGGCCACCAACTTCACTGAAGATTTCCAAATCTCGGCAACCGATCTAGCGAGGCAGGTTCAAGCCAGGTTGGTAGCGGACGGAATTATTCAACCAGCGGCATAGCCGGAGCCTAAGAAACCTGCGCCTCAGGCTCAGTTTTAGCCAGCTCAGATTTCCTGCCCTCGCGAATCACGGCGGGAGCGAGAATCAACAGCATCACGGTGGCCAAAACACCGGCAATCATGAAGACCGGCCGCACACCAAAGATGCTGATCAGGATTCCGCCGAGCAGCATGCTGACCACATTGCTGATGCTGAAAACTGCGTTTAGAGCAGCCATCACACGACCGCGAGTTTCGTCTGGGGTTTTGGTCAGCAGCATCGAAATCCCGTAGGTGTTCAGCACGGCGTTGGCTAGGCCCGCTATAAACCAGACAACGGCAACCACGGCCCAGTGCCAAGCAACCGAGATCACTATGGAAGTTACCGAAAGCACAGAGATTGCTGCGACAACGATGCCGGGGTGCCTCCTGGGTTCAACCTTGAGTATTACCGTGGCGGAAGCCCCGATGAGCGAACCAAGCGCGAAGGCGGCGCTCACGATTCCGTAGGTAAAGGCATCCGCTTTCAGAATGTTCATGACCAGGAACACTTCGCCGATGCCGATGACACTGACGCAGAGAATCAGAACGGCAAGCAAAATAACCAGAGATCGAATCAGTGGGGTGTGCAAGATGAAACGAATGCCCTCGCCAGCCTTGAGCTTTTCGCCTTGTTCGGGAACGACCCCGGGCCTGCTGATTCCAAGCACCAGCATTGCCGCCGCCAAAACCCAGAACGAAAAAGCGTCAATCAAGAATGGAATCGTGTAGCTCTTTGTGGTTGCCACAAGCAAACCAGCAAGTGCCGGGCCAAACATGCTGCCAAGCGAACTGCTGGCTTGCAATAATCCTGAGACTCTAGGCAAATCCGTGGGAGTTGCCAACTTGGCCATGACCACGTTAAAAGAAGCACCAACCGGGGTTCCGGCAGCCGCGGTGATTGCCAGAGCAATCGGCGCCCACCAAGCCGGCAGACCAAAGGTCAGGGTCAGACTGCTCAAGCCCATCAAAACCATCAGTGGCGGAACCAAAGCCCTAGTTGAGAATCGATCTGCCAGAACCCCAGCCCAAGGTGCCACCAAAATTGTGGGCACCGCCATCGAGAGGAAAATGACCGAAATGCCAATGGGCCCGTAGGTGTCTTTGTAAAGCAAAATCACAGTGAAGGTCGTCAGGGTGCTGCCAAGCCAGCTCAAACCTCCGGCAATCGCCAGTAACTGTAAGCGCAGCCAGGGAGTTTTTTGTTCTTCAACTTGGGTGATGGTCATTCATTAAACCTAGTAGCGATTTACAAGAAAAGTATTTTACTATCCAGAGCCATATCTTTTCCAAAATAATTCAACAAAAATTTACGCAACGGCCTCCTAGAGCCCTTGCCGGCTATAGCATATACGTACGTTCAAGTTCAGTTCGAGGCAGCATCAGGCAAGGGGTTCTACAAATGAAGGTCATGACTAAGACATGCATCGCATGTGCTGAAGAAATTATGTCCCAGGCAAAGCTCTGCAAGCACTGCAAGACCGTGCAGAACGACGAGCGCTTCTCGAACGCCTCACTACTAAATGGCATGAGCGACAAAAAGATTTGCCCTGAGTGCGCCTCTGCAACCGCTGCCGGCGACCCACGCTGCTCATCCTGCTTCTCGTTCATCGGCTTCGGTTCGTTCAACGAGACCAACGCCGGAAAAGCAATCGGCTGGTTTGAAAGTCGCGGAGTGATCAAGGTTCTATCCGAACTAATCACCACCATCGACCACACCTGGGACTGCTACATTGGCAACCGTCCATGTGGCGTGCACACCGAGGTCGTAGCTGACCACTGGGTTCACCGAGTCTAAATTTCTCTAGTTTGATGCTGCCTCGAGCAGTTAGCATCAACTCATGAGCAGTCGCGTCGACCGAGCAACCAAACGGGCATCCGATCGAACGATTCAGCTATCTCAAGCCAGAAAAAGCCTTGCTCCTTTTGACGCGCTCAATTTGTTCGAATCCGGGTTGACTCAAAGCCAAGTAGACGAACGAACCCGCTTAGGTCTCGACAATCGACAAGAACGTTCAACCAGCCGTGGCGTCCTAAGCATTCTTCGAGCCAACATTTTTACCCTGTTCAACGCGGTTATCGGTGGCTCCGCCCTTCTGCTCATCGCCCTCGGGCAATGGAAAGATGCCCTCTTCGGATTTGCCGGGGTCTTCAACGTTCTCATCGGGGTTATCCAAGAGCTTCGAGCCAAAAACACCCTGGACAGACTCGCTCTGCTTCATGAAACCAAAGCCAAAGTTCGGCGCGCATCCCAACCGGTCGAAGTCGCGGTGTCCGAGGTGGTACTTGACGACGTGCTGGATTTACATCCGGGTGATCAAATTGTGGCCGATGCCGAGTTGCTGCAGGGTTTTGGCCTAGAGGTAGACGAGAGCCTCCTGACCGGCGAATCCGATCCCGTTGCCAAACAGGTCGGCGACCAACTGCTAACCGGCAGCAGCGTGCTTGCCGGAAAAGGCAGCGCACGAGTCACCAAACTCGGGCCAGAAACCTATGCCAGCAAACTGACGATTGAGGCCAGAAGGTTCTCCCTCGTCAACTCAGAACTTAGAAACGAACTCAACCGAGTCATCAAATGGATTACCTGGGCGATTCTGCCGATTCTATTGATCGTCTCCAACGGCCAAATGCAAGCGGTTGGCGGTTGGCAACGCGCTTTCGAAACCGGTAAGTGGGTTGGGGCCACGGTTGCCTCGGTTGCCGGCATAACAACTCTGGTTCCGCAGGGTTTGGTGTTGCTAACCAGCATCGCCTTTGCGGTTGCCGCGGTCAAACTCTCGCGCCGCAACGTGTTGCTGCAAGAACTAGCGGCGGTCGAGGGGCTAGCGCGAGTTGACGTCATTTGTTTTGACAAGACCGGCACGCTAACCGAAGGCGAGATTGTCTTTGATTCAATAATTGCGATGGATGCCGGTCTTGCCGACCGAACCAAGGGGCTGCATGATGCCACCCGCGTGCTTCGGGTTTTTGCCGACGACCCCGACGCCAACGCCACGGCGAAAAGCTTGCGGGCCAACTATTCCAACAATCACGCGAACCAGGGTTCGGATCAGGATTTGCCGACAATCAGCACTTCGATTGCTTTTGACTCAACTCGCAAGTGGAGCGCCTTTGGATTTGCCGCCCAAGGCGATAAGCCAGAACAGCTATGGGTGCTCGGAGCCCCCGAACTAGTTCTGAGCCCGACCGACTCGAGCCATTCAGCAAGCTTCGAAATGGCTCAAGAACTTGCCGACGCAGGCAAGCGCACCCTGGTGCTGGCCGCCTCGAGACAACCCGCTCGCGACTCAGAGCTGCCGGCCGAGCTGGTTGCGATTGCGCTCCTGACCTTCGCCGAGAAGGTTCGGCCCGATGCCAAAGACACCCTCGACTACTTTCGAGCCCAAGGCGTTAGCCTAAGAATCATCTCGGGCGACAACCCAAAAACCGTGGCCTCGGTGGTGCGCCAAACCCTGCAAGACACATCCATCGTTGGTATTGATGCCCGAGAACTTGCTGGTGATTCGCTGGCCGATTGCCTCGAAACCGAGATGGTTTTTGGGCGGGTGACCCCCGAGCAAAAGCGCGACATGGTGCTTGCGATGCAAAGCCGAGGTCACGTTGTTGCCATGGTTGGCGACGGGGTGAATGACGCTCTCGCCCTGAAACGGGCCGATCTGGGAATCGCCATGGGGACCGGTTCCGAAGCAACCAAGGCCGTTGCCAATCTGGTGCTGCTCGACTCTAACTTTGCGGCCCTGCCCGGGGTGGTTGCCGAAGGGCGACGTGTGATTGCCAACATCGAGCGAGTGTCGAGGTTGTTCCTGACTAAAACAGTTTGGGCGATTGTCTTGGCTTTGGTTTTCGGGGCATTCATGTGGGTGTACCCCTTCGCACCTAGGCACCTCACGGTGCTTGACGTTTTTATGATTGGCGTGCCGTCTTTCTTTTTGGCGCTGCAACCAAATGCGCAACTGTATCGAGCCGGCTTCATGCGGCGAGCACTCGCCTTCTGTCTGCCGGCAGGCATTGGCATCGGCCTGGCGATTATTGGCTTAGACATTGCCAACCGGGCAACGGGCTTGAGTCAACAGCAATCGCAAACCGCCACCTCAATTTTGATTGCGATTTCCGGGCTCTGGGTGCTTACCGTTTTGGCTCGCCCATTTCGCGGCTGGAGCCTACCAATCGTGGCAGCAATGTACGCGCTGTTCATTGCCAGCTTCACGATCACGCCGTTCATTGACTTCATCGGTTTTACGAGTTTGACGCCCGCCGAGTTGGTTGCCCCGGTCGGGCTAGGGCTGCTGGTTTGCGCCATCGTAGAAATACTCAACTACTTCATTACCGGAAAGTCACCCCGGCCAGCCGACCGAAAATCAAGGGTCAGTTCCCAGTAAACTCGGTGGGGGGCAGACAGTTAGGTTTCGGGTTTGAGCATTCACACGTTTTTAAAGGGTTCCGAGGATTGGTGGCGTCAGGCCGTCGTTTACCAGATTTACCCGCGAAGCTTCGCCGACTCTAACAGCGACGGCATCGGTGACCTCAAGGGAATCATCAGCCGTGTGCCATACCTAAAGTCTCTCGGAATCGATGCCGTGTGGCTCAGCCCCTTTTATCCATCGGCGCTTGCTGACGGCGGTTACGACGTAGACGATTATCGCAACGTTGACCCAAGAATCGGCACCCTAAAAGACTTCGACAAGATGATTGATGCCCTGCACGCCGAGGGTATTCGCGTCTTCGTAGACATTGTTCCAAACCACTCATCAGATCAGCACGTTTGGTTTCAGGCTGCCCTGAACGCCGGACCCGGCAGCCCAGAGCGCGACCGTTACATCTTTAGAAATGGCAAGGGAGAGCACGGAGCGATTCGCCCGAGCGAACTGGTTAGCCACTTTGGCCCAACCGCTTGGACGAGGGTCACCGAGCCAGACGGCTCACTCGGCCAGTGGTACCTGCACCTTTTTGCCAAGGAGCAACCGGACTTCAACTGGGATAACCCAGAGGTACGTGAAGATTTCATTCACACCCTGCGCTTTTGGTCCAACCGCGGCGTTGACGGCTTCCGCATCGATGTTGCCCACGCCCTAGTCAAAGATTTGAGCGAGCCGCTCTTTGAGCGTCAGTCATATGACGTTTCGGTGATGAAAGACGATGGCACCGACAAATTGTTTGACCGCGACGAGGTTCACAAGATCTATCGCAGCTGGCGCAAGGTCTTCAACGAGTACGACCCACCTCGCGTTGCAGTGGCCGAAGCCTGGGTGCCGGCGAACCGTCGCCCCGCCTATGCCAGCAAGGACGGCTTGGGGCAGGCTTTCAACTTTGACCTGCTCGGAACTCCTTGGAATGCCAAGAAGTTTCGCAAGACCATCGACTACAACCTGGTTGAGGCAATCAAAGCCGGCTCTTCAACCACCTGGGTTTTCTCAAATCACGATGTAATCCGGCACGCCACACGCTTTGGTTTGCCAGCCGGTTTCGACTGGGTTCGCTGGTATCAGAGTCAGGGAACCGACCCGAAGCCGAATAACATTTTGGGCTTGGCTCGGGCCAAGGCCGCCACAATGTTGATTTTGGCGCTTCCTGGCTCAACCTACCTCTACCAGGGTGAAGAGCTTGGCCTGTTTGAGGCTCCCGAAATCCCAAGCGATCAAATGCAAGACCCGCAGTGGTTTAGAAACCCCGGCAAAGCCGGAAGCCGCGATGGATGTCGGGTGCCGTTGCCATGGGCCATCGAAGGCAAGTCTTTTGGGTTTGGCAAAAAGGGTTCCCACCTGCCACAGCCGACCTGGTTTGGCGACCTGTCGGTTGAGGCTCAAGATTCGAACCCGGATTCAACCCTGAGTCTGTATCGAGAGGCCCTGGCCCTGCGCAAGCAGTTGCAGACCGAAGAAAGCCTCACCTGGGTTGATCATTTCTTCAACCGCAAAGTGGTGCACTTCAAGCGCCAAAACGGCTGGCATTCGATTACTAACTTTGGCGACATGGCAATCAAGTTGCCAGCCGGTGATGTTTTGTTGAGCAGCGCTCCAGTAGTTGGCCGCTGGTTGCCAGCTAACGCTACGGCTTGGGTGCAGACTGCGACCGTTTAGTTTTATTTGAGGCGATGCGCGGCGGGGCCGATTACTACGGCTCCGGCGGGCACGTCTTTCGTTACGACCGCATTGGCACCAATTTTTACATCGTCACCGATTGTGATGTCACCAATCATGATGGCACCGGCACCGATAAGCACACGATTGCCAACGGTTGGGTGGCGTTTTACCGCCTGGGTCGCTTTAGCCCCGAAGGTCACCGCGTGATAGATCATCACGTCGTTGCCGATAACCGAGGTTTCACCAATCACCACGCCCATGCCGTGGTCGATAAAGAATCGACGCCCGATTTTGGCTGCCGGGTGTATTTCGATTCCGGTAAACCAGCGAGCGAGGTTGGAAATCACTCTTGCCAGGATGCGCAAGCGCCAAGTCCAAACCTGATGTGCGACCCGATACCACCAAACGGCGTGTAGACCCGGCGAGGTTAGCACCAATTCGGCCGCCGAGATGACCGAGGGGTCACGCTCGAGGCCGTTGGTTATATCCTCGCGAAAACGTATCAAAGTACTTTTTAGTCTACGTCCTGAAGGTGTTGGTAGAGCACTGAAGATAGGTAGCGTTCGCCGAACGAGGCCAGAAGAACGACAATTTTCTTGCCGGCAAACTCTGGTCGTTGAGCAATTTGGTCGGCTGCCCAGAGGGCTGCACCCGAGGAAATTCCACCTAGGATGCCCTCTTCGGTGGCAACGCGACGCGCGTAATCTAGGGCGTCCTCGTTGCTGGCATCGAGCACCTCATCGTAGATGGTGGTGTCGAGAATCTCGGGAATGAAGTTGGCGCCGATTCCTTGAATCGGGTGACCAGCTGGGGCACCACCGTTCAAGATTGGTGAGGCGGCCGGCTCGACGGCAAAGATCTTGATGTCTGGGTTGAGCGCCTTGAGAGCCTGCCCAACTCCGGTGATGGTGCCACCGGTGCCGATTCCGGCAACGAATGCGGCTACTTCACCGTTGGTGTCTTTCCAGATTTCCTGGGCTGTGGTCTGGCGGTGAATCTCTGGGTTGGCGAGGTTCGAGAACTGGCGAACCAACACCGATCCTTCGATTTCTAGACCAAGTTCTTCCGATCTTGCAACGGCACCCTTCATGCCGACAGCGGCCGGGGTTAGCACTAGTTCGGCACCGTAGGCGCGCAACAAGGTGCGACGTTCGCGGCTCATCGAGTCTGGCATTGTCAGCACAACTCGGTAACCTCTTGCGGCTCCAACCATCGCCAAGGCGATTCCGGTGTTGCCTGAGGTGGCCTCAATGATGGTTCCGCCTGGCTTAAGTTGACCAGAACGCTCGGCGGCATCAACCATGGCAATGCCGATGCGGTCTTTCACCGTGGCACTTGGGTTATAGAACTCAAGTTTGGCTAACACCTCAGCTGGTGACTTGATTAGGCGGTTGATTCGAACCAAGGGAGTGTTTCCAACTACCTGGGTGATGTTGTCATAAATAGGCATGGCTTAACTCTAGAACCTATGCAGGATTCCGCCGAAATTGTTTCCAAACATTTCATTTAGGCTTCTGTAGTGCCCCTAACAAATTCAAAGACGAAGACGCCGAGCAACTGGTTGTTTGATTACCTTGCATCCGGAATCGTCTGGGGCTGTTCGTTTCTATTTATCGCGCTAGCTGTGACGATGTTGCCACCAACCGGTGTTGGTTTTTGGCGAATGTTTTTTGGTGCGGTGCCGCTCTTGGTGATTGCACTTTTTAAGCGCCAAACTTGGCCTCGCGGCTTAAAGAACTGGTTGCACCTGCTGGTAATCAGCATCACAATGAACGCGTTGCCGAGCGTTCTCTTTGCCTACGCCGAAACTCAGGTTAGCTCTGCACTGGCCGGCATCATGAATGCTGCCACCCCAATCACAACGGTGTTGGTCATTCTCATCGCATTTAGATCCGAAAAACCGCGACGCTACCTGCTGGTTGGTCTGGGCATCGGGTTCATCGGAGTTTTGGTGGTTCTCGGGGTTTGGAATGGTTTTGGCGCAGCCGACTCTTGGGCTATCGCCGCCCTTGCTCTCGCAGTCACCCTCTACGGCATCGGCGGCCCGTATGCGCGCCGGTTCGTTTCGCCGATGAAGCTCGGAGCCGAGATGCAGGTGGTTGCCCAAACCGGGATTGCCGCCGTGCTGATTGCGCCGTTTTACTTCAGCGGACCGTTACTTATTGGCCCAATTACCTGGCCGGCGGTACTTGGAATTCTGCTTCTTGGTTCGCTTGGAACCGGCATCGCCTACCTCTGGTACTACCGACTCATGAATGTGGCTGGCAGCGCTATTGCTAACTCGGTCACCTATCTTTCGCCACTGGTTGCGGTCATTGCCGGTGCGATATTGCTTGGCGAAACAATCACTTGGTTTGAGGTAGTTGGCGGTTTCATCGTCATTTTCGGGGCCGCACTATCGCAGGGCAGACTAAATAAACTATTTGGAATTAGGAGCTAGTGGTTTTGGCATGAAAGAAAGATCTCGCCTTCGGGCCGCCGTGTCTGCCAGCCGAGTTGACCTGCTGCTGCTGTTGGTTGCCCTGTTTTGGGGCGCCAGCTATTTGGCCGCCAAAACGCTCTTGCCCTTTTCATCGTTCCAAGCGCTGCTCGGGGTGCGCTTTAGCATCTCGGCGGTGATCATGCTGGCGATTTGGGCCTTCCGCAAGAAGGCATTCAGCAAAACAGACCTGCAGCTTGGCTCGCTTTACGGCTTGATGGTGGTCATCATCATGCTCTTTGAAACCAACGGAATCAAAATAACCAGCGCCACCAATGCCGGCCTAATCATTAGCCTGACAATCATTTTCACGCCAATCATTGAAAGTGCATGGCGGCGATCCTGGCTTCCAAAGCCTTTTTTCTACGCGGCCACCGCCGCAGTAATCGGTGTCGGTTTACTCGTCTCTGGCAACGGTTTCAAGTCGCCAAACCTGGGTGACGCCCTCATGCTGATCGCAGCTGTGCTGCGAGCCGGGGCAACCGCATCCCAAGGAATGTTATCCAAGAGCAAGCAGGGTGACTCGTTCAACATAACCACGATTCAGGTTGCCTTCATTGGTTTGGTTTACTTGCTGTCAGACGTCAACGGAGCCGTGGTCGCGGTGCAGAGCTACGGCCCTCGCGAATGGCTTATCCTCGGATTTCTTTCGGTGTTTTGCACGGTGTTTGGTTTTGTTGGTTTGCTCTGGGCAATCCGACGCACCTCGGCCTCACGTGCCAGCCTGCTCAACTCAACCGAACCGATTTGGGCGGTCATTGTCGCCGTGTTAATCGGCGGGGAAACTCTTGCTTGGCTAAGCGTGATTGGCGCGATAGTTATTATCGGGTCAACTTATATTGGGCAGGGCATCGAGTTGCGATACCGAGCAGCCGAAGCCCTATCTGGGCCGAATCGGCAGTCGTAGACCACCGGTCGCAGACCTAGAAACCACGGGCTGATTTGGTTCAACCGGCTCTACCACTGTAAATATTTCACCAAGGGCGGGTCTCGGGTCTGACTCCCCCAGATTCGGCCAGTGAGCCGCCGCCCATTCTGCCTGAGCGGTGATGCTAAGCGATGGGTTCACGCCCGGGTTTGCCGAGAGCGTCGAACCGTCAAAAATGTGCAGCCCGCTCATTCCATGCACCCTCAGGTATGGGTCGACGACTCCGGTTTCGGCCGTTTCGCCGATCACCGAGCCACCCAAGAAGTGGGCGGTCAATGGAATGCCGAAAGGCTCACCGATTACTGCCCCGGGCGTGCCATTCATGTCTTTTGCCAGTTCACGGGCAACCTCGTGACCGGCCGGAACCCAAGCCGGGTTTGGTTCACCGAAACCCTGCCTCGAGGTGAGTTTGCTGCCGCCAAAGAGTTTGCGCTTGGCAAAGGTATTGAGCGAGTTGTCTCTCGCCTGCATCACCAGCAGAATCAGGGTGCGCTCTGGCCAGTCTCGCAGGTTGTAAAAACTTGGAAGCCGGTGCAAGTTGGTGAGGGTCACCCAAACCAGTCGCCCGAAGTTCGGGTTTTGACCGGCTTTTCCAGATGCGATAACGCTCTGCAGCAAGCCCATGAGTCCGCTGCCCTTGCCGTACCGCACCGGTTCGATGTGGGTGTCTGGAGCGGGGAAAATCGAAGATGTGATTGCCGAGCCGCTGCTGTAGTCGACGTCATGTCCGCGAGCCACAACACCGAGCAGTGACTCGGAATTTGTTCTGCTGAACTCGCCGAGTCGCTGGCTTATCTTGGGCAGCTTGCCCTGAGCCTTCATGCCCTGCAAGAGCTTGGCGGTGCCAAGGGCGCCAGCAGCCACGATTACCTGCCCAGCGCTGACCTCGTTGATTCCGAAGCTTCCCTCGGCCTTTCGAACCTGCGATGGATGCTTGCCGCTCGAACCCGCCGTTGGTGCCAGCTGCACCTTGTAGCTGCCGTCGGCCTGCTGGCTAAAGCCGCTCACCGTGGTCAGGCTCCAAACTTGAGCGCCGGCCGATTCGGCTAGGTACAGGTAGTTCTTTACCAGGGTGTTTTTGGCTCCGTGGCGGCAACCTGTCATGCATTCACCGCAGTTTATACAACCGGTGCGCGAAGGCCCTTTTCCGCCAAAGTACGGGTCGGCAACGGTCTCGCCTGCGGTTCCGAAGTGAATTCCGAGCGGCGCCATGCGAAAAGTGTCCAGCTTGCCAATTTTGGCGGCAACTCGCTGAATGGCCACGTCGCTTGGGCTCAAAAATGGGTTTACCTCAACCCCGAGCATGCGTTCGGCTTGGTCGAAGTATGGTTCGAGCAGCTCTTGCCAGTTGGCGATGCCGGCCCATGACCCGGTTTCGAAGAACGGGGCCGGTGGTCGATAAAGAGTATTTGCGTAGACCAAAGATCCACCGCCCACGCCGGCCCCCGACATGACGAGCACATTTTTGAGCAGGTCTACCCGCTGAATGCCGTGCATGCCAAGCTTTGGCAGGAAGAGGAATTTCTTCACCTCAAATGAGTTTTTGGCAAACTCATCATCGGCAAAACGACGACCCGATTCGACTACTAGAACCCGATAGCCCTTTTCAATCAGGCGCAGTGCAGCCACCGACCCACCAAATCCTGAGCCGATGATTACAACGTCGTAATCGAGCATTCTGTATCCCTATGGTTTGCGAAGCGGGCTAGCCGGAAGCCGTTCTTGAGCAACCCAGCGCTGTTTATAACCGGTACTCGAAGCCATCAGATCCAAGAAGGGCTTGGCATCGAACGAGTCGGCACCGAGCACACCCTCGCCAGCCCAAACTCCACTGGCCATCAGCTCAAGAGCAATCAGCGGGTTGAAGGCGGTCTGCCAAACCACGCACTGCGCTTCGTAGTTCTCCATGGTCCAAGCATTGTCGGCAACGTGATAAATGTAGGTTGCACGGTCGCGACCATCTTGGTCTTTTCCGGTGACCAAGACTCCGGCACAGGTTTTGCCTTCCATGCGCGGGCCGATTTTGGCTGGGTCTGGAAGCACCGCGGCTACGAGGTCACGCGGGGCAACATCGACCGGGCCTTGGGCCGAGCGCACGCGCACCGGCTTGGTGGCATCGAGGCCCAACTTGTGCAGGGTTTTGAGTACATCAATGAACTCGCTGCCAAGTCCATACTTGAAGGTCACGCGCCTGGCATCGATGGTGCGTGGCAACATCGTGATCTCTTCGTGTTCAACGTTTACGCATTCGACCGAGCCGATGTCCTCTGGGAATTCGAAGATTTCTGGCTCGCTAAACGGTTCGGTGGTGAACCAGCCCTTGTCTCGTTCATAGATGACTGGCGGGTTCAAACATTCTTCGATGGTGGTCCAAATCGAGAAGCTTGGGGCGAAAATCTCGTTGCCGGCGTCATCGCGCACCACGAGGTTGCCGCCATCCTTGGTGCTGATCTCATCAATTTCACTAAAAAGATGCTCGGCTGCGTAGCGTGCGAACACGTTGGATAGCCCTGGCTCGACTCCCATGCCAACCAGCGCCAACTTTCCGGCACGCTTCCACTGCTCGTTCAGCGCGAACTGGCTGTCGCCAAGCTTGATTCCCGGTAGGTGATACGGGTCGGTTTCGTGCGGCTCCGAGAGGCTAAGGGCCATATCCATGTAGTGAACCCCGGCGGTGAATGCTCCCGAAAAGACCGTCGGCACGAACTTTGGCTCGACTGCGTTCAAAATGTGGGTGATGCCATGAACCTTGGCAACCTCGGCCACGTTGGCAGCACTCGATGCATCGATCTTGTCTGCCACGAACCGTTGTGCCTTTTCGGCTCCGTACTTATTGGCGACCCAGGCAATCGATGCCTCGGCTCGCGAAACGTCGTAATCGGATACCACCATAAGTTCAAAGAAATCGCGCTCGGCTGCAATCTTGACGATTGCATCGCCAACACCGCCTGCGCCAACTAGAAGAATTCGCATTCCCCCAGCCTACCTAGACGGCACGCTCCAGGTGGTGAAGCTGAGCGGAAACTACCTGATTGTTAGATTGGCAGCTGGGTCATTCACCCAATCGATGAGCCCGCGCCATTGGCCCCATCCATCGCCTAGCGCTAGGTGCCCGGCGCCCTCAATGATCACGGCTTCGAGTTGAAGGGCGTTGCCAAAGCTGGCCTGCAAACCACTTGGATTCCAGTCATCGCGGTCGCTGCCAAGCAGAGTCACCGATTTGGCGGCTGCTTGCAGCGAGGTTGCTAACCGGGAATCGGAAAGGTCAAACTGAAAATCAGGCAGCTCGGCAAGCCGGCTAGATTCGGCAGGTGCCACCAAAAGCAGGCGGTCGATTGGTTCGGTGATGAGACCACTTTGGGCGGCCAGCAAAAAGTTGATGCAACCCAGTGAATGAGCAATGACGATGCGCTCGCCCGCTGCTTCACCAATGGCAATCTGCTGTTGCAATTCGGCTAGCAGTAGGTGCTGCCAGTGCTCAAAAACCGGCATCTCGGTCTGCGGGTATTGCGGGTACTGAACCTGATGCCCCGCCCGGCGAAGTGCCGTTGCCGCAATGTTTTGCCAATGCTCGGTCGGTCTTTGGTTAGTCCAACCGTGGTTTATCAGTACCCGAGCCATGAAACTATTTTGCCATTGCCGGAACCGTTCTTGGGCGCACGATGAAAAACAGGCTGGCAAGAGCCAAACCGTAGCAACCGGCGATGACCCAGCCGACCCCTCCGGCATCGGTCACCGCAAGAAATCCGAAGAGCGGAGAAACGAGGCTGGTGATAACAAAGTTGAGCACGCCCATGAGCGAGGCGGCGGTGCCGGCCTCAGACCCGTGCTGCGCGAGTGAAATGGCGCTGATTGGAGTGAAGCTAGCGCCAAAGTTGAAGATGAAGAGTGCGAAACAGGTGGCAGCCACCCAAATCGGAAGGTGCCAGTAGGCAACGGCAACCAAACCCAAACCGGAAAGACTCGCAAAACTGGCCGCGAATACCAAAAGCCACTGCGGTGCGATGGTGCGACTGAGCCGGGCGACAACCTGCAGGCCAACGAAGGAGCAGGCGGAGTTAATCGCAAACAGGAAGCCGAAGTTGGCGGCGCTCAACCCGTATCCATCTTGAAAAAGGTATGAAACCACGTTTAGGTAGCAAAATAGCGCGACCGTTTGCAACACCGAATAGGCCACCAGCCCAACGTAGATGCGGTCTCGAAGCACCGCGCGAAAGCGGCCAACCATGCCGGCGAAACCGCTGGAACGACGATCGTCAAAGTGCAGGGTCTCAACCAGGTATCGGGCGGCCAAGACCAGAATCAAGGCGGAAAAGACACCGAAAATCAAGAACAGCTGCTGCCAGGATACGAACCCGAGCAGTTGAGAACCGAGGATTGGGCCAAGAATCGGTGCGGTACCTTGAATCAGGTAAACCCTCGAGAGCATTTTGACCATTGGCAGGCCAACGTACAGGTCACGAATAACGGCGGCTGCAACCACCGAGGCGGCCGAAGCGCCAAGCGCCATCAGCACTCGAGCGGCAAAAAAGAGTTCGACGCTGGGAGCCAAAAATGAACCAACCGCGCCTATGGCAAACAAAAGATTAGCGGCGAGCAATGGTCGGCGGCGGCCGAGGGCATCACTCAGCGGGCCAGCCAGAATTTGACCGATTGCAAAACCCAAGGTGACACCGGTGAGGGTGAACTGAATGGTGGCTTGGGTGGCCGAAAAGTACTTTGCGATGTTCGGAAAAGACGGCAGGTACGGGTCGATTGTGAAAGGCATCAGGGTCATCAGCCCGCCGAGCAGCAGGATGAAGGTTATGCGCTGGCGTTGGGTGATAGCGCTAGAACTCTGTATGACAGACAAAATGACCATTCTTTTAGCAAATGCGTTTGGAAAATAAAAAACGAAACCCGTCAGACCCTAAAGCCTGACGGGTTTCAAGATGTGAGACGAGATTACTTAAGGGTAACCTTTGCGCCGGCGCCTTCGAGGGCAGCCTTTGCCTTCTCAGCAGCATCCTTGCTTGCGCCTTCGATAACAACCGAAGGTGCGCTGTCAACAACAGCCTTGGCTTCGCCAAGACCTAGGTTAGTGAGTGCACGAACCTCCTTGATGACCTGGATCTTCTGGTCGCCAGCAGCCTCAAGAACGACGTCGAATGAGTCCTTCTCTTCAACGGCTTCAGCGGCAGCAGGTGCAGCAGCTGCAACAGCAACTGGAGCAGCAGCGGAAACTTCGAATACTTCTTCAAACTTCTTTACGAACTCGCTGAGTTCAATGAGCGAAAGCTCCTTGAATGCCTCGATGAGCTGGTCAGTAGTCAGCTTTGCCATGTGATTCTCCTTGGATTGGTTTTGGTAATGAAACTAAGCGTTCTCTTGCTTTTCGCGCAATGCGTCCACGGCACGAACCGCAGCAGCAAGAGGAGCGTTGAACAAGTAAGCGGCGCCGAATAGCGAAGCCTTGAATACGCTGGCGGCCATAGCCAACAGCACTTCGCGGGATTCGAGATCGGCAAGCTTCTTGACCTCTTCAGCTGAAAGTGCGACACCATCTAGGTATCCGCTCTTTACAACTAGCAGAGGGTTTGCCTTGGCAAAGTCACGCAGTGCTTTTGCAACGGCGACAGCGTCGCCGGATACGAAAGCGATTGCTGATGGACCGACGAGTTGACCTTCAAATGCGGTCACCCCGGCGTTCTTTGCAGCAATTGATAGCAGCGTGTTCTTTGCCACGGCGTAGGTCGCGTCAGCACTGATTGAACGGCGCAGGTTTTTAAGCTGGGCTACAGTGAGTCCGCGGTACTCGGTGAGCACAATCGCATTCGAGTCTGAGAATTTCTTCGTCAGCTCGGCGACGGTTTCAACCTTGTTCGCCATGGCACTCCTTGATTTGTTAATGCCGGTAGCCCAATGACCCGTTAAATAAAAATGGCTCTGGCGCAAGCGCACAGAGCGGTAATGTCTTGGGAAAACCCAAGAAAGACTTTTCTATAACTCCTGCGCAGGTGCCGCTTTATTGCGGGCCTTCGTCGATGGCACACAAAACCTTGGATTTTATTCTTTGGATTTGCACACTACCGAAACCGGCGGTCTTTGGCTTCCTCCAGTCTAGCCCGCTTGGGTGACGGGTGCAAGCCTGCCTTAAAAAGCAGTGGAGCCCAATCCTAAGATTGGGCTCCACCAACAAAACAAATTCGGGTTTAGCGAGCTGCCTTGCCCTCTTCGTACTCGTCGTCGTTCTTGATCCACGAGAACAGCTTGCGCAGCCCGCGGCCAACAGCCTCGATTGGGTGAGCCTCGCCCTTGGCGCGCAACGCCAAGAACTCAGGAGCACCGGCATCTTGGTCGGCTACGAAGCGACGAGCAAAGGTGCCGTCCTGAATGTCGGTTAGCACGTCGCGCATACGGTCTTTGACCTCTGGGCCAATGACGCGTGGGCCTGAGACGTAGTCACCGTACTCTGCTGTGTCAGAAACTGACCAGCGCTGCTTGGCGATGCCACCTTCGTACATTAGGTCAACGATTAGCTTTAGCTCGTGTAGAACCTCGAAGTAGGCAACCTCAGGCTGGTAGCCAGCTTCGGTTAGGGTTTCGAAACCGTACTGGATGAGCTGTGAAGCGCCACCGCAGAGAACGGCCTGCTCGCCGAACAAGTCGGTTTCGGTTTCTTCGGTGAAGGTGGTCTTGATGGTTCCGGCGCGGGTTCCGCCGATAGCCTTCGAGTAGCTCAGGCCAAGGGCCAAGGCGTTTCCGGTGAAGTCCTGCTCAACGGCTACGAGGTTTGGAACTCCGCGACCGTCGACGTATTCGCGACGAACGATGTGGCCAGGACCCTTTGGAGCAACAAGGAACACATCGATGTCGGCTGGCGGGGTGATGAAACCGTAGCGAATCGAGAAACCGTGACCGAAGACTAGGGCGTCGCCGGCAGATAGGTTTGGCTCAATTGATTCGGTGTAAAGGTCGCGCTGGCGTGGGTCTGGTGCAAGCACAACGATAACGTCGGCCCACTTGGCGGCTTCGGCCGGGGTGAGAACCTTTAGGCCCTGCTCCTCTGCCTTGGCTTTGGATTTTGAACCCTCTTGCAAGCCCACAACAACGTCAACGCCTGAGTCTTTCAGGTTGAGCGCGTGTGCGTGACCCTGTGAGCCGAAGCCGATAACGGCAACCTTGCGGCTCTGAATCAACGAGAGGTCTGCATCTTTGTCGTAAAAGATTTCGGCCAATGTATTTCTCCTTGTTTTCTTGGTTTAGAACTGGGATGCGCTGTTGCGCAAACCAAAGCTTTTGGTTACTTGAGCACCTTCTCGGTGATTGATTTTGAGCCACGGCCCATAGCCAATACGCCAGACTGCACCAATTCCTTGATGCCGTATGGTTCGAGAACCTTGATGAAAGCCGTGCACTTTGCGGTGTCTCCGGTGATTTCAATGATTAGCGCGTCGCTCACGACGTCGATGACGCGAGCCCTGAATAAGGTTACCGCCTCGAGCACCTGGCTGCGAGTTGCCGCATCGGTGCGCACCTTGATTAGCATGTGGTCTCGCTGAACGGCCTGATCTGGCTCGAGCTCAACCACCTTTATTACGTTGATGAGTTTGTTGAGTTGCTTGGTGACCTGCTCGAGCGGGGCGCCCTCCACAGTCACTACAACGGTGATGCGAGAGAGGCCTTCGATTTCTGAGGTTCCAACGGCGAGTGATTCAATGTTGAATCCGCGGCGGGCGAAGAGTCCGGCAACGCGAGTTAGCAGACCCGGCTTGTCTTCAACCAAGAGCGATAGAACGTGCTTCGACATTTTTACTCCTCACCATCCCAAACCGGAGCCGCATCGCGGGCGTACTGCACGGCGTCATTTGCCATGCCGGCCGCAACCATTGGCCAAACCATTGCGTCACGACCGACGATGAAGTCGATCACCACTGGTCGGTCGTTGGTTTCGATTGCCAACTTGATGGCGGCGTCAATCTCTTCTTCTTTTTCGACTCGGATTCCAAGGCAACCGTAGGCCTCGGCGAGTTTTACAAAGTCCGGAATCATGATGGTGTCGGTTCCGGTGTGCAGGTCGGTGTTTGAGTAGCGCTGGTTATAGAACAGCGTCTGCCACTGGCGAACCATTCCAAGCGAGGAGTTGTTGATGATTGCAACCTTGATAGGAATGTTGTTGATGGCACAGGTGGCCAACTCCTGGTTGGTCATCTGGAAACATCCATCGCCATCAATTGACCACACCAGGCGATCTGGTTGAGCAACTTTGGCACCCATGGCTGCCGGCACCGAGTAACCCATAGTTCCGGCACCACCCGAGTTGAGCCAAGCGTTTGGTCGTTCGTACTTGATGAACTGCGCCGACCACATTTGGTGCTGTCCGACTCCGGCGGCAAAGATTGCCTCCGGGCCGCTTAGCTCACCGATGCGCTGAATCACGTGCTGCGGTGAAAGTTTGCCGTCTTCTGGATCGCTGTAGCCAAGTGGGTAGCGCTCTTTGAGGCCGTTCACAAAAACCCACCAGTCGGCAATGTCTGGCATTGCACCCTTTAGTAGGTTGGTGAGCTCTTCGTTCAACTCTGAGATGACCTCTTTGGCATCGCCAACGATTGGCACATCGGCAAAGCGAATCTTGCCGATTTCGGCCGGGTCGATGTCAACGTGAATAACCTTGGCGGTTGGCGCAAAGCTCTTCACGTCTCCGGTGACTCGGTCATCGAATCGAGCACCCAAGGTGATCAGCAAATCGGCCTTTTGCAGGGCGGTAACCGCTGGAACGGTGCCGTGCATACCCGGCATGCCGAGGTTTTGTGGGTCGGAATCTGGGAAGGCGCCGCGGGCCATCAGCGTGGTCACAACCGGTGCGCCAATGATTTTCGCGAGTCTGGCTAGTTCTTTGTGGGCACCGGCACGAATGACGCCACCTCCGACATAGAGCACCGGCTTCTTAGAATCCGCGATCATTTGTGCGGCGGCCTGAATCTGCTTGCCGTGCGGTTTGGTAACCGGCTTGTAGCCTGGCAAGTCAACCTTTGGAGGCCAAACGAACTCGGCCTTGCCGTTTTGGGCATCCTTGGTGATGTCAACCAAGACCGGGCCAGGGCGGCCGGTGGTTGCAATCAAAACCGCGGCAGCCAGAACCTCTGGAATGTCGGCGGCCTTGGTAACCAAAAACGAGTGCTTGGTGATTGGCATCGTGATGCCAACGATATCGGCCTCTTGGAAGGCGTCGGTTCCGATGGCCTGCGAGTTCACCTGTCCGGTAATGGCCAAAAGCGGAACCGAGTCCATGTGGGCATCGGCGATTGCCGTGACCAGGTTTGTGGCTCCCGGGCCAGAGGTTGCAATGCAAACTCCAAGCCTTCCGCTGGCCGAGGCATAACCTTCGGCAGCGTGGCCGGCACCCTGTTCGTGGCGCACCAAAATGTGACGGATCTTTGTGGAATCCATCAGAGGGTCATAAGTCGGCAGGATTGCTCCGCCGGGCAGACCGAATATGTGTTCAATGCCCAAAAGCTCAAGGCTGCGAACTATCGCCTGAGCTCCGGTCAAAATTTCATTTGCCATGGGGATTCATCCTCGTTGCTTCATGTGAATCAGTAAGAAATGCTGATTTGAAAGGCGAACTAACCGCAGTAGGCACCCTCTGCTGCAGAGTGAACCAGCTTTGAATATTTCGCGAGCACGCCTCGGGTATAGCGCGGTGGAAGGGGTGCCCAATCTGCTTTCCGGGCAACCAGCTCTTCTGGCTCAACGAGTAGTTCGAGCGAACGAGCAGCGATGTTGACTCGAATTAAGTCTCCATCGCGTACCAGAGAAATCGGACCTCCGTCGGTCGCCTCTGGTGCAATGTGTCCGATGCAAAGGCCGGTTGTGCCGCCTGAGAATCGTCCGTCCGTTAAGAGTAATACATCTTTGCCAAGCCCGGCACCCTTGATTGCTCCGGTGATGGCAAGCATCTCGCGCATACCCGGGCCGCCCTTCGGGCCTTCGTAGCGAATCACGATCACGTCACCGGCGAGAATCTTGCCCTCGGTCAACGCATCCATCGCAGCTGCTTCGCGCTCAAAGACGCGAGCTGGGCCGGTGAACTCCTCGAGGTCAAAACCTGCGGTCTTCACAACGGCACCCTCGGGAGCCATTGAGCCACGCAAGATTGCGATGCCACCGGTTTTGTGAATCGGGTTGTTCATGGCGCGGATAATCTTGCCGTCTGGGTCAGGCGGGTTGATTCCGGCTAGGTTTTCGGCGACGGTCTTGCCGGTCACGGTTAGCGCGTCACCGTGGATTAGGCCTGCATCGAGCAGCGCTTTCATCATCACTGGAACGCCACCGACGCGGTCAACATCGGCCATTACATACTGACCGAATGGCTTGAGGTCGCCAAGGTGTGGAACCTTGTCGGCGATGCGGTTGAAGTCATCGAGCTGCAGGTCAACCTCGGCCTCACGAGCGATTGCCAAGAGGTGAAGCACGGCGTTGGTTGAACCACCAAAAGCCATGGTGACCGCGATTGCGTTTTCAAAAGCCTTCTTGGTCATGATGTCGCGTGCGGTGATGCCCTTGGAAATCAAGTTGACAACTGCTTCACCCGAGCGGTGAGCCCAGTTGTCGCGGCGGCGGTCGGCTGCCGGTGGCGATGCCGAACCAGGAAGGCTCATGCCAAGCGCTTCGGCGGCCGAAGCCATGGTGTTTGCGGTGTACATTCCGCCACAGGCACCCTCGCCCGGGCAGATTGCGCGCTCAATGCGGTCGAGGTCTTCGAGTGACATCTTGCCGGCCTTGCAAGCACCAACGGCTTCGAAGGCGTCAATGATGGTCACTTCTTTTTCGGTTCCATCAGTGAGCTTTACCCAGCCCGGAGCAATGGTTCCGGCATACAAAAATACCGACGCTAGGTCTAGGCGGGCAGCAGCCATCAACATGCCGGGCAGTGACTTATCGCAACCGGCAAGCAAAACGGAGCCATCGAGGCGTTCAGCCTGCATGACGGTTTCAACCGAGTCGGCGATTACCTCGCGCGAGACGAGTGAGAAGTGCATGCCCTCGTGGCCCATCGAGATACCGTCCGAAACCGAGATGGTTCCAAACTCGAGTGGGTAACCCTTGGCCGCGTGAACGCCCATCTTCGCGGCATCGGCCAGACGGTCGAGCGAAAGGTTGCAGGGGGTCACCTCGTTCCATGAACTTGCGACACCAATCTGGGGTTTAATCCAGTCTTCGTCGCCCATTCCGACAGCGCGGAGCATGCCTCGGGCTGCGGTGCGTTCGATGCCGTCAGTGACGGCGTGGCTGCGTGGTTTCATGTTGCTAGACATGGTTCAAGTCTAAACCTCGAATCCGCCTAAAAACCCTCAAGCGCCTAGGATAAAGGCGTGCAGAGAAGCAGAATATATCGCGACGGATTGCTCACCGATGAGAGTTTGACGCTGTCGGGGGTGTCAGAACTCAAGCATGAGCACTCGTTGGTTTTCTGGCTGGATTTGGTCAACCCGAGCGAAGCGGATTTGCAAGAGCTGGGGTTCGAGTTAGAACTTCACGAACTTGCGGTGAGCGATGCCTTTTCGGGGCGGCAAAGACCAAAACTCGAGCACTACGATACGCATCTTTTTATCAACGCTTATCACGCGATGTTTGACACCGAAACTGATCAGCTGAGCACCGCCGAACTTTCGGTGTTCGTCACCGATCACGGCCTAATCACCGTGCGCCGCGACGAAAGCTTTGACATCGCGGCCGTCACCAAGCGCTGGGACGAATCGGTTGTGCTGGCCGAGCACGGCGTTGCCTTCTTACTTTGGGGCCTGCTTGACGTCATTGTCGATGGATACTTCGATGTCATTCAAAA
>CANCKM010000023.1 GCA_947378555.1 Microbacteriaceae bacterium
ACCTGCCAAACTCGAAGAGATCTTCCTTCCAGATGCCGACCGCATTCTCGAAGCCGTCGACCGCTCTTTGGCCTACTAGATAAGGAATCCGCATGACTCAGCTTGCGTTCTTCAACCTGCCGGATGTCGGCGAGGGTCTAACCGAGGCCGAAATCGTCTCTTGGAAGGTCAAGCCGGGCGATACCGTCTCGGTCAACCAGGTAATCGTCGAGATCGAAACCGCCAAGTCACTGGTTGAACTACCCTGCCCGTTTGCCGGCGTGGTCTCAGAACTTTTGTATGCCGAAGGCGACACGGTTGAGGTCGGAAAACCAATCATTTCTGCAACCGTCTCGGATGGCGCCGTCGGAGCCACCACCAGCCCCGTTGCAAATGCAGCCGCCGCCGTTTCGGCCGCCTCGGCACATCAGTTGGTCGCCGACACCGCCGCTTCGGTTTCAACCGAAGAGAAAACCCCAAACCTGGTTGGCTATGGAGTGGCGGCCGGTCACGGCGCGGCCACCCGTCGCCGCCCACGCGCGGCAACTCCAGCCGCGAGCCCCGTTGTCGCCAGCCCGGCTGTTTCAAGCCCTGTCATCGCTGCCCCGGTGCTAGCCCAGGCCGGTTCTTCAGACGACAACGTTTTGGCAAAGCCCCCAATCCGCAAGCTCGCCAAAGACCTAGGTGTGAACCTGAGCTCGGTCGTGGCCAGTGGCGCTCAAGGGGAGGTCACTCGCGAAGACGTGGTTGGCGCCGCCACCCAAGCCAGCGTCTTTCGTAACCTCAGCACTCCGGCCGCGCCTTCGGCGCGCGAAGAGCGCATCCCAGTTAAAGGAATTCGCAAGGCAATTGCCAGCGCAATGGTTCAGTCGGCTTTCACCGCACCTCACGTGAGCATCTTTGTTGATGTCGATGCCACGCGCACCATGGAATACGTCAAGCGCCTCAAGGCCTCGACCGATTTTGCCGGCGTAAAGGTGACCCCGCTGTTGATCATGGCCAAGGCAATGATTTGGGCGGTGCGTCGCAACCCGACCGTGAACTCAACCTGGACCGATGAAGAAATCATCGTGCACAACTTTGTGAACTTTGGAATCGCAGCGGCTACCCCGCGTGGCTTGATTGTTCCAAACATCAAGGACGCCGACAAGATGTCGATGCTTGAGCTAGCCAGGGCGATCGAGCTTTTGGCTGGCACAGCTCGCGAAGGCAGAACAACTCCGGCCGACATGAAAGATGGAACCATCACCATCACCAACATCGGTGTCTTCGGTGTTGACACCGGCACCCCGATTTTGAACCCGGGCGAGGTTGGAATCGTGGCTCTCGGTTCAATCAGACCAAAGCCGTGGGTCGTCAACAATGAGATTCAGATTCGTCAGGTGACCACCATCGGTGCCACCTTCGATCACCGCGTTGTCGATGGCGACGTGGCATCCAGATTCGTGCAAGACGTGGCTTCGGTAATCGAAGAACCGGCTCTGCTGCTCGACTAATCAACCAGACCTGCGGGGAATACCTTGAAATCAAAAATTGAGTACGCGATTGCGGCCCTATTCGTGTTTATCGCGGCCGGGCTCAACGTGCCCATGCTGATTGATCTGCCAAACGAGGATTGGCTGCCTGGGTTCAACGCGACACTATTCGGCATCATCATCGCCGTTCCGCTAACCATGATTGGTTTGGCGTTTTTCGATGGACGGTTTATCAACGCAGCAGCTTGGGCGGTTTTGGCGGGATCGGTTTCCCAGATTTTCTTTGCGGTCGCCCGCGGAGCAAAGCTGAGCCTGGATTGGTTCCTCAGCAGCGATTTATCGACGATGCAAGCCGCCTCGTACGTGGTTGCTTGCATGGCGATGGTTTCGGTTGGGCGCGCCAAGGCCACGGCAGCTCGCGAAACGGAAGCCAAGATTGTTGCCGATTTAAAATCACCAGAACCGCTAACGGCCGCCGAGGTTTACCGAGCAGCCACGGTTAGAACTTCGGTGCGCAGCGGCTACGTCACCGGCCTGCTCGAGGCCGAAGTCGAAGAGCTTGATAAGCCCGTTGTAAAACCAAGAAAGCGCGCGCCACGCAAAAAGGTTGAGCCAAAACCTTAGGGTTTCCTCAGTTTCGTTCACCGTATTGACTATCATTATCAATAAGGTAGAGTCGGTGCTATGAACAAAAAGCCTCGCACCCTTGCGATCTCCATCACTCTTGCACTCACGGTGGCACTAACCGGCTGCTCCCAGGTTGACCCGGCAAAAGACGGCGTCGTTCGTGTCACCACCTCGACCGCGGTCTGGGGCGCAATAGTTGACGAAATCGCGAATGGTGCGGTGCAGGTCACATCCATCGTCAATAAACCAACCCAAGACCCACACGAGTTTGAGGCTTCGGCAAGAGACCAACTGGCAGTTTCAAAAGCCGATCTGGCAATCTATGTTGGCAACGGCTACGACAACTTCATGAAGCAACTGACGGGCGCCAGTCACCTGCCAGACAGCCGGGTGTTGCAGCTGGACCCAAAAAATACCACTGTGCAAAACAGCGATGGATACTCGGTCGACGACCCGCACGTTTGGTACGACCTGAAACTGGTCTCGGGGTATGCCGTTCGAATCGCCGAACGAATCCGCACGTTGATTCGCGCCGAAACCCCGACAGCCGAGGTTGCGGCGGCACTTGCCATGGTCGATGCCGGGCTAGCCAAACTTCAGGGCGAGATCAAGGCCGAGCTTGCCGCTGCCTTCATTAAGGGTGGCGCAAAACCGCTAAACCTGATTCAAACCGAAAGCGTCGGCTTTCGCATGCTCAACCCGTTCGTCAAAGATCTAACCCCTGCAGGGCTTCGTCAGGCCAGTCTCAACGGGACCGATATTTCGGTGGCCACCATGCGGCAATTGCAAGTCACCTTCGCTTCCGTGCGCAACCAAAAGGCAGGAGCCGTTTGGGTCCTTAGCCTGAACGCCCAGCAGAGCACGCCGCAGATTGAAGAAATTCGAGCCTGGGCCAAATCAGCCGAAGTGCCAATAATCACCTTCAGCGAAAACATGCCCGGCGGTGGGACCTTCATGGGCTGGATGCAACAGAACAGAAGATTAGTCATGACCCTGTACACGTTGCCAATAGTCTTCTAGGGTGCACATGAGCCAGCAACCGCTGCTATCAATCAAAGACGCCTCACTGGCGTTCGGTGAGCACACGCTCTGGACCGGCCTTGACCTCGAGGTTCAACCGCATGAGTTCATTGCCGTGATTGGCTCGAACGGCTCTGGTAAATCCAGTTTGCTCAAGGCAATCCTGGGCCAGCAAGAACTAACCGGTGGGCAAATTCTGATGCAGGGCAAGCCGATTGCCAGTCGCAAAGTCGGCTACATTCCGCAATCCAGAGCGGTCGACCCGGCAAGCACCCTTCGCGCCTGCGACCTGATTGGCCTCGGTTTAGACGGCCATCGTTTCGGCATTCCGTTGCCTTCAAAGGCCAAACGTCAGGCCGTGTCCAGAACCCTTGAGGCCATCGGTGCCAGCGAACTGGCCAAGACTCCAATCACCAAACTTTCCGGTGGCGAACTGCAGCGCATGCGAGTTGGTCAGGCCGTGATCAGCGAACCGGATTTGATTCTGGCCGATGAGCCACTAAGCGCTTTGGATTTGCATCAGCAGCAGGTGGTTAGCGCGCTGATTGACGACCAGCGTCGCGCGCACAACGCGGCCGTGCTTTTTGTTACCCACGATGTGAACCCGATCCTCGACCTGGTTGACCGAGTGCTCTATTTGGCAAACGGCAAGTTTCGCATCGGTACCCCAGACGAGGTTTTGCGCAGCGAGGTGCTCAGCGAGCTCTATGGCACCCAGGTTGACGTGGTTCGAAACCAAGGGCGCATCGTGGTGCTTGGCACCCAAGACCACGACCACCACCCCGAAGAGGAGTGGAAGTAAATGACAAATTTTGATTGGTCGAGAATCTTCAACTTCACCGACTTTGCCGAGTTGCTGCCACTGGTGCAAAACTCGCTGATTGCGGGGGCCCTGCTCGGTTTGGTTGGCGGGCTAATCGGCATATTCGTGGTCAAGCGCGATATGTCCTTCGCAGTTCACGGCATCAGTGAACTCAGCTTTGCCGGTGCAGCCTTCGCCCTCCTCTTCGGCGCCAACGTAATCGCCGGTTCCATCACCGGCTCGCTTGTGGCAGCCCTGCTAATCGGAGCCCTCGGCAATAAGGCCAAAGACCGCAACTCGATAATCGCAGTTCTCATGCCGGCCGGTCTCGGAGCCGGAATCTTGGCGCTTGCCCTCTATGAGGGTCGAGCCTCAAATAAGTTTGGTCTGCTAACCGGTCAGATAATCGCGGTCGACGACCCGCAACTCATCTGGTTGATTGCCATTTGCGCCGCCGTAATCCTCACCCTGCTGCTGATCTGGCGGCCACTGAACTTTGCGAGCGTCGACCCCGAGGTCGCAGCGGCCAGAGGAGTCTCGACCAGGGCGCTATCCATCGTCTTCATGTTGCTTTTGGGTCTGGCCGTGGCAGCCAGTGTGCAGGTGGTCGGTGCGCTGTTGGTTTTGAGCCTGTTGGTGACCCCGGCCGCGGCCGCGGTTCGCGTGGCAGCCTCGCCGCTGATGGCAACCCTGCTCAGTGTGGCTTTCGCGCTTGTGGCAGTGCTCGGCGGAATCTTGCTCGCCCTTGGTGGCGGGCTGCCGATTAGCCCCTATGTGACCACGATCTCATTTTTGATTTACCTAATCTGCCGCCTGATTGAGTGGGGCAGGCGTGGCGCATGAGTGAGCAAGCGCCAAAGAGCGCGGCCGAAGCCACCCCGAAGCGCAATACCTGGCAAAAAGACGCCGTGCGCCACGCATTGAGTGAGGCCACCGGCTTTGTCAGCGCCCAGCAGCTACACTCGGTGCTTCGAAACCACGGTTCGACCATCGGGCTTGCAACGGTTTATCGAACCCTAACCGACCTGATTAAGTCGGGGGATGCCGATTCATTGCAATCCCAAGAGGGCGAACTGCTCTATCGCGCCTGCGGCACCGCCCACCACCACCACCTAATCTGTCGAGTCTGTGGCCGAACCGTTGAAATCGAAGCCGATAAGGTTGAGTCTTGGGCCGAAAACGTGGCAAAAGAGCACGGATTTAGCAATACCAGCCACACAATTGACATATTTGGCACCTGTTCGGCGTGTCTAAGTTGATTTTTTCCTCGGCTGACTTGCTTAAGAGCCCAAGTCTCGCCTAAACTTGAGCAGTTGCCCAGTGCAACCAAACTTTCTAAACACAAGCCTCCGCTCGTCTCGAGCTAAAAGGGCTTGCCCCAAAGGAGAAGAAATGGCAGCTTATTGCCAGGTCACCGAGAAGAAGCCGCAGTTCGGCCACGCAGTCTCGCACGCCCAGAACAAGACCAAGCGTCGCTTTAACCCGAACATCCAGAAGAAGACTTACTTCGTGCCTTCATTGAAGCGCAACGTAACTCTTCAGCTGAGTGCTCGTGGCATCAAAGTGATCGACGTTCGCGGCATTGAAGCAGTAGTTGCTTCGATTCTTGCCCGCGGCGAGAAGATCTAAGGAGAGCCTCTAAATGGCTAAGAAAGACAAGGACATCCGTCCTATCATCAAGCTTCGTTCGACAGCAGGAACCGGTTACACCTATGTGACCAAGAAGAACCGTCGCAACGACCCAGACCGTATCGTGCTAAAGAAGTACGACCCAGTAGTGCGTCAGCACGTCGAATTCCGCGAGGAGCGCTAAGCCCATGGCTAAGAAAAGCAAGATTGCACGCAACGAGCAGCGCAAAGTTATCGTTGAGCGTTACGCAGAAAAGCGTCTAGCGCTAAAGAAGGCTTTGGTTGACCCAACCTCAACCGATGCAGAGCGCGAAGCGGCCCGTTTGGGTCTGCAGAAGCTTCCACGCAACGCCTCACCGGTTCGCCTGCGCAACCGTGACGCCATTGACGGCCGCCCACGTGGTGTGCTCGCCAAGTTCGGTGTTTCACGTGTTCGCTTCCGCGACATGGCACACAAGGGTGAGCTTCCGGGCATCACCAAGTCAAGCTGGTAACAGTCAGACAAGTCTTTTGAAAACCCGTCATTCACTAGTTGGATGGCGGGTTTTCTTTATAAATAAAGGGCAACACGCCGAGAAGGGTCTGTTCAAGACCCTCAAACCCTTGTAAGTTGTAAGCGACAGAACGTCATAAAACGTCTTAGGTCCAGGAGGGACTCAAATGTCACTAAACAAGAGTGAACTAGTAGCAGCAGTTGCTGCGCACACTGGCGCATCACAGGCCACTGTAAACGGAGTTGTTGACGCAATCTTCGAAACCATTGCAGCCGAGGTTGCAAAGGGTGAAAAGGTCACCATCCCAGGTTGGCTTTCAGTAGAGAAGGGTCACCGTGCAGCCCGCACCGGTCGCAACCCTCAGACCGGCGCCGCCATTCAGATTGCAGCAGCTAACACCGTAAAGGTTTCAGCAGGCAGCAAGCTAAAGGCAGCCGTCAAGTAATTCGGTTTTTTCAAAAGAGGGTGTTGGCTGCGGCCAGCGCCCTCTTTGCTTTAACCTGAACCTATGAGCGATAAAAATAAGGGCAACCTTTTGGTGGCAGTGCAGTTTCTTCTCTTGGCGGGTCTGATCTTCACGCCGACGATGCTGGTTTGGCCGATTCAAGCGGCGATGGATGTGGTTGGTGTCGCGTTGCTGATTCCCGCCGGCCTCTTGTTGGTCTTCGCCTTTCGCGACCTGGGTGGTTCACTCACTGCCAATCCGGTTCCCAAGGAAGACAACCGCTTGGTGACCACCGGGGTCTATAAGCGCATTAGACACCCGATTTACACCGCCATCCTGATTCTCGGTGTTGCGCAGGTGCTATTTGCTGGCGTTTTGCCACATGTGATCTTTTTGATTGGCCTCTATTTCCTATTTACCTATAAGGCCAAATGGGAGGAACAACTTCTTGCCGCTCAGCACCCGGAGTATGCGGATTACCTGAAGCGCACCCAGCGGTTTTTCCCGAGGTTTTGGCGTTAGCCACCCAACCGAGCCCGCCACAGCCTAGGCTTAAAGGGTGTCAACCCTAACCCAAACCAAACCAAGGCGTGTTGGCACTGTTGCAATCATTGCAACACTGTTGAGCTTGATGCTGGCTTTGGTTTCGGCAACGGTGGCCGGGTTGTTTATCGGCGGCGGCGCAGAACCGATTTTGCTTGGTGACCCGGGGCCTGCGGTGCGCTTTGGTCTTCCCATCGTCAAGGCGGCGCTCAACCTTTCGATGGCGCTTACTATCGGCACGTTGGTATTGGCGGCCTTCGCCTTCGACCAACCGGCCAAATCAAACGAGCCACTCACCGAGGGTTCGGCCCTCTTGCGCCGCGCCCTAAACCTGGCTGCCATCGGTGCGTCCGGCTGGGCGCTCTTTGGCGTTGCCAACCTGTTGTTCAGCTATCTTTCGGTGACCGGCTCACAGCTCGCCTTCGATCAAACTTTTTCGAGTGGCCTCTGGCTGTTTGCGACCCAAATCGAACTTGGTAAATACCTGGCCCTAAACCTTTTGGTTGGGCTGTTGCTTAGCCTCTTGCTTTTGGCCGTTGGGGGTCTAACCGGCACCGGCATTTCGGCTGCCATCGCCCTTGCCGGCCTGGTTCCTTTGGCGCTCACCGGGCACGCCGCCGGCACCGCCGGCCATGCCATGGCCGTGAACTCGCTCGGTTTGCACCTGGTTGCCGTCACCGTCTGGGTGGGTGGGCTGTTTGCCCTGCTGGTTCTTAGACCAAGTGATACCGCCCTGGCTGCCAAGATCACCAAGCGCTATTCGACCCTCGCCCTGCTCGCCTTTGCGGTGGTTGCGGTCACCGGCGTGGCTTCGGCAACCCTGCGCCTGCGCGGCCCGGCCGACCTGTTCACCGGCTACGGCAGCATCGTGCTTCTCAAATCGGCAGTGCTGCTTTTGCTCGGTATTTTTGGTGCCCTGTACCGCCGCCGAATCCTCGGTCGCTTTGCCACCGACACCAAACGCACCGCAACTTTCTGGCGCCTAGCCATCGCAGAACTGTCGCTGATGGGCATCGCTATCGGCTTGGCAAGCGCCCTCAGCCGCACCGCGCCACCACTCAATCCAACTCCGATTGGCACCTTGACCCCGGCGCAGATCCTCACCGGCGAACCGCTGCCACCAGAGCTAACCTGGGTCAGCTATTTCACGCAGTGGAAGCCAGACCTACTATGGATAATCGTTGCGGCACTCGGTGTTTTTGCCTACCTGTTCGGCGTTTATCGGCTGACCCGTCGTGGCGATAAGTGGCCCGTGGCGCGCACCGTGTCTTGGGTTCTTGGCATGATGCTTTTGACCTACATAACCTCGGGTGCGCTAAACGCCTACTCGGAATACCTGTTCAGCATCCACATGATTGCCCACATGATGTTGACCATGGCGGTTCCGGTCTTTCTGGTTCCTGGCGCGCCAGTAACCCTTTTGCTTCGAGCCACTGAGAAGCGGCAGGACGCATCCAGAGGCCTTCGTGAATGGGTGCTTTGGGCGGTAAACACCCAGTACGCCAAGTTCATCTCTCACCCGCTGGTTGCCGCCGGGTTGTTTGCCAGCTCGCTCGTGGTGTTTTACTTCACCCCGATATTCGGCTGGGCGGTAAGGGAACACATCGGGCACGAGTGGATGACGGTGCACTTCTTGATCACCGGCTACCTGTTCGTGCAGGCCATTATCGGTATTGACCCTGGCCCGAGCCGTCAGGATTACCCAATCCGTTTGATCCTGTTGATTGTCACCCTCGCCTTCCACGCCTTCTTTGGTCTCTCGCTCATGATGGGTCAGGGTTTGCTGGTTGCGGACTGGTTCGGCGCGATGGGCCGCACCTGGGGTCAGAGCCCGGTCGATGACCAACAGACCGGAGGCGGAATCGCCTGGGGTATTGGCGAGTTGCCGACCGCTGCGCTAACCCTCATCGTTTCGATTCAGTGGGCCAGAACCGATAAGCGAGTCTCGACCAGACTCGATCGCGCCTCCGACCGCAGCGGAAACAAAGACATTGAAGATTACAATGAAATGCTCGCAAGGCTTGCCGCCCGCGATGCCAGATCTAAGGCCCGAGGCGAATAATGATGCAAAACGTTGAACTATCCAAAGAGCAGCGCGCGCTCTTTGAGTACATCGAAACCAGCGAAAACAATATCTTTGTGACGGGTCGAGCCGGCACGGGTAAATCAACCCTGCTGAACTTTCTGATCGAAAACACCAACAAGAAGACCGCGGTTTGTGCACCCACCGGGGTGGCGGCGCTAAACGTTGGCGGCGCTACTATCCATAGTCTGTTTGGGTTTCCGTTTGGTATTTTGGGCGAGCAAAACCTGTCGCACCACATGGGCAAACGCACGCGAGAGGTTTTGGGGGCCATCGACATGTTGGTCATCGACGAGGTTTCGATGGTCAACGCCGATTTGATGGATGGCATGAGCAAGGCGATGGGCATTGCCCGGGGCCGACGCAAAGAGCCGTTCGGTGGCGCGCAGGTTGTGATGTTTGGCGACCCGTATCAGCTGGCACCCGTGCCGGGCAACCCAACCGAGCGTGCCTACATGGGCGAAAACTATCAGAGCAACTGGTTCTTCGACGCTCACGTCTGGCGCGATGATTCGCTCGAGCGATATGAACTTTCCGAGATCTTTCGGCAGAACGACGAGCACTTCAAAGACATTCTGAATGCGATTCGAGTCGGGAATGCCACTCAAGAGATGCTCGATCACCTAAACGCGGCCGGCAATCGTTTTGCCCAGAGCGACGACGTGATTCGTTTGGCAACCGTGAACGAAACCGTTAACTCGGTGAACAGCACCAGACTTAGCCGACTAACCACCAAACCGAAGCAGTTCGCGGCGGTTTTTGGCGCCGGAGACATGCAGGCCTTTGGTCGCACCCTGCCGGCTGACCAAACCCTTGAGCTCAAGGTTGGCGCTCAGGTCATGTTCATTAAAAACGACGACTCGAGCAAACTGAAAACCTCAGAGGGCCTCACGATTAAGCGCTGGGTCAACGGAACCATCGGGCGCGTGGTTGATCTGCCAAGCGGCGAGATGGTCTTGGTCGAGGTCGAAAACGAAACCTTCGAGGTTGGTCGCTCCACCTGGGAAAAGGTGCGCTACGAGGTCGACTACGAAGAAGACCCGAAGACCGGAAACCCGAAAGAGGTTTTGGTTGCGGTGCCGGTTGCCGAGTTCCAGCAGATTCCGCTGCGGCTAGCCTGGGCCGTGACGGTTCACAAGGCGCAGGGTCAAACGTATGACGAGGTCATCATCGACATGGGTCGCGGCGCTTTTAGCCCGGGCCAAACCTACGTTGCCCTCAGCCGGGTCAGGTCGCTAGAGGGGCTCTATCTAACCCGAGCGATTCGCATGAACGACATCATGGTCGATCAAGACGTGGTTCGCTTCATGAGCGCCGCTAAACATGTTCCCCAGAAACCGGGCGAACTCTTTTAGCGGTTTAGCCACCAGTTAATCGGCAGGTGCACCCTGGCCGCCCACCAGTTTTCGTTGTGACCGGTGCCGGCAAAGACGCTGGCGGCAAAATCAACATCGCGCTTCAGCCCGCGCTTTTCTAGAGCCTCGACAAACTTGAGCTGCACCGGCAAATAAGGCGCATCAACATCAAGGGTTCCGCAGTCCTGCCAAATCAGTTGCCCGTCACCAATAGGCAGCGCGGCAGCCAACTCGCTTGCCATTACCTCGCCGCCGAGTGGCCAGTGGGTTGAGACAGCAAGCCCAGCGCCCCAAACCTCGGGGTGTCGACCCAAAGCGTAAAGCGTGGCAAGACCCCCCATGCTGGCCCCACCGATTGCGGTGCGGTTGCGGTCTAGCTCAATTCCGTATTTTTCTGCGATGGATGGCAGCAAGCGCGACGCAAGAAAATCCTGGTAATCGTTGCCGCGGAAGGTGCGGTCGGCAGGCAAGAGCACCTCGTCAATCTGAGTCCAGAATTCCGGGTGCCTCGCCAAAATGTCTTCGGGGGCCAACTCGTTGAAGCGCCCCTTGGTTTCGTCGATGAAGACTCCGACAACCAGCGGTGTGCGACCAGGTGCTTTGACTCGACCGCTGGAGATGGCCTCGGGTATCTGCCAGTTCTGGCCGTTCCAGGTGAGCTTCTTATAGACTAGCAAACCCTTGCCGTCGTGCATCACGAGCACGGGGGTATCGGGCCCGAGGTCGGCCGGAACCAAGACATCGATGCGTCGATTATCCAAGTGGAAAGTTTCGATTTTGCCACTCGCGGCTTCGAGGCGCGCGAGAGCGCGCTCGCGCATGGCAAGAAAGAGTGGAAACACGAAGGCCATCGCGGTGATGCCGGCGAGCACCAGATAAAGCCAGATGCGGCGCATGCCCAGGCGGCGGCCCTCGATGATCATGAAGCTTGAGCCGGCGATTGCCACGATGAGCAGATCGGCCGAGAGCACCCAGTCAACCGAAGTTCCAAACCAAGCCTTCAGGTAGTCCTCGCCGCGCATTACAGCCAGGCCGTTGAACAGCCATGCGGTTATTACGCCAATTGCGGCAAGAGAAAAGAAGTAAATAGAGCGGGTTCTGCGTAGGCTGTCCATAAGGGGAATCATCCCACAAATGCCAATCGCATTTGTGGCCTGACGCATAAACACTTGTTCAGAACGGCAGTTTTAATCATGAAGAAACTAAGTGCATTAGTAGTTCGCTATAGCAAGCTATCGCTTTATGGCTTTCTCGGGTTGGTTTTGCTTTCCACCATTTGGGGGTTTCAGGCTTTCGACGGGCTCAAGGGTGGTGGCTATGACGACCCAGGCTCACAATCGGCCTCGGTCACCAAAGTCTTGCAAGACACCTACGGGCAGTCCATTGCCGAAGTGGTCATCATTGCCGATTTTGCCGCCGGCGTCGATGCACCAAGCAGCCTAAAGACAGCCCGATCTCTGACCAAAGAGATCAAAGCGGTTGCCGGGGTCGATGGCGTTAGCAGTTATTACAGCCTCGGTCAGCCAGCCAGCCTGCGCTCAACCGATTCCAAGGCGGCTTATTTCTTTGTCAACCTGGACGACAAAATCAAGCAATCGGTGCCAGCGAAAATCTTGCAAGACACCTTTGACAAGCAATATAAAACCGCCCGGGTTTACGTGGCCGGCTTGGCACCAATCACGGCTGAACTAAACGGCGTCATATCGACCGACCTGACCAGGGCCGAGAGTTTTGCGGTGCCGCTGACCGTTCTGCTTCTGGTCTTTGTTTTTGGTTCCCTAGTTGCCGCCGGGTTGCCGTTCCTGGTTGCCGGAGCGTCTATCCTCGGTAGCTTCTTCGTGATTTGGGTGCTCACCCTGTTCACCGACACCTCGGTTTTCTCGATCAACCTGATAACCGGTTTGGGGCTAGGCCTTGGAATCGACTACGCACTTTTGATGGTGAATCGATTTAGGGAGGAACGAGCCGCTGGCCACGCCGTGCCTCAGGCGGTTGAAAAGACCATTCAAACTGCCGGCCGAACCGTGTTTTTCTCTGGCCTAACCGTTGGCGTGGTTCTGGTTGCAATGGCCTTCTTCCCCCAGTACTTCCTTAGGTCTTTTGCTTGGGCCGGGCTCTCGGCGGTCGTGTTAGCAATCGGCGGCGCCGTGATTGCGCTACCTGCCCTGTTGAACCTGCTTGGAGACCGCATCAACAAGGGCAAGGTGCTGCGGGGCAACCTAGCGCCGAAAGAAAACGGCGCCTGGGAGAAAATCGCCCGGTTCGTTATGAAAAGACCAACCGCGGTTCTTTTAGTTGTGCTTTTGGGTCTTGGCGGGCTGATGAGCCTGGCTAGCGGAGTTGTCTTCGGTCAGGTCGACGACCGAATCTTGCCAAAGGATAACCGCGTCGTGGTTGCCAGCGATGTCATTCGTGATCGCTTCGATGGCCGCGAAGGCAGCCCGATCGAGGTTCTAGTCACCGAGGCCAGCGCCAAGCAAATCAGCGAATACACGATCGCCCTATCGAAGATCAAGCATGTGGTTCGCGTGCAAAGCACCGCCGGTGTGGCCATAAATGGCAAGTTGAACACCGCTGCCGCGCCACTGTTTAGCAACTATGCCAAGGGCAAGTTCGAGAAGATTTCTGCGGTGGGCGACCTCGAACCGCGCAGCCCAGAGGGTTTTGCACTCACCGTCGAAATCAGAAAACTTACCAATGATTTTGCGACCATCGAGGTTGGTGGCTCGGCGGCAATCTACACCGACTCGATGCTTGGCATCAGCAACAACATTCCGCTAGCTCTGACCTGGATTGTGTTGAGCACTCTGGTTCTGCTCTTCCTTTTCACCGGCAGCGTGATTTTGCCAATCAAGGCTGTCATTCTCAACGTGCTTTCACTCGGTGCCACCCTCGGGTTCCTCACCTGGGTCTTTATGGACGGCAACCTCCACTGGCTGGTTGGTGACTTCCAGACCACCGGAACCATCGACGCGTCATCAATGGTTTTGGTTGCTGTCATGGCCTTTGGCCTCTCGATGGACTACGAACTGTTTTTGCTTAGCCGCATCAAAGAGCAGCACGATGCCGGGCTTTCAACCATCGACTCGGTATCCATCGGCTTGCAAAAATCCGGCCGCATCATCACGGCTGCCGCTTTGGTTTTGGCCTTCAGCTTTTTCGCCTTCACCACCAGCGGGGTGAGCATCATGAAGATGCTTGGCCTTGGAATCGCCTTCGCAATCCTGCTCGATGCAACCGTGGTTCGAGCCCTACTGGTGCCGGCGCTGATGCGATTGTTTGGCGAGGCTAACTGGTGGGCACCACGATGGATGAAAAAGCTTTACGCCAGGTTCGGCATCGGGCACTAAGCGCGCCAGCCCAGTCGGTGTCGCACCACGTAAACCTGATGCAGCTGCTCATCGCTTAGCGAATCCGCGCCGATTTCTAGCACCAGGTGAAGCAGTCCCTTGGCCGAGGCCTCGACGGGCAACTGCTGCAGTTCCTCGAGCCGAGCCGCTAGCTCGGGGTGCTGCCATTCGAAACGACGGAAGCGATTGAAGCTGTCTTGACCGGTTTCGGTTCCGGCAATCGGTGCCGCCCAGATGCGCAGCAAACCAAGCACGTGGTTTACGCAGTAGGCGCGAATGAACTGCCCGGCGGTTAGGGTCTCGCCCCGTCTGGCACGACCAACCCCAATCAGCAGCTGGCTCAAAAAGAGCTCGAACTCGGTTTTTTCATCAACCGGCTTCGGCACGGAGCGTTGCGCCGCGGCATCAATGCGCTTGAAGATATCGTCGCGGTCGATGGTAACCACGAAAACGTTCGCGGTCACGGTGTCTAGCTCGTGATTATCAAAGACCGCGAACTCGAGCACGTGGCCGTCTTCGTAGACAACCTTTAGACCGTGCTGGGTCTCGCGCGGGCTAATCACGATCTGGTTGTGATCCGGCAGCCAGCTGAGGTCTTGGCGCAGTTGCTCGGCGTTCCCGTCTTTCACGATCACAAAGAAGTCGTGATCAGACCATTCGTCGACACGGTCGGTCTGCGCTGCCGAACCAAGAAAAATGAGCCCGAGCACGTCATCGCGCTCGCTTAGCGAAGCGGTCAGTCGGTCGCTAAAGTCTAGAAAATCCTGAATCATGGTGTCCCCTCATCTTTATCAAGCGCGTGCAGTCGGTGTTGCAGTCGGTGATGAAACTCAATCATGGTTTTTAGTTCCGCGTCGCTAAAGACGCTAAAAAGCTCCTGAACCCTGGCCTCATGCTTTGGCATCTGGCGCTTGGCTAGTTCCTTGGCCTTGGGTGTGACGTCGAGCATCATCGAGCGCTTATCTTCTTTGCTCGGCTGGCGGGTGACAAAGCCGTCTTTCTCCAAACCGTCGACCAAGCGGGTGATAGCCCGAGGGGTCACATCCATGATGTCGGCGGCCTCGCCCATGGCAAGCTCCCCCTGGCGATAGAGCATGACGACCAACATGAGCCGAGGGCCGGTGAGGCCCCATTCGGCGTCGGCTAGGCGGTCTATCCATCGACCGTAAACGTGACCAAGGCGCATGGTCAGTGCGCTAGCGAAAATCGGCAGTGACTTTTTGGGCAGCAGGTCTAGGTTTGGCAGAACTCCATCGCGCAGGGCGCGCCTTCTTGCGGCATTAAAGGCGGCCCGAACAGTCATAGAACTAGTCTGCCTTATCGAGGCGATTCTGGGTGGGTTCGCTTAGAACCGCTAACCTATTGACATGCTTATGTCAGATCGCGATATCCGTAGCCAAATCGAAGCCGGCCGCATTGGCCTCGACCCACTCGAAATGGACCTGCTTCAACCTTCTTCGATGGATGTTCGGCTCGATCGTTTCTTTAGGTTGTTCGACAACCACAAGTACGCCTTCATCGACCCGTCCGAGCAGCAAGATGACCTGACCCGTTTGGTTGAGGTCAACAAGGATGAGCCGTTTATTTTGCACCCGGGTGAGTTCGTGCTCGGTTCGACCTTTGAATTTGTGTCGCTTCCAGATGACATCGCGGCTCGCCTCGAGGGCAAGTCTTCGCTCGGTCGTCTCGGCTTGCTAACCCACTCGACCGCCGGGTTCGTTGACCCGGGTTTCAACGGTCACGTGACGCTTGAGCTTTCAAACTGTGCAACCCTGCCGATTAAACTCTGGCCGGGCATGAAGATTGGGCAGCTGTGTTTCTTCCAGCTGTCATCACCATCCGAGACGCCTTACGGTTCTGCCAAGTACAACTCGCGTTATCAGGGGCAGCGCGGGCCAACAGCCTCACGCAGCTACCTGAACTTCTATAAGACCGACGTTGGCAATGACCCGCTAGAGCAGGCTATTTAGTCGCTGCGCTTACCGGCCGCTTTGGCGGTTCTACTCGGCGAGTTCTTCCTGAAGATCGTTTAGCACCTCTGGGTTTGGCTCAACCTGCATCAAGAGAACCAGTCCAACCAAGAGCACTACGACCAGACCCAAGACGCCGAAGACCGCTGGGTTTGCAACGCCTGCCGAGGTGGCAAGAGCAACAGAAATCAACCAGGCCGAAGGCGAAAGGAAGCTGGCGGCGCGACCGGTGGTTTGGTAGAGGCCGAAGACCTCACCCTCGCGACCGTGCGGTGTAAAGCGTGCCACGAAGGTGCGGCTTGATGCCTGAGCCGGGCCAACAAAAGCGGTTAGCGCTAGGCCACCAATCCAATAGGTGATTGGGCCGGCGCTTGCAAAGGCAAAGACGCTGACGCCAGAGACCAACAGGCCGATAAGCGAACCGATGATTACGGCGCGGGTGCCGATGCGGTCATCCAGCTGCCCGCCGATGAAAGCTCCTAGGCCGGCAATGACGTTTGCTGCGATGCCGAAGAGGATCACCTGAATGCCCTCGAAGCCAAAGGCTACGGTGCCGAGGATGGCTCCGTAGGTGAACACTCCGGCCAATCCATCGCGGTAAATAGCGCTGGAGATCAGAAACTTTAGGGTGCCGGGGGCCTCGGCGCGCAGGGTCTTTAGTTGTTGCCAGACGGCGCCGTAAGACGAGAGGATGCTCTGCTTCGGGCCCTTGAGGGTCGCTTTGGTTTCAGGAACGAAGAGGGCCATTGGAATGGTGAAGACGAACATCCAGGCCGAGGCCAACAGGAACATCACGCGAATGTTCATGGATGAGTCGTTGGTGACGCCAAACCAGTGGCTGTCACCGAGGTAGAAACCAACCAGGGCGATTAGCAGCAGGATGATTCCGCCCACGTAGCCGAGGCCCCAGGCCGAACCAGATAGGCGACCCATGGTCTTTGGCGTCGAGACGCTCTTGAGCATGGCGTAGTAGTTGATGAACGCGGTTTCTTGCACCACGCTGCCGATGCCGTAGAGAGCGAGACCGAACCACAAGAACTCTGGGCTCGGGGCAACGAAGAAGCTCAACAGCATGAGCAGAACCAGAATGCCGCTGTTGATTAGAAGCCAAAATTTGCGACGACCGTTTTCGTCTGAGCGGCGACCTAGAACCGGGGAAATTATGGCAACTAGGATTCCGGCCACGATGCCAACGGTTGACAAGGCTTGGGTGTTTGCCGTTGGGTCACCGAAGGAAGAAGAGGTGATGTAGGTGGCAAAGATGAAGGTCTGAATGATTGTCGGGTAAGGCTGCTCGGCCCAATCCCAGAGGGCCCAAGACCATCTGGCTAGGCGCGGGTTCTTGGCAACGTTGACGTTAGTAGTGGTCATAACTAAAAACTAGTGGAAGAGGTGTGCCAGATTGCCTAACTTAGCCAGATAGTTAGCGAAACGTTTGTCTTTGGTGAGTCGCCCGCCAGAGTTGAGCGTACTTGACTCAACTTGGCATATTTGGGCTTGACAAGCAAAATAACCGGTGGCAAACTTGAGTCAACAAGGCTCAACCAGAGCCTGAGGGATAACAAGGAGATTCACGACTATGGCTCGTGCAGTAGGAATTGACCTAGGAACCACCAACAGCGCCGTTAGCGTTCTAGAAGGTGGCGAACCAACCGTCATCGCCAACGCCGAAGGTTTCCGCACCACCCCATCGGTGGTCGCATTCACCAAGGACGGCGAAGTGCTGGTTGGCGAAACCGCCAAGCGCCAGGCCGTCACCAACGTAGACCGCACCATCTCTTCGGTAAAGCGCCACATGGGCACCGACTGGACCTTCGCGGTTGACGACAAGAAGTACACCCCGCAGGAAATCTCTGCTCGCATCTTGGCCAAGCTCAAGCGCGATGCCGAAACCTATCTTGGCGAAGCCGTCACCGACGCCGTCATCACCGTTCCTGCCTACTTCAACGACGCAGAGCGTCAAGCAACCAAAGACGCCGGTGAGATCGCCGGCCTCAACGTGCTTCGCATCATCAACGAGCCAACCGCTGCCGCTTTGGCATACGGTCTAGACAAGGGCAAAGAAGACGAGCTCATCTTGGTCTTTGACCTCGGTGGCGGAACCTTCGACGTGTCGCTTCTAGAAGTTGGCAAAGACGAAGACTTCTCAACCATTCAGGTGCGCGCCACCTCTGGTGACAACCGCCTAGGTGGCGATGACTGGGATAACCGCGTGGTCGAGTACCTAGTTAAGAAGTTCAAGGACACCACCGGTGTTGACGTGTCGAAAGACAAGATCGCCATCCAGCGTCTGAAGGAAGCATCAGAGCAGGCCAAGAAGGAACTTTCCCAGGCCACTCAGACCAGCATTCAGCTGCCTTACCTCTCGCTAACCGAAAACGGCCCAGCGAACCTAGACGAAACCCTCACCCGCTCGCAGTTTGAGCAGATGACCGCCGACTTGCTAGAGCGCACCAAGAAGCCTTTCAACGACGTCATCAAGGAAGCCGGAGTCAAGGTTGGCGACATCGCCCACGTTGTTCTAGTCGGTGGCTCAACTCGTATGCCAGCAGTGACCGAACTGGTCAAGAGCCTCACCGGTGGCAAAGAGCCAAACAAGAGCGTGAACCCAGACGAGGTTGTTGCCGTTGGTGCATCGCTTCAGGCCGGAGTTCTAAAGGGTGAGCGCAAAGACGTTTTGCTTATCGACGTGACTCCACTTGCCTTGGGTATCGAAACCAAGGGTGGCATCATGACCAAGCTGATCGAGCGCAACACCGCGATTCCAACCAAGCGTTCAGAGACCTTCACCACGGCCGATGACAACCAGCCTTCGGTTTCGATCCAGGTTTACCAGGGCGAGCGCGAGTTCACCCGCGATAACAAGTCACTCGGAAACTTCGAACTGACCGGCATTGCCCCGGCACCTCGAGGCATGCCTCAGATCGAGGTCACCTTCGACATCGACGCCAACGGCATCGTGCACGTGTCTGCCAAAGACAAGGGCACCGGCAAAGAGCAGTCGATGACCATCACCGGTGGTTCGAGCCTTCCTAAGGAAGACATCGAGCGCATGGTGCGCGAGGCCGAAGAGCACGCGGCCGAAGACAAGCAGCGTCGTGAAGAGCAAGACCTTCGCAACGGTGCCGAGCAACTGGTCTACCAAACCGAGAAGCTAATCAAGGACAACGACGAGAAGCTGCCAGAAGACGTCAAGTCTGCTGTGCAGACCGACGTTGACGCCTTGAAGACCGCGCTCGCCGCAGATGACATCGAAGCCGTTAAGTCAGCCAACGAGACCCTGATGCAGTCGCAGCAGAAGCTTGGCGAAGCAATCTATTCGGCGCCACAGACCGAAGAGGCAGCGGCCGAGTCAGCCAGCGACGAAGACGTGGTTGACGCCGAGGTTGTCGACGACGAGCCAGCCGCTGACGCTTCAGCTTCAGACGAGAAGAAATAATGACCGA
This sequence comes from Microbacteriaceae bacterium, assembly GCA_947378555.1. GTDB lineage: Bacteria > Actinomycetota > Actinomycetes > Actinomycetales > Microbacteriaceae > Rhodoluna. Next base: position 19,219 of record CANCKM010000023.1, read on the forward strand.
CTCGAAGAACCCGCAGGACGAACCGGCTGAAAACTCGGAAGAGCAAAACTCTGCCGATGTTGTAGACGCTGCCCTCGACCAAGAGCTGGCCGACCTGGTTGAATCAACCGGGCCGATCAGCAAAGAGGCCGAGTTGCTAGCCGACCTGCAGCGTTTGCAGGCCGAGTTCATCAACTACAAGGCCCGCGTCGAACGCGATCGCGACCTGTCCCGCAACAACGCCATCGCCGAGGTGCTTCGCGCATTTCTGCCGGCGCTTGACGACCTAACTCGTGCCGAGGCACACGGTGACCTTGAGGGGTCACCGTTTGCCGCGGTTGCCACCAAGCTTCGCGCCTCTGGCGAAAAGTTCGGTCTAAAGAGTTTTGGCGCGAAGGGTGACAAGTTTGACCCAGCCATTCACGAGGCCCTCATGCAGACCCCTTCTGCCGAGGTCACCGAGAACACGGTTGGCGACGTCATCGAACCCGGTTATGTTTTGGGCGAGCGTCTAGTGCGCGCAGCCAAGGTAGCCGTTTTCATTCCAGCCGAGTAAATAACTTCAACTAAGAGGATTAGCTAACCGATGGCAAGTCAAGATTGGTTCGACAAGGACTTCTATAAGATCCTTGGCGTTTCTAAGGACGTCTCGGAGGCCGAGCTCAAGAAGGTTTACCGCAAACTGGCAAGGCAGTTTCACCCGGATTCCAACTCGGGTGACGCAAAAGCCGAATCACGCTTTAAAGAAATCAGCGAAGCCTATTCGGTGCTTTCCGATGCCGAACAACGCAAGGAATACGATGCGGTTCGAGCCATGGGTGGCGGCGCAAGATTCAGCGCCGGCGGTCAGGGTGCCGGCACCGGCGGGTTTGACGACATGTTTGGAAACCTCTTTGGTGGTGGCCGCGGTGGCGGTCGCAACCAGGGAGGCTTCGGCGGCAATATGCCCCCGGGCTTCGAGAACCTCTTCGGCGGTGGCGGTGGCTACGGCCCTCAGCCTGGAAGCGACATCACTGCCAAGTCGACCATCAACTTCATCGATTCGGTGAAGGGTGAGACCATCAAGCTTCACTTTGAAGGTCGCGAGCCAATCTCGGTGAAGATTCCGGCCGGCGTCTCAGACGGTCAAAAAGTGAAACTTCGTGGCAAGGGCAACCCGTCACCAAACGGTGGCGAGCCCGGTGACCTCGTGGTCACCGTGCACGTCAAGCCACACCCGGTCTTTAGCCGCGACGGCAACAACCTGCGAGTCACGGTTCCCGTGACATTTGCCGAAGCCACCCTCGGTGCAACCATTCAGGTTCCCACCCTCGGCGGCGAACCGGTAAAGCTTAAGGTGGCACCTGGCACCCCAAACGGTCGCGTTTTGCGAGTCAAGGGTCGCGGAGTGGTGACATCCAAAGTTGAAGGTGATCTTTTGGCCATGGTTGAAATCGCCGTGCCATCTCATATCAGTGAAAAGGCAGCCAAGGCGCTAGCCGAGTTTGATTCGCTGCTGCCTCAGGAAGACCCGCGGGCCGACCTGCTTTCCAAGGCCGGACTGCTCTAGGAGCGATGATGGAAGACATTCACGAAAACACCCCGCTTTTTGTGATTTCGGTTGCCGCCGAACTGGCCAACATGCACCCGCAAACCCTTCGCCAATACGACCGCATGGGTCTTGTGAAGCCAAGCCGCACGGTTGGGCAATCCAGGCGCTACACGATGCGCAACGTGGCTCAACTGCGCGAAATCGCGCAACTTTCGGCAGAAGGCGTAAGCCTCGAAGGCATTCGGCGCATTTTGGAACTGGAAAATCAGAACCTCGAACTAAAAACTCGGGTTCGTGCTTTGGAACAAACTCTGGCCAACGAGTTGATGAACCGGCCTGGGGCCCGGATCTTCGCGGCCGGCGATAAAGGGGTCGAAAGCCTAGCTCACGGCAAACGCCCAACGCGCGCAACCTCAATGGTGCTTTGGCGCGCTAAATAGCCACGCCTACCGGCGCTGACTAAAAGTTCAACGGGGAACAGGAGCAAAAGTGAAAGCTGCAAACCAAACGGGTGAAGAACAAGAATCAGCCCTGCAAAAATTCGGCGTCAACCTAACCGACATCGCAAAGTCGGGAAAACTTGACCCGGTGATCGGCCGCGATGCCGAAATCCGCAGGGTCTCTCAGGTGCTTAGCCGCCGCACCAAAAATAACCCCGTGCTCATCGGTGAGCCGGGTGTTGGCAAAACCGCGGTGGTCGAGGGCCTTGCCCAGCGCATCGTGGCCGGCGACGTGCCGGAATCCCTCAAGGGCAAGCAACTGATTTCGCTTGACTTGGCAGCCCTAGTTGCCGGGGCCAAGTATCGCGGCGAGTTCGAAGAGCGTCTCAAGGCCGTGCTCGCCGAGATCAATGCCGCCGAGGGCCAGATCATCACCTTCGTCGACGAGTTGCACACCCTGGTTGGTGCCGGCGCAGCAGACGGGTCGATGGATGCGTCCAACATGCTCAAGCC
>CANCKM010000024.1 GCA_947378555.1 Microbacteriaceae bacterium
TAAACGGCTCAGCAATAAGCACTCGATGGGCGTCGCCCACCCTGGTTACGATCAGGGTGGCGGCGCCTTTTCCTTTGGGCGCGAGTTCCTTGCGCAGTTGCTCGGGAGTTATGTCGGAGCCGCGTTTTTTAATTTCTAGGATGCCGATGTCGCGCTCACGCAGGTAGGCCTTAAGTTTCTTTCTGTCGAACACAAGGTTGTCTAAGATTTTGTAGCCGCGAAGCCAAGGTGATTCGATTGGTTTGGCACTTGTTAGGTAGGCGATTTCGGGGCTGAAGATTGTCGCCTCGAGTGACTGGGCAAGCTCACCGAGAAGGTGCGATCTAATCACCGCTTTGTCTGGCTCGTAGACATACTCTTGCAACTCACCGAGGTCGGCGTCTAGCCGGTCACTGGTTTGGCTGGTGATTTCGTGTTTTCCGGTTGGGGTCACCAAGAGGGCCGCTCGTTTGATTCCGGGTCGGGCAAGCGCGCCAAACCAGAGACCGAGTTCAACTAGGTCGCCGCCAACCGAGACCCATTGGGCTTCGGCTTCTTCGGGTATTTCGTCGTGCGGATGACCGGGGCCAACTTTGACTCCGGTTGGTTTGGTTTTGGCGGCTGCCATCACAAAGTCGAAGTTTGGGCTGAAACTCGCCGGGTCAAATTTGCGCACCGCACGTTCACGAGTTGCCCCGTTGAGTTCGCGTCTGGCTGGGTCAAAGAAGAGCGCCTCGAACCGGCTGAGGTCCAAGGTCGTCACGTCGGCTTGGGCAACCGTCGCGTTTTCGAATGGAGCAAGGTTGTAGGCGGCTATCGCCGCGGTGACCTCATCGATTTCGAAGGCTTTGACGTTGATGTCGAGGCTTGCGATGGCTAGGGCTTCGGCGCCGATGCCGCAACCTAGGTCGGCCACCTCTTGGATTCCGGCGGCTCGGAAGCGACCGGCGTGCAGGGCAGCCACGCTTAGCCGGCTGGATTGTTCGAGGCCGGCTTCGGTGAAGAGCATTTGTTGGGCGAATGGGCCAAATTTGGCGCCGGCTCTGCGGCGCAGCTTGGCCTGACTCAGCACGGCGGCCACCATGCCGGCGTCGTGACCGGCCGACCTCAAGCTGGTCACAACTTTTAGCAGGTCGGCTTTCTCGTCGAATTGCACCTGATCGAGCAAGGCGAGGCCCTCGCTCGTCATAAGCCGTTTGAAGTCTTCGGGGTTCACCACTCAAGGCTACCGCGCGGCCCGCCAGACCCGCCCGCGCCTACACCCGCCGGACCCGCCCGCGCGTCCACCGCCGGACCCGCCCGCGCGCCCGCGGGGGTGGGTGTGCGGCAAACCGGGCCTGTCGCAGGGTAAACGGGATTCAATTGGTCTGTTTATGTGATGCGATATCTGGAATCGCTCCACCGTGAAATATCGGATGGCATAAACGCATGGAAAGAGGTCTTCCCTCGGGGCTGGAAGTGCGGGCCAACTGACACAACGCTGGCACTCGGGTTGACCGAGTGCTAATCATGCTTTAGTCTTGAAAAGGCGCTCAGTCACTGAGTTTGCTTATCATCCCAACGTTTTATTGAAGAAGAGGGTCAAAGTGTCGGTAACGATTAAGCCACTTGAAGATCGAATTGTTGTACGCCCAGTTGCTGCAGAGCAGGTGACCTCATCGGGTTTGGTAATTCCAGACACCGCTAAAGAGAAGCCTCAAGAAGCAGAAGTAATCGCTGTTGGCCCAGGCCGCATCGACGAAAAAGGCAACCGAATCCCGGTTGACGTTGCAGTTGGCGACAAAGTCATTTTCTCAAAGTATGGCGGCACCGAACTTAAGTTCGGTGGCGAGGAATTCCTCGTGCTTTCAGCCCGTGATGTTCTAGCGATCGTAGTTCGCTAAACAGCAACAGATTTTGGAAGAGCCTCGGTCTCAATCGCCGAGGCTTTTCTTTTTAAGCTGTTTTCGGCCGGCGCAGGGCGATGTGAAACCCCTCCAGAGCCCGTCCGCGCAGGGCCAAGGCCCGCCTGCAGACGGCACGAAAGCCGAATATGATAAGTTTTCTATAGTCCTGTCTGAGTTCAGGACCCCAACCCCCATCTACTTGTTTCGAGGCAATGATGAACAATATTCGACGTTTTGCAAAGGGTCACCGCTCGCTTGTTGCAGCCCTGGCTGCTGCAACCCTCTTGGTTGGCTCCACCGCGATTGCAACCGAAGCGGTTGCCGCACCAAAGCACACGGCATCGGTGCACATCGTCAGCGCCCGTCAAATCATCAACCAGCCGACTCCCAAAATCGTTGGGAAGGTTCAGGTTGGCTCAAAGCTGCGCGTTGAGGTTGGCAAGTGGGACAAAGGCGTGACCCTGAGCTACCAGTGGAAGCGCTGGACCAAGAACATTCCTGGAGCAACCGGAACCTCATACGTGCCAGTCTCTAATGATCAGGGAACCTCGATGAGCGTCACAGTGACCGCTCGCAAATCGGGATACCAGACCGTGCAAAAGACCAGCAACGCGAGCGTTGCCGTCGAGCCAAGGCCCTAGCCAATCAATAAATCCTCAGAGTCAGGGTCCGGCGCCGAACCTAGGGCCGAACCTAGCGCCGAACCCGGCACCGGGTCCGGCAAGAGCCAAGCCAAGGGCTTGCTCTACGGGCTATCGGCCTATTTACTCTGGGGCAGCTTCCCGCTCATAATCTCGGCGCTCAGATTTGCATCTGCGCTCGAGGTTGTGGTTTGGCGCATCGTCTTCGGCTTCACGCTCGCAGTGCTTCTAGTAACCGCAACCAGAGCCTGGGGCAGTGTGCGCGAGGTGCTGCGCCAGCCGAAAATGCTGGTGTGGATTGGCATCTCATCCATCTTCATATATGGCAACTGGCTCATCTACGTCTACGGCGTCGCCTCGAAACAAATTGTCGAAACCGCGCTCGGCTACTTCATAAACCCACTGGTGACAATCTTGCTGGCCGTGGTTTTCTTGAGAGAAAAACTAAGCCGCCTGCAGTGGGTCGCCGTTGGTCTCGGCCTCCTGGCCGTCACCGTCTTGAGTTTTGACTACGGGCGATTGCCTTGGATAGCCCTTGCGCTCGCGGGATCTTTTGGCATCTACGGCTTGGCAAAGAACAAGTTGGGCGGCAAGGTTTCGGCGCTCAACAGCTTTGCACTCGAGTCCGGTTTCTTGCTGCCGTTGGCGGCCGGGCAACTGTTTTGGTTGACCGCTTCACCGGGCGGGGTGTTGTTTGCGTCGGCAGGGTTTTGGGGCAGCTTCGGGTTAATCGGCTTCGGCCTCATGACCGCCGTGCCACTCATCTTCTTTGGTGCCGCCGCCAAGCACCTTCCGCTGAGCTGGATCGGGTTCATGCAATACCTAACCCCGATTATTCAGTTCACGCTCGCGCTTACGGTCTTTCACGAACCGATGGCTCCGGCCAAGTGGGCCGGTTTCGCCCTGGTATGGCTCGGGCTCTCAGTGCTCAGCGTGGATGCGATCAGGCGACGCCGCCAACGCGACTAAGCGCCGCAACCACCGAGATCAGGCGACGCCGCAAACGCTAAAAATCTCGCATATGCCAAAAGTTAATGGGATAGAAACACGATTGTTACAACGGCCCGTTTTCGACGCAAAACAACGGTTTTCGCACAAAATCAGCCCCTTTTATGCTGAAAACGTAGGTTTAACCGCTTTCTTGACCCTGGCGATCAAGTGGCAAGCAACAGTTTCATTGCCTTTTGTTTCAGCTTAAGAGCGAGAAAAAAACCCCTTGGCTAAACTAATCGGGAACCACGGGTTGTCGGGGCTTCAATGCCCAGGCAGTTTGTTCCGTGGCCTTCACCCACTTATTTAGGAGATATTAATGAGCGCATTCTTGACCAAGCGCAAGTTAGTTGGCACCGTTGCAGTTTTTGCAGCAGCAGCCATCGCACTTTCGGGTTGTGCAGCGACGCCAACCAGCAGCTACGCCGCTGGCGACGGAGTTCTAAAGCTCGGTGGCGTTTTGCCACTGACCGGAGCCCTAGCTTTCTTGTCACCACCAGAAATCGCAGGCGTTGAGCTTGCTGTTCAGGACATCAACGACGCCGGTGGCGTTTTGGGCAAGCCAGTCGAGTGGTCTGTTGAAGACTCAAGCGACGGCGACCACCCAGAAATCGCTCCTGCATCTGCAACCAAGGTCCTCTCAGAGGGTGTTGACGCAGTTGTTGGCGCCGCAGCTTCAGGTGTGACCAAGTCGATCATCGACCAGATCACCTCGAACAAGACCGTCGAAATCTCGATGTCCAACACCTCACCAGACCTAACCCTCTGGGCAGACGGCGGATACTACTTCCGCACCGCACCTTCAGACCTTCTACAGGGTGCAATTGTTGGAAACCAGATCGTTTCTGATGGCAACGAGAACGTCGCAATCATCTACCAGCAGACCTCATACGGCGAAGGCCTGATGGCCAAGGCCAAGGCGACTATCGAAGCTGCCGGCGCAACCGTTGTGTCAAACCTTCCTTTCCCAGAAGCAGAGACCAACTTCGACACCATCGTTGACCAGACCATCGCCGCTGGCGCTGACTCTGTTCTTGTTATCTCATACGACGAGTTGAAGAAGATTGTTCCAGCTCTTCAGAAGAAGAAGTTCGACGGTTCAAAGATCTACCTAGTTGACGGCAACCTAGCCAACTACTCAGATCAGGCCTGGGCTCCTTACCTAGAGAACGCCAAGGGAACCCTTCCTGGTGGCAAGCTAGACGAGGCTTTCAAGACTCGCGCAGCAGACCTCTACAAGACCAACCACGGTACCGAGTTGACCGAGTTTGCTTACCTTGCTGAAAGCTATGACGCTGTTATGCTCTTGGCACTTGCTGCCGAGCAGGCTGGCAACGACTCTGGTGAAGCAATCGCAGCCAACATGATCTCGGTTTCGACCGGTGGCGAGAAGGTTACCAACTTCGCAGATGGCCTAGCAGCAATCAAGGCTGGCAAGGACATCGACTTCGACGGCTTCTCTGGCCCAATCGAGTTCGACGAGAACGGTGACCCAACCGGTGCTTCAATCGGTATCTACCAGTACGGCAAGGACGGCACCAACACCCTGCTCAACGTAGTAGCTGGAAACTCAGTCAAGTAACACCCAGTTCTAAATCAGAAACCTCCTCGGCCTGAAAAGGTCGGGGAGGTTTCTTAGTTACCAAGAACGATGGATGTCGCCGAGCCAGCTCAAGCCCTGCGACGCGCATAAAAAAACCTCGACCCGCACAGCGAGCCGAGGTTTTTTTCTTCTGTTTAGAGTTCGGCCAGGTTTCCCAGGTAAAGCTCAATCATCTTCGGATCGTTTAGCAACTCGCGGCCGGTTCCGGTGTAGGAATCCTTGCCCTGATCAAGCACGTAGGCACGGTCACAAATCTGCAGGCAACGCCTAGCGTTCTGCTCAACCATAATGACCGTCACACCTGCTTGGTTGACCTCTTTGACCCGCAGGAAGGTTTCGTCCTGACGGACCGGTGAGAGGCCAGCTGAAGGCTCATCGAGCAACAATACCGAAGGGTCAATCATCAATGCGCGCCCCATGGCAACCATTTGACGCTCACCGCCCGATAGCGAGCCGGCACGCTGGGCGCGACGCTTGCCTAGGTCAGGAAACAGGGAAGTCACAAACTCGAAGCGCTCAGCGAACCGCTTCGGGGTCTGAAAGACACCCATCTCCAAGTTTTCTTCGATGGTCAGGCTCGGGAACACGTTGTTGGTCTGCGGCACGAATGCAACGCCCTTTTCAACCAGCTTGTTGGCCTTGAGCCCGGTGATGTCTTCACCGTTCAACCAAATCTTGCCTTGACGCACGTTTACCTGACCAAAGATTGCCTTCAGCAGGGTTGACTTGCCGGCACCGTTTGGCCCGATGATTCCGATGAGCTCACCCTGGTTGGCAACCAGTGAGCAGTCGTTCAAGATGTTGATGCCCGGCAGGTATCCGGCGTGCAGGTTTTCGGCAAAGACTACTGGGGTTTCGGTCATTTCTTGTCTTCCTTTACAACCTTGATCTGCATGGTTCCAAGGTCGGTGTCGTGGTGAGCACCAAGATAGGCGTCAATCACGGCCGGGTTCTTCATGACCTCGGCCGGTGGGCCCTCGGCAACAACCTTGCCCTCGGCCATCACGATTACCCAGTCGCTGATGTGGCGCACCATGTGCATGTCGTGCTCAACGAACAACACGGTGGTGCCATTGGTTTTTAGGTCTTTGATGTGCTCCAACAGGCTTTGGGTCAGCGCCGGGTTCACGCCAGCCATCGGCTCGTCTAGCATCACGAGCTTTGGCTGGCTCATGAGAGCCCGTGCCATTTCAAGCAACTTTCGCTGGCCGCCGGAAAGGCTGGCAGCGTAGTCATCGCGCTTGGCGTCGAGCTTGAAGCGCTCAAGTAGGCTCTCGGCGTTGGCCGTTATTTTGGCCTCCTGAACCCTCCAGAGTGGCTTGAATAGCGAAACCAGAAAACGCTCTCCCGGGTTGTCTTGAGCACCCAGACGCATGTTTTCGATAACCGTCAGTAGGCTGAGCGCTTTGGTTAGCTGGAAGGTGCGAATCATGCCCAAGCGAGCGACCTTATAGGACGGCATTCCGGCAAGGTTCTTGCCCTGAAAGGTCCAGCTTCCGGTGTTTGGCTTATCGAACCCGGTCAACAGGTTGAACAGGGTGGTCTTGCCGGCACCGTTTGGCCCGATAAGAGCCGTGATTTGCCCACGTGGAATCTCAAGGTGATCAACGTTTACGGCGGTGAGGCCGCCGAACTGGCGAGTCACATTATCGGCAATCAGAATTGGATCAACTTTTTTGCAGCCTGGCTCTGCCTGGCCGATTGCGATTTCATTAGCCATTGAACTGCAGCTCCTTTTTGTTTCCGAAGATGCCCTGAGGCCTGAAGATAACCAAAAGCATTAGTGCCAGCCCGATCAAGAGGAAACGGATCTGACCAACCTGCGGGTCGCTAAGAAATGGCAACCAGCCGAGGTGAACCAGACCGCTCATGATGCTTTGGGTGAGGCTGAGCAGTAGGAACAACACCATTCCACCAACGATTGGGCCGAGGATGGTTGCGGCACCACCCAGTAGCAGCACCGTCCAAATCTGGAAGGTGAAGGTCGTCACCCAGTTTTGCGGTGCGACGGTTGAGAAGTTCATAACCAGGACCATTCCGCCGAGGCTTCCCAAACCGCCACCGATGATGAGCGACTGAAGCTTGTAAGCGAACACGTTTTTGCCGAGGCTTCGAACGGCGTCCTCGTCCTCACGGATGCTCTTGAGAACGCGGCCCCAAGGCGAGCGCATCAAAAGCCATATGAATACCGCGGAAACCGCGATCAATAGCCAAGCAACGATTCGGATGAACCAGTCTCGAGCCGAGTACTCAAAGGGTCCGAAGCCAACCTTGCCCGAGAAGGTGAAGGGGTTTAGGGCCCAAAACTCATCGCCGAACTGGCTCAATCCACTCGCTCCACCGGTGACGCTCGAGAAACCGATGGTGGTCATGAAGTACCTGAATACTTCGGCAGAGGCGATGGTCACGATTGCCAGGTAGTCAGCGCGAAGACGAAGGGTTGGTATTCCCAGAATCAGGGCAAAGACGGCCGAACAGGCAAGAGCGAAAAGCAGAGCCAACAGGATTGGCAGGTGAAACGTGAGGATTCCGATGACCATCGCGTAGGCGCCAACACCAGCGAATGCGGCCTGACCAAAGTTCAGCAAACCGGTGTATCCAAAGTGAACCGAAAGGCCCAGTGCGCAAAGGATGAACGATGCGCTAATCGGGTTGATCATCTCGCTCACCGCGAGATTCAAGATGTTTAGCCAATCCATGGGATGCTCCTAGCCGATTCTCTGTTTTTTGCCGAGGACACCCTGCGGGCGAACCAGCAGGACCAAAATCAAGATGATGAGTGATGCGGCGTACTTGAGGTCGGTTGGAAGCACGAGAGACGAAACCTCAACCACCATTCCAATGATCAGCGCACCAACGGTTGCGCCGAGAGCGGTTCCCAGACCACCCAGGGTCACCGATGCGAAGAGCAAGAGCAGGATAGAGAAGCCCATCAGCCAGTTGCCTTGGAACTGCATTCCGTAGAGGATTCCGGCCAAACCGGTTAGTGCGCCAGCCAAGACCCAGACGATTCGGATGATGCGTTCGACATCGATTCCGGTCGAGGCCGCAAGGGCAGCGTTATCGCTGACGGCTCTGGTGGCTTTTCCGATTCGAGTGCGAGTCAAAAAGAGTGCAACGGCGGCCAGTGCAACAGCGCTGATGCCCATCGAGGTCAACGAGTTGACGGTGGTCAAGATTGGACCAATCTCAACGCTTTCGAAGGTCGGGTTGATGGTTTTGGTTTCGCCGCCAAAGAACAAAAGCAGCAGGTAGCGAAGCACGATGGAAAGACCGATGGAGACGATCATCATCTGGTTCAGCCCGGTGCGGCGCTTTCGAAGGGGTCGCCAAATGGCGGCATCCTGCGACCAACCAAATACCGCGCTGAGCGCGATGGTTACGGCTGCCGCCAAAATTACTGGCCAACCCAATACCGCGTAGAAGAGATACATGAACAGGGCGCCGAAGGTGACCATTTCACCATGCGCAAAGTTGTTGAGCCCGGTGGTACCGAAGATCAGCGAGATTCCGATTGCGGCCACCGCAAGCAACAGTCCAAGGTTTAGACCGGCAAAAACTCGAATGATTATTTGGTCGCCAATCGGCTGCACCACGCGAATGTCTTTGCCCAGCGGAAATAGCACGGCTGCTGTGTCGGTGATGGTCAAGTCGGCATCGCGTGAGGTCAGGCTTGCATCGCGCAGGCCGACGCCCTTTGGCAGGCTGTCGAGCACAATTTCGACCTTGTAAACGCCCTTCTCCTGCATCACCAGCTGCCATTTGCCATCGTCGCCGCTGGTTGCTGTCAGGTCAACGCCGTTTCCGGTCACATGAAACTTGACTCCGGCAACGCCAACACCCTCGTTTTTCACGGTGCCCTTGATTAGCAACTGACTGATGTTGGTGGGGGCCGGGTTCGGTGTGGCTGCTTTAGCTTCGTTAGCGCCCATGGCTGGCAATGAACCGAAGAAGATGCCGAACATCATGAAAACCGCGCCAATGGCGAGACTAAAACGTCTTGCCTGAGATAGTTGGATCAAACCAACCTCCGTATACCTAAAGGCGCTAAATCGCGCCACAGTCGAGTGTTTCTGAGTTTAGAACAAAATGCCCTGTGTCGAGGCAACTGAACTAAACCTACTCCGCGTTTATTTCATATCAGTTACGAACAACCCTTAGCGGTAGAATTGCCTCATTCTTCCCGTCACGAACGAGGGCTCCAATGACACAATCAGATCCATTCGGCTTTGTCGGTCTCACCTACGATGACGTGCTGCTGTTGCCCGGCGAATCAGACATCATGCCTAGCGGAGTTGTCACTAAAACCCAGCTCACCAAGCGCATTGAAATAAATGTTCCACTGCTTTCTTCGGCGATGGATACCGTCACTGAGGCACGCCTGGCAATCGCAATGGCTCGTCAGGGTGGCATTGGAGTTTTGCACCGCAACCTATCTCTTGAGCGTCAAGCCCAGCAGGTTGATTTGGTCAAGCGATCCGAGGCGGGAATGATTACCCATCCGGTCACCACCACCCCGCTTTCGACCATTCAAGAAGTCGATGACCTTTGCTCGCAGTACCGGGTTTCTGGCCTGCCGGTTATCGATGAAGATGGCGTTTTGGTCGGAATTGTCACCAACCGCGACATGCGCTTTGTGCTCGATGTGCAGCGCACCACCACCCTGGTAAAAGACGTCATGACCCCGATGCCACTGATTACCGCCAAGGTGGGCATTCGCACCGAGGATGCGATCGCTATTTTTGCTCAACACCGCATCGAGAAGTTGCCGCTAATTGACGAGCGCGGAAAGCTTCGCGGTTTGATTACCGTCAAGGATTTCGATAAGTCGGAGAAGTACCCGCTGGCGTCTAAGGACAGTTCCGGTCGTCTTTTGGTCGCGGCAGCCGTCGGTGTCGGTGCCGATGCTTGGGAGCGCTCAATGGCTCTGGTTGACGCCGGGGTAGACATTTTGGTGGTTGACACCGCTCACGGTCACAACCGCATGGTGCTCGAAATGATCGCCAAGCTGAAGGCAGAGCCGTTTGCCAGAAACGTTGACATCATCGGTGGCAACGTGGCCACCCGCGAAGGCGCTGCGGCACTTGTCGCGGCCGGTGCCGATGCGGTCAAGGTTGGCGTTGGGCCAGGTTCGATTTGCACCACCCGCGTGGTTGCCGGCGTCGGCGTGCCACAGATTACCGCCGTTTACGAGGCATCACTTGCCGCAAAGCCGGCCGGTGTTCCAGTCATTGCCGACGGTGGCCTGCAGTACTCGGGCGACATCGCAAAGGCCCTCGTTGCCGGGGCAAACGCCGTAATGCTCGGCTCGCTATTAGCCGGAACCGATGAAGCACCGGGCGAGATCACCTTCGTTGGCGGCAAGCAGTTCAAAACATATAGGGGTATGGGCTCGCTGGGTGCCATGCAGTCTCGTGGCCAGGCTCAGAGCTACTCAAAAGACCGCTACTTCCAAGACGATGTTTTGCGCGAGGACAAGCTCGTTCCAGAAGGCATCGAGGGCCGGGTTCCTTACCGCGGCACCGTTGCTTCGGTGACCCATCAGCTAATCGGTGGCCTTCGTGCATCGATGGGCTACGTTGGAGCCGAAAACATCACCGAACTACAAAAGCGCGGCAAGTTTGTGCGCATCACCGCCGCCGGTCTAAAAGAGAGCCACCCGCACGATGTGCAGATGGTGATTGAGGCCCCAAACTACGGAAACCGCTAGGAGCGACAGGTAATGACCGAAATAGAAATTGGTCGTGGCAAGCGCGGCAACCGCAGCTGGGCCTTTGACGATATTGCAGTGGTTCCATCGCGTCGCACCCGCGACCCGAAAGACGTCTCGACCAGCTGGAAGATTGACGCCTACGACTTTGCGCTGCCGGTTCTAGCAGCCCCAATGGATTCGGTTGTCTCACCAGAGACCGCAATCAAAATCGGAAAACTAGGCGGCCTCGGCGTTCTCGACCTAGAAGGTCTTTGGACTCGCTACGAGAACCCAGAAAAGTACCTGACCGAAATCGCCGGTTTACCGGTTGAAAAAGCCACCACCCGCATGCAAGAGATTTATCGCGAGCCGGTCAAGGCCGAACTGATCCGCGACCGACTAGCTCAGGTGCGAGCCGCCGGTGTCACGGTTGCCGGAGCCCTGTCACCACAGCGCACCGCCGAGTTCAGCGACACCGTCATCAAGGCCGGAGTCGATATCTTTGTGATTCGCGGAACCACCGTTTCGGCTGAACACGTATCCAAGTCAACCGAACCTTTGAACCTGAAGCAGTTCATTTACGAACTCGATGTGCCGGTAATCGTTGGTGGGGCTGCTACCTACACCGCGGCTCTGCACCTCATGCGCACCGGTGCCGCCGGCGTGCTCGTCGGTTTTGGTGGCGGCGCTGCCTCGACCACCCGCAAGGTGCTTGGCATTCATGCCCCGATGGCAACAGCTGTTGCCGATGTGGCTGGCGCTCGCCGCGACTACATGGATGAATCCGGTGGTCGCTACGTGCACGTTATCGCAGATGGTGGCCTAGGAACCTCGGGCGACATCGTCAAGGCGATTTCCTGTGGCGCCGACGCCGTTATGCTCGGTTCGGTTTTGGCTCGGGCAACCGATGCCCCGGGTCAGGGCTGGCACTGGGGCCAAGAGGCCTTCCACGAAGAGCTGCCGCGCGGTCACCGCGTTGCTGTCGGCTCAAAGTTTGACTTCGAACAGATTCTGCTCGGCCCCTCAAACGCCGCCGATGGCACCAGCAACCTAATGGGTGCGCTGCGCCGTGCAATGGCAACCACCGGTTATTCCGACCTCAAGGAGTTCCAGCGGGTCGAAGTGGTTGTCGCCCCGTACTATGCGCAATAAGCCAACCTGGTTTCAGGTCGCTAGACGACCAAAGTGGATCGGCGGGTTGCTAATCGCACTGCTGGTCGCTGCGATTTGCGGGCTGCTTGGCCAATGGCAAATCGAGCGTTCCTTTAGCGAGTTCGTGGCGTCCAAGCAAACCGCACTGCCGACCCAGGCGCAAACACCCGGTTCCACCCCAGCGCCAAGCCAGAGCGCAAGTGCCGCCGGCAAGGTGGTATCCATCGTCTTCAAAATCGATCGGGCCAACGTCTTCATCGTGAAAGACCGCCGTCAAATCGATGGGCGCGATGGATACTGGGTCATCGCAAACTCAACTAACCCGGCGGGCAAAAGTGTGACCGTGGTGCTCGGGTTTGCACCCGATCTGGCCAGCGCCGAAAAAGCTCGGCTGGCAATCATGAGGGCTCCGGCAGATGCTGACTTCACAAAGACCAACGGGGTGTTGGCCGAGGGTGAGCCGCCACTTGCCGCCGACGGTGCCAAGCCGTATCTTTTGGGTTCGGTGGCCCCGGCGCAGTTGCTCAATCTTTTTGCACCGGATTCCGCAATCGATGCCGAGCCGGGATTTGTGATTCTGTTGAATGCCACGGCTGACTCAAAGCCCGAAGCCGGGCTCGAAGCGGTCACGCTCGGCGCCCCGCGCGGTGGCAACGAACTCAACTGGCTAAACATTTTTTACGGTGCCGAATGGGCGTTGTTTGCGGGCTTTGCGGTGTTCATGTGGTGGCGCTTAGTTGCCGACGCAAGGGTTCGCGAAGAAGCCGAAGCTAAACTAGAGGCATGACTTTAGGCCCAGTTTCAGCCCAGCTTCCCACCATTCGGTCGGTTCTCAAATATTTCAAAGTAACCTCCTACATCACCGGCATTTTTCTGCTGTTGATTACGGTGCTCTACGTATTGCGTTTGACGATAAACGCCGAGGTTTGGCTTTTTGGCCCAAACGGTTTTGTTAGCCTCGAACACTTCTCGGTCAACGCCCTTGGCGATAAAGAGGGCCTACCAACCGAGGGCATCGACGTCACCAGGTATTCGCTCATCGTGCACGGCTGGCTATACGTTGCCTACCTGTTTGGCGACTTCCGCCTTTGGTCGCTGATGCGCTGGAACTTTGGCCGCTTCTTGGCCATCGCGGCCGGCGGCGTGGTTCCGTTGCTTTCCTTCTTCACCGAGCGCCACTTCACCCGAGTGGCCAACCAAGAGCTTGCCAAGTTCGATTCAGACACGCTTGCAAATGAACCAAAGGGAGCAGCAAATTAGTCACCAACCGGTATTAGTCATTGATTTTGGGGCGCAGTACGCCCAGCTGATTGCGCGTCGAGTGCGTGAGGCTGGCGTCTACAGCGAGATCGTGCACCACAACATAACCGCCGCCGAGGTGGCGGCCAAAAACCCACTCGCCATCATTTTGAGTGGTGGCCCGGCCAGCGTTTACGAACCGCAGTCGCCACAACTTGACCCTGCCATTTTGGAACTCGGCGTGCCGATTCTTGGCATTTGCTACGGCTTCCAAACCCTGGCAAACGCCCTCGGTGGTCGAGTCGATAACTCCGGTTTGCGCGAATACGGTGCCACCGAAATGCACGTTGCCGCAGCCGGCGAAATCCTCACCGGTCAGCCAGAAACCCAGACCGTTTGGATGAGCCACGGTGACCAGGTCATGGAGGCTCCAGAAGGTTTCGAGGTTTTGGCTTCGACGGCAACCACACCGGTGGCAGCCTTTGAGAACTCGGAACGCAAAATCTATGGAGTGCAGTGGCACCCCGAGGTCAAGCATTCAACCTTCGGGCAGAACATCCTAGAAAACTTCTTGTATCGTGCCGCCGGCATCACCGCCGACTGGAACTCTGGCAACGTCATTGCCGAGCAGGTCGAAAAGATTCGCGCCCAGGTTGGAAGCGACCGCGTCATCTGTGGTCTCTCGGGTGGCGTCGACTCGGCGGTTGCTGCTGCTCTAGTGCACAAGGCCGTTGGCGACCAACTGATTTGCGTGTTTGTGAACCACGGTTTGCTGCGCCAAGACGAGGCAGAGCAGGTTGAGCGCGACTACGTTGCAGCCACCGGCATTCGCCTAGTCACCGTTGACGTCGAGGAAAAGTTCTTGAGCGCGCTCGCCGGCGTCACCGACCCAGAAACCAAGCGCAAGATCATTGGCCGCGAGTTCATTCGCACCTTCGAAGAGGCTCAGGCCGCTTTGATTGCCGAGGCCGCGGCCGATAACCGCCCAATCAAGTTTTTGGTTCAGGGCACTCTTTACCCAGACGTTGTTGAGTCGGGTGGTGGAGTGACCGCCGGCATCAAGTCGCATCACAACGTGGGTGGCTTGCCTGATGACTTGCAGTTTGAGCTCGTCGAGCCACTGCGCACCCTTTTCAAAGATGAGGTTCGCACCATTGGCGCCGAGCTTGGTTTGCCACACGAAATCGTGCAGCGCCAGCCTTTCCCGGGGCCTGGCCTAGGCATTCGCATCATCGGTGAGGTCACCAAGGAACGCCTCGACCTGTTGCGCAAGGCCGACGCCATCGTGCGTGCCGAGCTGAGTGCCGCCGGTCTCGACGGCGAAATCTGGCAGTGCCCAGTTGTGCTGCTGGCCGATGTTCGCTCGGTTGGAGTGCAAGGCGATGGCCGATCCTACGGTCACCCAATCGTGTTGCGCCCGGTGTCATCCGAAGACGCCATGACCGCCGACTGGTCACGCCTGCCTTACGACCTGCTCGCCAAAATCTCGAACCGCATCACCAACGAGGTGGCCGGCGTCAACCGAGTGGTGCTCGACATCACCTCGAAGCCACCTGGCACCATCGAGTGGGAATAAGCGCGATGGATAGCCGGTCTTCCGGCTCAACTCGCCCGTTGGTTTTTGGCCATCGGGGTGCCTGCGGCTACCGCCCGGAAAACACCCTCGAGGCTTTTGAGCTCGCGTTTGTTCAGGGCGCCGATGCCATTGAGTTTGACGTTGTGCCTACCGGCGACGGCCAGCTGATCGTCAGCCACGACCCTTGGCTTTCGCACAACACCGACGTGGCCGATCACCCCGAGTTTGCCGAGCGCGAGCGAGAAATCACCCTTTACGGTCGCTGGAAGGTCATCGACTGGTTCAGCGTTGATTTCACGGTTGCCGAAATCAAAACCCTGTTTGCCAGAGAGCGCATGACCGAGCAACGCCCGGGCAGTGCCAAGTTTGACGATCAGTTCAAAATTCCGACTCTGGATGAGCTTTTGGCCGCCCCCTTCGCTTCAGGCAAGACCCTGATCCTCGAGGTCAAGCACGGCAACCACTTTGCCACCCTCGGCTCACAATTTGACCCGGTTCCCATGGTCAAAGCCGCTCTCGAGCGCAGCGACTGGCAGGCCCGGGGCATGAAGTTCATCTTCGAATCCTTCGACTTTGCCGTGCTCAGCGCGCTCAAGAAAGCCCTAGGCGGCGTTGGCGAATACGTGTTTTTGACCGAGAAGGTTCGCCTTCCGGAGGGCGAGACTCAGGTATCTGCCGAAATGCTGCAGCGAGTGGCGGCCGAGTTTGACGGCATTTCGGTTGAGTGGGCGCTGCTATTTAACCCGGTTGACGAGGCCGCCTCGAGCGCGCAGTTTGGTGAGCCGAGCGGCTTGGTCGCCGACGCACATGCTTTGGGGCTCAAGGTTTTTGGCTGGACGGCAAGGGCCGAAGAGTCCAAATACAGCATCGAAGAGTATTACCACAGCCTCGTTTCAAGCGGAGTTGACGGCATCTTCGCCGATCAGCCCGATTTACTTTTGGCGGTTCTCGCCGAGACCGACCCGATGCCAACTCCAGTATCGGTGGCGTCACCTAGGATTGCTAAGTTATGACCCAAATAGACCTCTTCGCCGAAAGCAACTTCGGCAGCGCGGCCGATCGACTCGTCGACGGGCTAAACGCCCAGCAACGGGCGGCGGTCGAATACCGTGGCCCCGCCCTGTTGATTGTGGCCGGTGCCGGGTCTGGCAAAACCCGTGTGCTCACCCACCGCATCGCTCACCTGCTTGCCAAAAAGGAAGCCTGGCCATCGCAAATCTTGGCCATCACCTTCACCAATAAGGCGGCCGCCGAAATGCGCGAGCGGATTCGCTCGTTGCTTGGTGAAACCGCCGATGGCATGTGGATCAAAACCTTCCACTCAACCTGCGTGCTGATTTTGCGCCGCGAGGCGGCTCGCCTCGGCCACGATGCCAACTTCACGATTTACGATTCGGGCGACTCAAGAGCAATCCTGAAGCGACTCATCAAAGACATGGGCGCCGACATTCACAAGCTGACCCCGGCCGGTGTCGCCTCACAGATTTCGAATGCCAAAAACGAACTGAACGATGCCGAGGGTTATGCCCGAAACGCAGATATGTCAGACCCTATCCAGCGCATGATTGCCGAGATTTTCTCGCGCTACCAGCGCGAACTTCAGCGCAACAACGCCTTCGACTTCGACGACCTAATCGGCGAGACCGTGCACCTGTTCCGCGCCTTCCCGCAGGTGGCCGCCGAATACCAGCGCAAGTTTCGCCACATTCTGGTGGACGAATATCAAGACACCAACCACGCTCAGTACTCGCTGATTCGCGAGCTGACCAAGCCGATCGAATCCGAGTTTGCGGCGGTTGACCCGCGCACCGGTGTTCTGACCGAGCCGGCCTCACTCACCGTGGTGGGTGACAGCGACCAGTCAATCTATGCCTTCCGTGGCGCAAACATTCGCAACATCACCGAGTTCGAAAAAGACTTCGTCGGGGCCAGAACGATTTTGCTCGAGCAAAACTATCGATCCACCCAAAACATTCTTTCGGCTGCCAACGCAGTAATTTCAAACAACTTTGATCGCCCAAACAAAAACCTTTGGAGCGATAAGGGCGACGGCGACAAAATCATTGGCTACACGGGTTATTCGGCTCACGATGAAGCCCAGTTCATCGCCGATGAGATTCAGAGCATGCACAAAACCGGCACCGATTACCGCGACATCGCCGTTTTTTACCGCACCAACGCTCAGACCCGTGCCCTTGAAGATATTTTCATTCGCTCGGCACTGCCATACCGAGTAATCGGCGGCACCAAGTTCTATGAGCGCCTAGAAATCAAAGACATGATGGCCTATCTGGTTGCCATCTCAAACAGCCGTGACGATTTGGCTACCCGCCGCATCATCAACGTGCCAAAGCGCGGAATCGGCGATGCCAGCGAAACCCAAATCGCGGCCTTTGCCGACCGCAATCAGATCTCGGTGCGTCAGGTATTTGGTCACGTTAGTGAACTCGGCTTCGGGCCAAAAATCACCACGGCCATCAAACAACTTGCCGACCTGCTCGATGATCTCGAATCCAAGGTGCTCACCGATCCGGTTGACTCAATCTTGCGCGCGGTCATGGATCGCACCGGATACCTACAGGGCCTGCGAGACAGCAAAGACCCGCAGGATGAGGCCAGGGTCGAAAACCTCGAGGAACTCATTTCGGTGACCCGAGAGTTCCAGCGCAATAATCCCGATGGCCGCCTGCCGGACTTCTTGAACGAAGTTGCCCTGGTTGCCGCCGCCGATGACATTGACGACGAATCCGGTTCGGTTTCACTCATGACACTGCACACCGCCAAGGGCCTCGAATACGATGCGGTGTTCCTAACCGGAATCGAAGAGGGCCTGTTGCCACACCGCATGTCATTTATGACTCCCGGCGGCATGGCCGAAGAACGCCGACTGTTTTACGTTGGCATCACGCGGGCCAAGAAGCGGCTCTACATAAGTCTTGCAATGACCAGAACCACCTTCGGCGAATCCGATTCCGCCACCCCGAGTCGCTACCTGCAAGAGATTCCAACCGCGCTAATCGATTGGCGTGAGTCGGGGGCAACTAGAGGTTCAAACCGCTACCGCGCATCCATCGCAGATAATCAAGGCTATGGAGAAGTAGAAGCCTCGGGCAGCGGTTATGCCGGCACCCGAAGCGATAAGCCACGAACCGAGTGGAAGGGTGCCATTTCTTCGGTGCGCAACAACGAGGGTCTGCAGCTTGAGCCCGGTCAGCTTGTGATGCACTCCGATTTTGGCAAGGGCAAGGTGGTCTCGGTCTCGGGTGTCGCCAACCGCCAAACCGCCGAGATTCACTTTGGATCAATCGGAGTTAAGCGCCTTTTGGTAAAGGTTGCGCCAATCACCGTCATGGAAGACGATTAGCGGTCGCCCCGCGCACTAAACTAACAAATAGGTAACGGCGCCGCGCGTCAGCCAAATCATGAGCAACTTGCAACCACTCCAAAAAGGAACGCTAAGTGGATTTATTTGAGTACCAAGCACGTGACATGTTCGAAAAATACGGAGTTCCAGTTCTGCAGGGTCTAACCGCAGATACTCCAGAAGAAGCCGAAGTGGCAGCAGCCAAAATTGGCGGCACCGTGGTGGTCAAGGCCCAGGTTAAAACCGGTGGTCGTGGCAAGGCCGGTGGAGTCAAGGTTGTGCACAATCCAGCCGAAGCCCGCGAGGCAGCAAGCAAGATTTTGGGTCTCGACATCAAGGGTCACGTCGTAAAGCGCGTGATGATTGCCGAGGGTGCCAAGATTGCCAAAGAATTTTATTTCTCGGTGCTACTAGACCGCTCAAACCGCACCTTCCTTTCGCTTTGCAGCGTTGAGGGTGGAATGGAAATCGAGCAGCTAGCCGAAGAACGCCCAGAGGCCCTAGCCAAGGTTCCAGTTGACGCGGTCACCGGAATCGACCTGGCCAAGGCGCTAGAGATCGCCAAGGCCGGTGGCTTTGACGACGAAATGGCCGCCAAGGTTGCGCCGGTATTTGTAAAGCTCTACGACGTGTTCGTAAAAGAAGACACCACCCTGGTTGAGGTAAACCCACTCGTGCTAACCGAAGACGGCCAGATCTTGGCCCTCGACGGCAAGGTGTCGCTAGACGACAACGCCGAGTTCCGCCACCCAGAGCGCGAGTCGATGGAACGCGACCAGCTTGACCCGCTAGAGGCCAAGGCCAAGGCGATGGATCTGAACTACGTGAAGCTTGACGGCGAAGTTGGAATCATCGGAAACGGTGCCGGCCTCGTAATGTCAACCCTCGACGTGGTTGCCTACGCCGGCGAAAAGCACGGCGGGGTTCGCCCAGCCAACTTCCTCGACATCGGTGGTGGCGCCTCGGCCGAGGTAATGGCCGCCGGTCTAGACGTGATTTTGAACGACCCACAGGTCAAGAGCGTCTTCGTAAACGTCTTCGGTGGAATCACCGCCTGTGACGCGGTTGCCAACGGAATCGTTGGAGCGCTCGAAACTCTTGGAGACAAGGCAACCAAGCCGCTAGTTGTTCGCCTCGACGGCAACAACGTGGTTGAGGGTCGTCGCATTTTGGCTGACCGCAACCACCCGCTCGTCACCGTCGTTGAGACGATGGATGAAGCCGCCGACAAAGCCGCCGAACTAGCTAACCGCTAAGCACGAGAGAGATTTAAATCAAATGGCTATTTTTCTAGACGAGAACTCCCGCATCATCGTGCAGGGCATGACCGGCGCCGAGGGCATGAAGCACACCCGCCGCATGCTAGCCGGTGGCTCAAACATCGTTGGCGGTGTAAACCCGCGCAAGGCTGGTGAAACCGTTGAGGTTGACGGCAAGTCACTTCCGGTTTTCGGCACCGTGGCCGAGGCAATGGCCCAAACCGGCGCCAACGTTTCGGTTATTTTTGTGCCACCTGCCTTTGCCAAGGCGGCAATCGTTGAGGCAATCGACGCCGAGATCGCTCTGGCAGTTGCAATCACCGAGGGCATTCCGGTTCACGACTCGGCTGAGGCTTGGGCATACAACGTATCCAAAGGCTTGAAAACCCGCCTGATTGGCCCTAACTGCCCGGGAATCATCAGCCCGGGAAAGTCAAACGCTGGAATCACCCCGGCCGACATCACCGGAGCCGGCCC
>CANCKM010000025.1 GCA_947378555.1 Microbacteriaceae bacterium
TTCGCGTAAGCCAAACACTGGGGTCTTGCCCAACGAGTTATCCAGGTACCGTAACCTTCACCGTTGACGTGCGAAGAACCGACACCGCAGCAGTTCTGGCGACTGCAACAACCCTTCTCTACGTAGCAAGCGCGAACTAGCCATGAAAACAGCCCCGGGGAATTCCGAAGATCAGAGCCAAGGCGGCGTTGGTTTGATTGAGTTGCTCGTTTACTCCGCGCTGTTGCTAGTTGTTTTAAGCGTGGTTGGAGGAATGCTAGTGACTATGCTCACGGTGCAACGAAACGTCGTCAATGAGGCCAACTCGGTGACCAGGGCGCATTTGATCGCTCAAAGTCTGGAGACTGGAATCAGAAATTCGACCGCGGTGAAGTTGGAGGGCAATGGAAGCGGAAGCCAGTTTCTGCTGGCGCGTTCCGCCACTGGGTCTCCAACCGCGAGTTTTACCTGCATCGCTTGGTATTACAGCTTGGAAAGCAAATCTGTTCGCTACCGTCGATCCTCGACGGCGATAACCTTTCCAACTTCAACCGATTTAGCGGGCTGGACTGTTCTGGGTGATGAAGTGCAGCCCGTTAGTAATGGGGGCATCTTTCAGTTGGTCGGGTCACGACTAAACCTCAATTTTTCCCAACGCTCTGAGGCTCCCGTAACCATCACAACGAGTATTTCCACCCGCGGTGGAAGCTGGGAGAGTGCACCGTGTTTCTGAAGAGCAGACAAATGTCGCGCAATGAACCAAAGCCCCGCGGTTCCGCCCTGATTGCGGTGGTTGGCGTAATGGCGGTCGGCTTACTGGTGGTGGTTTTAGTTTCCGCTGCCCTCACCTCAGCTTTTACCTATTCATCGGTCGCGAAATCCGAAGTTCAGGCCCAAGCCGCAGCAGAGGGCGGCGTCGCTGCCGCTTTGGCTGGCTTGCACAAGAGTGGCAACTGCGAGGCCGCTGCTGGCACTTATCAGAGCGCGAGCTCACCTATTTACATTGCTACGGTTTGGCGTTCACTAGATGGATTGTCTTGGGTTCGAGGGTGCCCACTAACTTCGACCACTCGGGTTCGGATTATTTCCAGCGGCTCCGCCCAGGCCTCTGCCGTGCTTGGCGCTTCGAGTGGCCAAAAACGGATAGTTGAGGCCCTATACCCCTACGGCAAGACGGGCACTGGTAACCAGACAGCCGGTTCAGCCATGTATGTCTATTCTGCTGGGCATCTCGACACCTACGAGGTGTTGTCGCTCGGAGGGCAAAACGGTGATGTTTGGGTAAGAACGAGCGATTTTGCTTGCACCGGGCCAACAGTTATCGAGGGTTCGGTGATTGTTGCCCAGGGCACCGCTAGCCTGACCAACACCTGCATCGTAAAGGGTTCCGTTCTCGCCTCAGGCTCGATTGCCCTAACCACCTTTTCTCGGATTTTGGGTGACGCCACATCCTCCGGAGGCGGGGTATCAATCTCAAATGTGACCTCAAATGTTGGAGGCAGTGTTAATGCAAATGGGTCGGTCTCGGTTCACGGTGCCGTAAACGGTTCAATTGAATCAACCGGAACTGTATCTCTGGTCTCCGGTGGCGAAGTTGGCGGATCAATCAAGGCCGGTGCAGCGGTATCGATTGCCGGTCAGGTTGGTGGGTCAGTGCAAACCCCGGGCAACTTGACCGTTGCCGACCCAGGTCACATCATCGGTTCGATAAAAATTGGTGGCACGCTCACCTATGGAAAGCTCAAGAATGCACAGGCCGCTTCGGCACTCATTGCCGCCGGAATGGTTGGGGGCACAATCGCCTACGGACAAACAGGAATTGTCGGCCCGGTGGCCAAGACCGCTCCCGTGGTCTCCGACTGGGTTGATGTTTCTTATCAATATTCAGACTGGCAAGCGTTGGGTTTTCAGTCGCAGCTCACTTGGCCATCGGCTCTCGGGTGCCGAATTGGAACTTCGGCAAGCACTTCACCGTCGGGGGTTTTATACCCGTTTTATCAACAGCTCAAAAACTTAACCGAGAAAACCGTGGTTGACGGTCGGGGATGCAGCGACCTTTCCGGCGACTTTGATTTGCAACTCAAGACCGACGTCGCATTTATCGGTGCCAACTTTACTTACGACACACTGAAGATATCATCAGCGGATGGGGCAGTACATAAAATCTGGTTCATAATTCCCGATGCCCAGCCAACCGTTACTGGTCCGCAATGCTCAAAAAAAGGTGGCTCCTTCCAGATAAATACGCCTTCCGTCATCTCGGAAAACGTCATAGCGATGGCCTACGCGCCCTGTGCAATCGCCATCAACAATGGGACCATTTGGCGCGGGCAGTTGTATTCCGGATCCATGGTCGGTGGTGGTGGAACCCGAGTGCTCTACTACTCGCCAATTGGTGTTCCGGGATCTACCATCGGCGGGGGTAGCACAACACCAGACACCTATGAAATTGGCACACTCCTTTCGCTCCGCAATCGAACTGACAACGGCGAATGACCAATCTGTTGATCCTCATCTCCGCAATCCTCGGTTTAGCCGTTGGGTCTTTCATGAACGTTGTAATCTATCGAACACCCAATGGCCTTTCGGTGGTTAGGCCAGCGAGTTCGTGCCCAAAGTGTTCGGCTCGAATCCGCTGGTACGACAATGTGCCACTGTTGTCCTGGATGTTGCTTCGGGGTCGCTGTCGCAACTGCTGTGTGGCTATTTCCATCGTGTATCCGACCGTCGAGCTGGCAACTGGGCTGCTGTTTGCCCTAACCACCGCTTTCTCCATCGGGTATTGGAATAGCGATACGGCAATCCTCATGCTCTCCGGGTTGGTGGCCTATCTTGCACTGCTGTGGTTAGTTGCAACCGGGGTGGGATTGGCGGTTATTGATTTCAAATCCCGGCTGCTTCCAAGGGCTTTGATCTACCCGCTTTACGCTGTTGGGATTTCCGCCCTGTGCTTGTCATCGTTTCTGTCTATGGATTTCATGGCAATCTTCCGAGCCGGGGCTGGGGGCTTGGGGCTTGGTACTTTTTACTCACTGGTTTTTGTTCTCGTGCCAGGAGGTCTTGGCTGGGGTGACGTCACACTAGCCGGTATTCTCGCTTTTTACCTGGCTTGGATTGGTTGGGGGGCTCTGATCCTTGGCGCCCTGCTGGCGTTTGCTTTTGGTGCCGGGTTTGGTCTGTTGCTGATGGTGATCGGCAAAGCAAAGGGCGGTCACAAAATAGCCTTCGGTCCATGGATGTTGCTTGGTGCGCTGTTCGGTGGGATATGGGGAAATTCGGCTTGGGGGAGCTACCTCGAATATCTCTCGCGATTTATAAGTTGATGTTCTAGGTTAAAAACAGGGGGAAATGAAGTGGCAAAACGTGTAATCGGTTTAGACGTGGGGTACAAAACCCTAAGAGGTGCTCAGTTGCATCTGGTTGGAAATGGAAAACCGGTCTTAGAGCGGCTCTTTGAAATGGCGATTCCAGACGGCCTTATCAATTTTGGCGACATTCGAGACCGCGATGGTTTTATTGCACTCTTGCGCCAGTTCATGTTGGACTCGGAGTTCAAGACTAGAAAGGTCGTTCTCTCGGCTGGGAGTTTGCACGTTTTCGCTCGCGAACTCGTGGTTCCCAAAATGAGCGAACTAAGAATCAAAGAGTCGCTTCCTTTTCTGATGGAGGGCATCCTTCCCGTCGCCCCAAGTCAACTAATTTTGGATTTCTATCCGGCTGAAGAGCGAGTCGAGGATGGAGTCACAAACATCCACGGTCTCGTAGTTGCCGCGGAGCGACCCAGCGTTGATGCTCTGGTTGATTGTGTGATTCAGGCCCGTTTTGAGCCTTTAGCGGTCGACTTTATACCCTTTGCGCTTCTAAGAGTTCGACTCAGCGCGGAGGCTGGAGACAAGACGGTTCTTGTCGCAGATGTGGGAGCGGGTGCAACAAATTTGGTCATAGCTAGAGGCCCAGTTCCCTTGTTCGTTCGAGTGATTCCCAATGGCGGTCAGGATATCGATCGGGCGCTGATTTTTCAGCTGAAAATGAGCCCGGAGCAAGCCGCAGCGACCAAATTAAAGTTGAAGGAGAAGCCTGAGGATAAGGCGGATCTCGAAGCCTGGGAGGTGATTCAAAAGGCGGCAGAAGATTATGTAAACACTCTCAAGTCAACTCTCGAATATTACGAGCAGTCTCATGGCGCAGAATCTGGAAAGGTGGACAACGTGATTTTGACGGGTGGAGGTTCTGAGCTTGTCGGTCTGCGAGACCGAGTGGAGTTGGCCTTGAAGGTTCCGGTGAAGTTGGATGGAAGGCCAATCAACATTGAAAAAGCCCCTGGGCTTTCCGCGAGCGACGAGAAGCTGAGTCGCTTCGCTGTTGCGATTGGGCTTGCGATGGCGGGGGAAAAATAATGGCTAAGAAATCGCATCAATCACCGACGCTTGGACTGCTTCCAAGAGCAGACTTTTTGCCGGACCGAATCAAAAACCTAAATACCGCCAGAACGAACCGACGCTGGATAATCGCCCTCAGCATCGGGGTGCTGTTGCTCTGTGCAGCGGCCGTTATCGGCACACAGGTGCTTTTGAATATTGGCAAGCAAGCCCTCGATGTCGAGGATGCAAAGACCCAGACAATACTCGAGGAGCAGGCGCGGTATTCAGATGTGCTCGCCCTGATTGAAAAGTCAAACCGTTTGCGCCTTGCCTACATCGTGACCTCAGAACCAGAGGTCGACTGGAAAGGGTTGATTGCCCTGGCGACTGATTCGGTGCCGGCCGGCGGCACAATCACTTCGATTCACCTCGCCGCACCCAGTTCGGTGCAGTCGACCATCGTGACCTCGCCACTTAATCAAATTCCGGTGGTGGTTTCAATGAACGTTACGGTGCGCACTCAACAACTGACTGGTGTATCGAACTTTTTGAGCAACGCCAAATCCTGGCCCGGCTACGTCGACAGTTTGGTGTCGGGTCTGACTCGATTTAGCGGTGGCTATGAGGCCACTTTGTCAATCAACTTTGGATCTGCGGTTCTCGCTGAGCCAAGTGACCGTGATCTTTCTGTTTTGGGGGTGCGTTGAAATGAAATCTAGAAATCTTTGGCTACTGGTCGGCGGCTTGGCTGTTTTGTCACTGCTTGTTCTGACCGCGATGTTTGGAATCGTTCCGACGGTCATCGAGATTCAGAATGTGGATCAAAACCGGCAGCAGTCCGTTCGAGAGAATCAAGCGCAGTCTTTGCTGCTGGAGCAACTCAAGACCACCGCTGTCAATCGCGAGGCGTTGGTGGAATCGGTTACAAAACTCGATGTGCTGTTGCCCAGCGAGTTAAACCTGGTTGAGTTTGTGCGTCAACTGGATGAAACCCAGACCGAAACCGGAGTTTCGGTCTCCGACCTAAAAATCTCACCGCCTCAGGTTTACGTCGCACCCGCCGCGGTCAGTTCCGAGCCTTCCTACCTGCAGGCTCTCGCGTCGGTTCCAGAAGGCGACCTTTTTGTGTCTGAATTTTCGCTTTCGATAAGCGGAAAACTCAGTGCTATTTCGTCATATCTAGAAAGGCTCCGCAATGGAGATAGGTTGATTTTGGTTTCCAACCTAGTTTTTTCCGAATCCGACACTGCGAGCAACCAATCGCTCACGGTTGACATTTCGGCAGAGGTTTTTGCCATGCGTAAGCCGAATTGAATGGATTTCAAGCCGCGCAAACTAATCTCTTAGTTGTGATCAATGATATTGGGCGGGCGGGTAGCGACTTCGCTAAACACCTCAGCGAGGTGCGCGGTTTTTCGCCTAACACCATCCGCTCATACGATTCCGACATCCGCGATTTAGCTTCTTTTTTAGACAGTCAACAGGTTTCAAAACTTGAAGAGATTCAACTCGAGCTGTTGCGTGATTGGCTTTGGCAGCTGAGTCAAAAAGGTCTTGCACAGAGCAGCATTTCGCGCAAGGGCGCTAGTGTTCGAGCCTTCACAGCCTGGTTGTTTCGAACGGGGCGCACCGCTCAGGACTTCGGTCTGCGCCTGCGGTCTCCCAAAGCCGCCCGCCCCCTGCCAAAAATCGTTTCACATGACAGTCTTAGGCTGATTTTTGATCGCTTGGATGCCGGAGCCAAAGCAAACGACCCGTTGATGATTCGAGATTTGTTTATCGTCGAGCTGCTCTACGCCACCGGAATGCGGGTCAGCGAGTTGGTCGGATTGAACCTCGGCGATATCGATCAAACCCGCTCGCTGGTAAAGGTCATGGGCAAGGGGTCTAAAGAGCGCATGATTCCCTATGGCCAACCGGCTCGTGAGGCTTTTGAGCGATGGATGAGTTTCGGGCGCCCAACTTTTGCCAAGGTTGATAGCCCCAGCTCTCTGTTGTTGAATACCAGAGGAGGACGCGTTGGTGTTCGGTCAGTTTATTCACTGGTGGCCGCCCTGCTGAAAGAGACTCCGAGTGGCAGCAATGGCCCGCATGCCTTTCGTCACACGGCGGCAACGCACCTGCTAGATGGCGGTGCCGATCTGAGGGCGGTTCAGGAACTGCTGGGGCATGCGAGTCTTGGAACCACGCAAATTTACACTCAAGTCAGCGTGGATCGCCTCAAAACCGGTTATCAGAACGCCCATCCCAGGGCGTAGTTGCCGCTAGGGCCAGGGGAGGAGTCGACTCGGTTGCAATAAACCGATGGCAGCAAGCGGTGACATGTAGTTACCGTCTCGGCGAAGCGAAAAATGCAAGCACCTCATTTGTTGGCAGTGCTGCCGATAGCTGGGATCTGCATCGCAAACCAAGCCAATGGCCTCACCTGCCCGCACCACTTGCCCCTTGGCCACTTCACTGCAAACTGGTTCCAGCTCAAAAAGGTAACTTGGGCTACTGGCTGACTGCACCGAAATGGAAATTAGGCTTCGGTTCACAACCTTGCCCACGAAGTGGACGACGCCGGCAGCTGGCGAAAGCACCTCCTGACCCAGGCCCGTCTGATAATCCACCCCTCGGTGGCCCGAAGAATAGTCGCTATTGGGTTGACGATAGGTGTTGATGAGTCTTGGGTATGGGCTCAAAGGCAGTGTCCAGCCGGACTCGCCGTTGGTTTCGGCTCGAGCCACAGCTGGCGCCTGATTTAGCAAAGCGATGGCAACCAGCACAAAGGCAAGGCCGCGCAGGTAGTTGAGTCTGATGAGGTGTCTCGGGTCCATCATCCAAGCCTGAGACACCTTTCATTACCCTGGTGACCCTAGCTGCATAACGGTGGATAACTCAGTCAACGACTGGTATGATTCAAGATAGCGGCGTAATGCTCTAATCCTGAGGACTCTTGGGTTTTGAGCGCGCCGACTTCGCGTGTCGAATCAGATTTATGTCCCATCCAGTCTGCGGTTAGCCGCAGCGGGACAGATCCGACACCAGGTGTTTTGGGCAGCCGCCCGAAACAGTTAACTGAAGAGGCGCCAGGTGCGCCTAAAAAGGAGAACTGCCATGGCAGTTGTAACAATCCGCCAGCTGCTCGACAGCGGCGTTCACTTCGGGCACCAGACCCGTCGTTGGAACCCGAAGATGCGTCGTTTCATTCTGACCGACCGCTCGGGCATTTACATCATCGACCTACAAAAGTCATTGACTCACATAGACATGGCATACGACTTCGTCAAGGAGACCGTTGCCCACGGTGGAACCATCATGTTCGTTGGTACCAAGAAGCAGGCTCAAGAGTCAATCGCAGAGCAGGCACTTCGCGTTGGCCAGCCATACATCAACCAGCGTTGGTTGGGTGGTCTTTTGACCAACTTCCAAACCGTAAACAAGCGCCTCACCCGTCTAAAGGAACTTGAGGTCATGGACTTCAACGACACCGCCAAGAGCGGTTTGACGAAGAAGGAACTTTTGATTCTGCGCCGCGAAAAGGACAAGCTAGAGAAGACTCTTGGCGGTATCCGAAACGTGACCAAGACCCCATCTGCACTCTGGGTTGTTGACACCAACAAGGAGCACTTGGCAATCACCGAGGCAAAGAAGCTGGGCATCCCAGTAATCGCAATCCTTGACACCAACTGCGACCCTGACGATGTAACAATCGGAATTCCAGGAAACGACGACGCGATTCGCTCAGTTGGTCTTCTGACCCGAGTCATCGCCGACGCAGTTGCCGAAGGTCTAATCCAGCGTCACGCCAAGCCAGAAGAGGCTGCAGAGCCACTTGCTGAGTGGGAGCGCGAATTGCTTGAGCAGGGAACCGTTGAAGCCGCAGCTCAGTCAGCCGTTGTAGCAGAGGCGCCTGTTGCCGAAGCCGTTGCAGAAGTTGTAGCAGAGGCACCAGTTGCCGAAACCCCAGTTGTTGAAGCCCCAGTTGCCGAAGTTGTTGCTCCGGCAGTTGTTGAAGAGGAAGCAAAGTAAATATGGCTAACTACACAGCCGCAGATGTAAAGGCCCTGCGCGAGCGCAGCGGCGCCGGAATGATGGACTGCAAGAACGCTCTCGACGAGGCCGAAGGCAACGTCGATAAAGCTATCGAGGTGCTTCGTCTAAAGGGGCTCAAGGGTGTAACCAAGCGCGAAGGCCGCTCAACCAGCAATGGTTTGGTAGTGGCACGTGTTGAGGGTGGCACCGGAACCATGATCGAACTCGCTTGCGAGACCGACTTCGTGGCCAAGGCTGACAAGTTCATCGCACTCGCAAACAAGATTGCAGATGCCGTCGTTGCAGCCGGAGCGGAAACCACCGAGAGCGCACTCGCTGCGCCTTTGGATGGCAAGACTGTTGCCGACGTAATCAATGACGAAGCCGCAATCATGGGCGAAAAAGTTGAGTTGCGTCGCATTGCAGTTGTCAAGGACGCTGCCGTCGATGCTTACCTACACCGCACAAGCAAGGACCTTCCACCACAGGTTGGCGTTTTGGTTGCTTACTCAGAAGGCGATGCAGAAACCGCTCACGACGTAGCCGTTCACATTGCTGCTTTCTCACCGAGTGTTTTGACTCGTGACGAGGTTGCTGCTGAGACAGTTGAAACCGAACGCCGCATTGCCGAGGAAACCGCTCGCAATGAAGGTAAGCCAGAGGCAGCGATGTCAAAGATTATCGAAGGTCGCGTAAACGGATTCTTCAAGGAAAACGTCTTGCTCGAGCAGGACTTCGCCAAGGACAACAAGTTGTCGGTTGGCAAGGTTCTAGAAAACAGCGGCACCAAGGTTTCGGCGTTCGTCCGATTCCGCGTTGGCGCGTAAAGAAGATTAAAGGAAGGCTCGGCCTATTGGCCGAGCCTTTTTTTCTGTCCCACTTAGGATAGAAATAGTGCAGTAAAAACATCTGGAGGAAAACGTGTCGCAGGTCAAGCGTCGAGTGTTGCTGAAACTTTCCGGTGAAGCTTTTGGTGGTGGCACCCTAGGTGTGAATCCTGACATCGTCGGTGACATAGCCAGGGAAATAGCAGAAGGCGCAAAGCACGCCGAGGTAGCAATTGTGGTTGGCGGTGGAAATTTCTTCCGCGGTGCCGAACTGTCATCTCGAGGTATGGATCGAAGCAGAGCCGACTACATGGGAATGTTGGGCACGGTCATGAATGCCCTTGCCTTACAGGACTTCCTGGAGCAAGCCGGAGTAAGCGTTCGAGTGCAGTCGGCAATCACAATGTCGCAGGTTACCGAACCGTACATTCCACTTCGCGCAATTAGGCACCTAGAAAAGGGCCGAGTGGTAATTTTCGGCGCGGGAGCGGGCCTTCCTTATTTTTCAACGGACACCGTGGCTGCTCAACGGGCACTCGAGATTAAAGCCGACGAGGTGCTAGTCGCTAAAAATGGTGTGGACGGTGTTTATACCGCTGATCCAAAGAAGGATCCATCAGCGGTGAAGATTGATCAGATCACCTACCAAGATGCACTCGTGCGCGGACTCAAGGTGGTAGACGCTACGGCGTTTAGCCTCTGCATGGACAATAAAATGCCAATGCGGGTATTTGGAATGGTCGGCGATAACGTAAGTAGCGCAATTCAAGGCGCACAAATCGGTACTCTGGTTACCGCCTAGGCAACCAAAGTTTTTAGCAGTTTCAGATAAACAGGAGAAATAATGATTGCAGCAATCTTGGAGACTGCGACCGACAAGATGGGTAAAGCCATCGAGGCCGCCAAAGAGGACTTCAGCACCGTTCGCAGCGGGCGGGCCAACCCGCAGCTGTTCCAAAAGCTCATGGTTGATTACTACGGAACCCCGACGCCACTGGGTCAACTTGGTGCTTTGCAAAACCCTGAGGCTCGCACAATAGTCGTGACTCCTTACGACAAGAGCGCCCTAAAGGCCATCGAAGAGGCGATTCGTAACATGCCGAATCTTGGAGCCAGCCCAACCAACGACGGCAACCTGGTTAGAGTCAGCCTTCCTGACCTTACCGAGGAACGCCGCAAGGAATACGTCAAGTTGGTACGCACCAAGGCCGAGGATCACCGAGTTTCAGTGCGAAACATTCGTAGAAAAGCCAAAGATGAACTTGATGCCCTCAAAAAGGAGGGTTTGGCCGGCGATGATGACTTAGCTCGTGCCGAAAAAGAGCTCGAGGTTGTGACCAAGACCCACATTGATTTAATTGATGATGTGTTGAAGCGCAAAGAATCCGAACTACTCGAGGTTTAATTTGAGCGCCAAAGTCGAGGCAGCGGGTGGCCGAAGTCTTTCCAAATCGGTGAGCGTTGGCCTGATTCTCGGTGCCGCTTTCCTGCTTAGCGTTTTGATTTTCAAAGAGGTCTTTATCCTGCTCTCAGCTGCTGCTGCGGCAGCGGGAGCCTGGGAACTGTCTGGGGCCCTGCGACTCAAAGGCTGGTACGTTCCACGGCTACCGTTGATTATCGGATCACTCGCGATAATGCCCGTTTCTTTCTTTTACGGCCCCTACGGTCAATGGCTAACCGCATTCTCACTTGTGGCACTGCTGATTGTGTGGCGATTGATTCACCTGGTGTTTGAAGCCAAGAAATCACGCAGGGGATTCGTAAAGGCCATTTTGGACTTCGCGGCCTCAGCCTTCATCGTCATTTATGTTCCGCTAATGACATCCTTCGGAATGCTTTTGTTGAGAAAACCCGACGGTCAGTACTGGGTGCTCACCTATGTCGTCACCGTAGCAATGATTGACACCATGGGTTACCTGATTGGCAGGCGACTCGGAAGGTTGCGAATCGCTCCGGGAGTTAGCCCTAAGAAGTCGCTTGAGGGGCTCATCGCATCCATCGTTGCTGGTGTGGCCACATCGCTTTTCTTAACCATTTGGTTGATCGGCGACGCCAGATTCTTACCAGCCTGGGGTGCTGGCCTGGTTCTTGCCGGGGCAATTCTGTTGGCAGCCGTGTTCGGTGACCTCGGTGAGTCGCTCATCAAACGCGACCTCGGGGTGAAGGACATGAGCAGCCTCCTGCCTGGCCACGGCGGAATCATGGATCGCCTCGACTCAATCCTTCCCGCCACACTCGTTGCCTATCTGGTCTCGGTAATTTTCTTCTAAAAGTGCGCCAGGAGCTTCTTCTTGGCAGAATGGTCTCGTGAGTAATACCTTCCCTAAAGCAAACAGCAATGATTTCGGCTATGACACCGTGCAGGTGGATGAGTTGGTTGCGAAGGCACGACTTCAGTTCACCGATGCTAGTAATCAGCTGGTAACCGCGAAGCAATTGCGTTCAACGGAGTTTGACCTAAACAAGGGTGGTTATTCCATATCGGCAGTGGATTCGGCTTTGGATCGCTTGGAAGACACCTTCGCGGATCGCGAAATCAAGCTGCTTCGCGAATCGCTGGGTGAACAAGACTTCAAGGCTTACACTTTTCGGCTAAGCGATCTGGTTTGGGGTCGCTGTGTTCGCCCAAGAGCCAAACGTTTTGCTTCGTCTGGCTTCTTGCTTCGTGGTTACTCCAAAAAGCAGGTTGATGCTTTGGCCGAGCGCGTCGGCCGTCACATTTCAGCAGCACAACCCCTAGCCGTTGACAGCGTTCGTCGCGTTTCGTTTCGCGGCAAGCGGGGCGGTTATTCCGAGAGCCAAGTTGATGCTTTCATCGACAGTGTCGTGGAGCTACTTCAAATTGAGGCACAGGGTTTATAAGTCGCGCCGGGCCGCGCTAACCCTCGCTATCGTTCTGGGGCTTGTCGGGCCCGTTCTGCCACAGTCAAGTGTCGCTGCAACTCCTAGCGCCCTGCAGGCGCTGAACCACTTGACAGTCAAGGGTCGAGCCCCCAAAACGGGCTACGAGCGAAACCTTTTCAGCGATGGATGGGGTCAAATCGGCTACTGTGATTTGCGCAACTACATACTCAAACGTGACTTAGTCAGGTATCAAATGAGAGCCAGCGAACCCTGCACGGTGCAAAGCGGAACTTTGAAGGATCCTTACACTCGCAAGAGCATTGCTTTCGTTCGGGGCGTGGCAACCTCTTATAAGGTTCAAATCGACCACGTGGTTGCGGTTAGTGATGCGTGGCAAAAGGGTGCCCAAAAAATCGGTACCCAAGCTCGCTACTCCTTCTACAATGATCCGCTTAATTTGCTTGCCGTTGATGGCCCCACCAACTCCGCGAAGAGCGATTCAGATGCTGCCAGTTGGTTGCCACCTAATAAGTCGTTTCGCTGCAGTTATGTTGCTCGTCAAATCGCGGTCAAGACCAGATACCACCTCTGGGTCACCAGCGCCGAGCGTAGTGCGATGGCCAGGGTGCTTGGAGCCTGCCCAACCATGAAGTTGCCAACTCACTAAACTCTGGCAATCAACCCTTAGCTCGATTAGACTTGAATATTGGTTTGACGGCAAATGAGAAGAGGTGAGAAATGGGAAGACATGCGGCCTACGGTCAGTCACCTTTGAGGAAACTGACCTCATCGCTTGATCGCGCGCTAGCCAACCTTTTCTCGTTTTTGCGCTTGCCGAAGCCAAGCCTTCCGAAGCTAACTGGTAAGCCGGTTCGCTTTTCCTATGCTTTTTCTTTTGCCTTCGCATTGGTCCTGGTTTCGATAGTTGACCCTTATTCGGGCAGCATCGAGCGAGCTTCAGCTCAGGCATTCTATGAAGCCGGCAGCTCAAAGAACCTCGTGTTCAGAGTCTCAAATTACGCCCATCTAGATTTTTCAAGAGGCGGATTCAAGATAATCTCCGGTCCGGCAGCGGCTGGTTTGTTTGTTGAAGAGGCCGCCATTCCCGATGCTGGATCGGCGAAAGCCTATGCCAGAGGATATATTTCACAGTTCAACTGGGATCAAACCGAGTATTCCTGCTTGGTTGCACTTTGGGAACGTGAGTCCAACTGGAGAGCGTTGGCCGAAAATTCACAATCCGGTGCCTACGGTATTCCTCAGGCCTTGCCGGGTAGGAAAATGGCATCTGAGGGCTCGGATTGGCAAAATAATCCGGAAACCCAGATTCGCTGGGGCACCAAATACATTGCAAATCGATACGGAACGGCCTGCAAAGCACTCGTGCATTCCAATGAAGTGGGCTGGTATTGAGTGCCAAGAAGCAATCGACCTCGCGGATCAAAACGTGCGATTGAGGTCCCAGAGGACCTGCGTCTAGACCTTATAAGAACCGGTGGCAAACGCAGCGAAACGCGTCGTGGGGTTGAATATACGGTGCAGAGTTCAAACGGTGGATCTGCCGAAGACGGCAAAACTTGGTTGTGCCCACACTGCAACATCAACATCAACAAGGGATTGATGCACTCTGTAGCCTGGGACTCGATCCGTGGAGTTTCGACCCGTAGACATTTTCATAATGCCTGTTGGGCTTCTTTCCAGGGCCCGCTGCTATGAGTGAAGTCATCGACATTCGTTCAGCAACGGTATTGCCAGCTATTCGACGTGACATTGAGTTCACCACCGAAGACGGTCTTAGATTGGTGGGGGAGTTGGCTTTGCCGGTGGGAATCAAGCCGATTGCAACCCTGATCACCCTGCACCCGCTTCCTACCCATGGTGGTTTCATGGATTCCCACGTCCTTAGAAAGGCAGCCAACCGGTTGCCGGCACTGGCCGGAATCGCGGTTCTGAGATTCAACACTCGGGGCACCGGGGGTTCAAGTCAAGGAACCAGTGAAGGTAATTTCGATCACGGCAACGCTGAACGGTTGGATCTCGAAGCTGCGATCCGTTTCGCCCAAGCTGAGCAGCTGGAGAACCTTTGGCTGGTTGGGTGGTCATTCGGCACGGAATTGGCTCTGAAGTATGGTTCCGATAAACCAGTTCTCGGAGCGATTTTACTTTCACCGCCCCTTCACAGGACCAGTGTGGAGGAGTTGGCAAGGTGGCAAACTAGCGAAAAGCGGTTGGTTGCGATTGTTCCAGAACACGATGACTATTTGAAACCAGACGCCGCAGTTGAGCGGTTTGCCGTAATCTCCCACGCCGAGATTATCCCGGTTGCCGGTGCGAAGCACCTCTGGGTGGGGGAGTCTGCTACCAAACGGGTACTAGACGAAATCGTCCGTGTCGTAAACCCCGCCTGCTATCCATTACCGGAGGTTTGGACCACTCCGGAAAGCTAGGCGCTTCCCAAAGGACTTTCTGGATCTAGCGTTCCATCTGTCTTGGAATCCAGACCTGTCTGATGATCAGGATGACCGATGCTGCTGCTGGAATGGCTACTAGGGCTCCGAGAATTCCTAATAGGGTGCCACCAATCAAAGCCGCCACGACCACGACCGCACCTGGGACCGCTACCGCCTTGTTCATGATGCGCGGGGTAATTACGTAAGCCTCGGTTTGTGTGTAGATCAGGTAGTAAATCAGGGTAACGATGGCTAGGGTTGGCGAAACCGTGAGTGCAACCAAGACGTTTAGGATCATGCCCGAAACGCTTCCAACCAATGGGATGAGCGCCAAGACAAAGCCGAAGGTCGCCAGGACCAAGGCATATGGAACGCCAGCGATTGACATAAATACCAGACCGAAGCCTGCGTTCAGAAAAGCGATGCTGATTTGGCCCATCACGTATCGCCCAATTGAGTGTGAGATCTGTTCGAAGATGTCAATGAACTTCTCCCGACGCGTTGCCGG
The DNA here is from genome assembly GCA_947378555.1 of Microbacteriaceae bacterium. Taxonomy (GTDB): domain Bacteria; phylum Actinomycetota; class Actinomycetes; order Actinomycetales; family Microbacteriaceae; genus Rhodoluna. The sequence goes on from CANCKM010000025.1 coordinate 14,987, forward strand.
GACCATTGAGTAAACGAATTTTTGGAACGAGTTCATCGAAGCCATGAAATAAAGGCTCAAAATTATGATGATGAAACCACCGGTGAATGCATTGAAAAGTGAGATCCCGACCTGAACCACACCGCCTAGCAGTTTTGGCCAGTTGCTCGAGTTGCTTAGAAACGCAGTGGCCGTATCGATTGCCGAGGTGATTGCCCCGTTAAACGAGGCATCCATCGTTTTGAGCCAGGCGCTGCTTGATAGCTCTTGAAGCAAGTCGGGTGCCACCGTTATTAGGTGCCCGGTCTGCTCGACCAGGGTTGGCGCGAGGGCCGCCACCAAGCCGCCTAACAGGACGAGTAATGTCACCACAACGATTGGGATGGCCCAGAAGCGTTTGAGGCCTTTGGAGATTAGGAAAGCGACGATGGGTTCTAGGCCCAGGGCTATGAAGATAGCGGCAAATACGTAGGTGAGAATGCTCGCAATGCTAACAATCGCGTTGCCAAGAAGCAGCGCCGTCAGAACCCCGAGGCCACCGAGAAGACCGAGTTGAAAACCGTTGGTGATTTTATTTGTTTTGCTGTTTGGCATGTGGTTTACTCCTCGGCTTGAGATAGGTCGGTGATTTCTTTTGAAGTCACGACGACATCGAGCAGGTTAGTCATGTAGAGGGCCACGGCCTTACGTTCGGATTGAAGCTTGCGCAGTCTTGCCTCGGATTGCCTGATTTCATCGGCTACCCGCTTTTGGTTTTCGGAGGCAATGCTTCTGGCTTCTGCCTCGGCAGCAGCAATCATGGCTTCGGCCCTGGCTCTCGCCGAGTCGGTCGTAGATTTGTTTACCGACTTGGCGGCGGCCTCGAGAATTTCAGCTTCGAGGCGGGCAGCGTTGGCTCGAGTTAGGGCAAGGCTCAACTGCTGATTGGCATCGTCGAGGTAGCGTTGCGTGGTGGCCACCGCTTCTTGGTGCTTGCTCAGGTACTCGGCCTCGGCCTCTGCCCGTCTTGCGGTGAGTTCAAGTTCCAAATCGATTCTGGCCGACTCGGATACCAGTTCAATCGCCCGCTCGGCGGTTAGCGAGTCGACGTTGTCCCGGTTTGCCATTAGTTTGCGTTCAGCAAGGTCTCGTTCGGTGTTGGCTTTTAGCACCTCGGTCTGGCGCTTGGTGATCGCTCTAAGTTTTGCCACCTCGGTGGCGATTGAGCCGCGAATAGCACCGGCCTCACGGATGGCCTCATCTACGATTCTGGTGGCCTCGATGGTAGCTTCGAGCACGGTCTGTTCTTGATCGCTCTTGGCAACGGCCATTGTGCGATCGGCACGCCTCTGAGCCTCAGCCACAAGAGAGTCGTAATAGTTCTTTGCCTCGAAACGAAGTTCTTCAACCTCGGTCACGGTGTTCGCGAGGGTGTGGTTTCGCTCGGCCTCGGCCTCGGCAAGAAGTCGAACGGCCTGGTCTTCGGCGGTGCTCAGAATCAACGCCGCTCGAGCGCCAACACCGGTATAGCTTGGTTCGCCCACCTCTTTCAACTGCTCGGTGGCTAGTTGCAGTTGCTGATTTGAGTCGCGCAGTTCGGTTGCCAACTGGGCATTCTGGGTTGAAAGTTGAAGCAGTTCACGTCTTAGGTCGCGGATGGCGTCATCCACCAGACCGCGCTCGTAGCCTCGAAGGACTACTGCAAAATCGGTCTCGTTGCCTGACAAGTTCGTCTCCTAGGCGTTTTGGTAGAATAAAGTACGGCTCTGAACGTTTTCAAGTTTAGCCTGATTGGATTTCTATTGCGGTTTATCGTGGCAGCGTTGCTGTTCATCACGGGTGTGGTGACGGTGCTCGTCGGCATCGCCGAGCGAACCGTTTGGGCGCCACCGGCAGCACATCGTCTCAGCATTGAGATCAAAACCGACAATCCGCTGGTGCTAGTGCCCAACGAGGTATTGCACGCCTATGTTGGAACCCCGGTAATTACGGTGGTTGGCTCTCAGAAGGTCTTTGTAGCAAGCGGAAGACAGTCGGATGTCGAGGCTTGGATTGGCAAGACCAACCACGACTCGATATCGTTCAATCCAATAGCCAAGCAACTTGTTTCGAAGTCCGTTCTCGGTGCCGAACTCAGTGCGAATCCAACCGATTCAGACCTCTGGCGGGTGCAACGCTCTGGAACAAGCCAGGTGAGCCTGCTAGCAAAACCGGATGATTCGGCAGGGCTGCTGGTTGCCTCCGACGGGCTCTCGACTGCGCCCAGAAACCTTGAACTGGTCTGGCGAGTCGTAAATGACCTCGGAGTTTCCACTTTTACCCTCTATGTCGGAACCGGGTTTTTGGTTGTGGGGCTGATTTTGAATCTCTGGTCCTATCAAGTGATGAGAAAAAACCGAGGCCCTCGCCGGCGACTGCCTAAGGCACCGCAAGGCCCAAAAACGCGTCGAAAGAAAAATACGAACCGCATCGCGCCCCAACGAGGGCGTCGCGTTCAGGGCAGAACATTTATTGCGCTGCCAACATCCATCGTTCTGCTTGGTTTGCTCTCCGGTTGTTCCAGTTCGCCGATAACTCCGGTCATTGCAATCGATCCAAGTTCGCAACCGGCTGTCGCGGAGTTGCCGCCACCGGTTGTGACCTCTCAGCAGCTGAAGCTAATCATGACGAGGGTGGCTAAGGCAACCGTGGTTGCTGACAAAGCGTTAGATCACATAGCGCTCGGATCAAGATTCATCGGCCCCGCCCTCGCCGTCCGGCAGGCGCATTACTTGCTAAGGGGGAAGGGTTCAAAAGTTCAACCGCTTCCAACTATCTTCGCCAAGCCGATTTCTTTTAGCCTTCCAGAAGCTTCCAACAAGTGGCCACGGCAAATGATGGTGGTGACCGATCAGAGCGGTGATTCGGCGCTCCCGCAGCTGGTAGCCATGCAACAGGCTACGCCGCGTTCCAACTACCTGGTTTGGTACACCGTTGGCTTAATGCCTGGTGCCAGTATTCCAAAAGCGGCGTCGCCCAAGGTCGGCGCAGTGCCGGTGGATGCGGCTTCGCTGTTTCTGAAGCTGCCACCAAACCAGGTGGCCGAAGCCTACGGTGATGTCATCAACCTTGGGTCAAAGAGCCAGAAGGCAGATTTGTTTAACACCGCGAAAGACGAGTTCTACAGTCAGGTTTCTTTGAGCCAGGCGGCTCAAATCGCCAAACTGAAAAAGGCCAAAATAAACTTCGCCCACAAAACCGGTGAGCAAAATATATTGTCGCTTGCAACCCTGAATGCCGGCGCGCTGGTGGCCCTTTACATGACCGACACCTATACCATTAAGCCAATTTCAGCCAGTGCCGTGGTTTCCGTTAGCGGCGATGAGAAATTGCTTTTGGGCGCCGACGGCAGTGCCAGCGGAATCCGATCGGTTTACGGGGACATGTTGGTTTTCTATGTGCCTGCGTTGTCGGATGATTCGCGCATCACACTGATTGGCGCAACCCAGGGTCTAATAAGCGTTAGGGGTCTCTAATTGGCATCGGTTGATCCGCAGAAATTCCGAGGCGCGATGGATTTGTCTGCCTTGTCAAAACCAGCCAACGCGACCGCGCCAGAAACCGTCGCGGGCGCCCCAGCTAACCAGCCGCTAACGGTTCCTTCGCTGGTTGTCGAGTGCACCGAAACGAACCTGCGAGAGATGCTGACCATCTCGAACTCGGTTCCGGTCCTTGCGGACTTTTATTCGGTTAACGATGCGGGAAGCGTTGCGCTCTCTGAAAAACTAACCGGGCTAGTTAGTAATTTGCAGGGGCGACTGCTGTTGATTCGCATCGACGTAGATCAAAACCCAAAAATTGCCGCAGCTTTTAATGTGCCTGAGGCAGCAACCCTGGTGGCGATCTTTCGAGGACAGCCGGTTCCCCTGTTTTCCGGCGACCAAACGATTGAAGCTCTCAACGCCTATCTTGACCGGGTGGTTGAAGTGGCAGCCGAGAATTACCTAACGGGAATTCTTGAAGTGGCAGCCGAAGGGTCGAGTCACGAGCAGGCGCCTTTGCCACCGAGGCACCAAGCGGCCTATGACGCTATTACCAAGGGTGATTATGCCCTGGCGATTGCGGAGTACGAGCAGGCTCTCAGAGACAATCCGGCGGATGCTACGGCAACCAGGGGACTGGCCCAGGTGAAGCTTCTTGATCGAACCCAGTCGATGGATTTCGCCGCCCTCTTTGAATCGGAGCCCGAGACCGTTCAAGAGATTTTGGCGCAGGCGGATGGCTATGTCGCCGTTGGCGAGTTCGCAACCGGATTCAAGCTCCTGCTCGACGGATTTGCACGTTCGGCAGACGCGACCGAGCGCGAGTCACTCAGAAAGCAGTTGCTAGAACTCTTCCTGATTGTCGGAAACGACGACCCAGCCGTGGCAGCTGCCAGG
>CANCKM010000026.1 GCA_947378555.1 Microbacteriaceae bacterium
AGTTGATCTGCGGTGATGCGATGTTTCTCGACTAAAAATTCTGCAATCGAAGCCATGAAGACATCACCTCCATCGGTACGGTTGTCTTCACGAACTGGACCCCCCAATTCAAAACCAAAGATACATCCAACTTTGGTTGCGGGCAATAGTCTCGAGTGCTTTTGACAAGGAAGCGCGAGGTTTTAGCCCGTCACGAAAAGGTCCCCTTGAAATCGCTAACTGGCTCGCTTGGGCCGCCTCCAACGAATGCCAACAGATTCGACGAGATCGAGTAACTGCAACGAGCCGATTCCCATTATCGTTTCCGCCGAAGTCAACCCTGCCCTCCTAGAAATCTCCTCCAACTCGATTGTCTTGAAGGAAATCGCATCGAGAACTCGAAGTTCAAGCGGGCCAAGTTCCTTTTGCGACACACTCGCGGTTGGAATCGAATCCCCCAACAATCCAAGGATGTCGTTAAACCCCGTAATTAGCTGCGCTTTGTTGTCTCTAATGAGGCGGTGGCACCCCTGCGAACTCTGCGACATGATGGAGCCGGGTATTGCACCAACTTCTCGTTGCAGTTCAAGTGCGTGATTAACGGTGTTGATTGATCCGGACCGCCAACCGGCTTCTACGACGAGAGTCGCGTCAGCCAGCGCGGCAATCAAGCGATTGCGTTGTAAGAAACGCCAACGTGTTGGAGCGGTGCCGGGTGCTGCCTCGCTAATGACCGCACCAAACTCGATGACCTGGTTCAAGAGTTGAGTGTTTGCGACCGGATACAGCCGATCTAAGCCGCCCGCCATTACCGCAACAGTATTTCCCCCGGATGCGAGTGCTGCGCGGTGAGCCGCAGAGTCGATGCCATAGGCCCCTCCACTGACAATTGTCACTTCGTGATTGACCAAATCATGGACGATTTCATGAGTGACCTCCTGGCCGTATTGGCTCGATGCTCGAGACCCCACAATCGACACCGAACGATCGAACTGCAGCGCCTCTGCCGAACCTCTTAGCCAAAGGACTCTTGGCGCGCTCCACCCCAAATCGCTAATCCGGTTCGGCCAAAATTGCGATTCCGCGGTCAGCACACGTCCGCCGAGCCGCGCCTGAATAAGCAGAGCCTGAATAATCTCCGTCTGGATCAGCCGAGCGCTCCAACGCTCGATGCCCTCGGCTAACGTTTTCAGCAGTTGCGGGAAGCGTGACTGTGCCGTGTCGAGGTAACCAACCTCGGCAAGGCGAGCGGACATGGTGGCTGGATCCGCTTGATTTAGCAGCAGGCGAAGAGCTTCTCGGCTGGAGAGTGCCTCGGTAAGTAAACCGGCCAAGGCATCCCCCGGTTCGCAGAGAAAACTCCAAGTGCAATCGCAGAAGGTTGCGATTAACTGGTCTGAGTCCGTGGCTTGCAACATCAATGGGGTCATGAGGATCTCTAGTTCACGCGAACTAATGTTCCAGGGATAGGCGTTTGCGGTCATGCGACAGACACACCGAGTTCGGTGCCACGAAGGAACATTGCGAAACTGATGGCCTCGCTCGAAATTGAAGACTTCCCGTCAATGTCGGCTTTTGTCCAGGCCAATCTAAGGACACGATCGTAACCGCGCATGCTGATGCGCCCTTTATCCAGGGCGAAGTCCAATTGCCTAGTGATACTTGACGCAGGCTTCAAGCGATGCCTCAGATAATGGCCCGGCACCTGGGCATTTAGCGACCAGGGTGTCGACGCCAAACGCTCTGCCGCGGCCATCCTCGCCTGGGTGACTCGCTCTCGAACCTGAGCCGAGGTTTCGGCCACTGGCTTGTCCGAGGCTGAGAACAGTGCCTTCTGAATCGAGCTCACCGCCTGAATTCTGAGGTTTATGTCGATTCGATCTAGCAGTGGCCCCGACAGTTTTGCGGCATATCGATTTCTGGAGTGTGGCGAACACAAGCACTGGGCCTTTGGGCTCATTGAAAGCCCGCAGGGGCAGGGGTTGGCTGCGATAACCAACTGAAAGTGGCTGGGAAATCTTGCGGTTCCAGCGGAACGATGGATTAGCACCTCGCCGGATTCAAGCGGTTGCCGAAGCGCCTCAAGCGCTGGAAGCTGAAATTCGGGGGCTTCGTCCAGAAAAAGGACTCCGTAGTTGGCAAGTGATATCGCCCCTGGTCGAGGCAATCCCGTTCCGCCTCCAACCAAGGACACCATCGATGATGAATGGTGCGGCGCCTCAAACGGTGGTCGCACGAAGAGGTTTCCGCTGACCCCGACCGCATGCCCGCGGCCGGCGATTGAATGAATGGCCGTTGTTTCGAGGGACTGTTCGAGAGTTAGATCCGGTAGCAAACTCGGGAGGCGCTCTGCCAGCATCGTCTTGCCAGCGCCCGGTGGCCCAATCATTGAGAGGTGGTGACCGCCAGCTGCGGCAATAGTCAATGCCTGCACAGCGCTCTCTTGCCCAAGCACATCGCTGATGTCAAGCCCCTCATAGGGTGAGATAGTTTCCTCTGCTGCCACTGCATCATCCACCGGAACCCTCGCGAGATTTGCTACATCAGCACCATGCAGCACCGCAACCTGATTCAGATGTGAAGCTCCAATAATCTCTAACCCCGAAACCAACTTGGCCTCGCTCAGATTGGCGAGTGGCACGACCACGCGGGTCCGACCGGCATTGCGACAGGCGAGAACCGCGGGCAAGATGCCCCGCACCGCGCGGATTGAACCATCGAGACCGAGTTCGCCGATGTGAACCCAATCGGCGGCAAGTTGCGGGCTAACCGATCCATCGGCCGCTAGCAGAGTGATGGCGATGGCGAGGTCAAAGCTTGAACCGAACTTCGGGATGGATGCCGGTGAGAGATTTATCGTGATGCGACGAGCGGGCAGGCGAAGCCCACTATTTTGAACGGCTGCTCTTACCCTAGAACTCGCTTCACTGAGCGATGCATCCGGCAAACCCACGAGAATAAAAGCCGGCAGGTTACTGGAAATGTCGGCTTCAACTTCAATGATGTTTCCAGCTAAGCCAAGCAGGCTGACGGCGTATCCTCGAGCCAGAGACATTAGGACACCTGCTTCAGGTGTTCAAAACTAACCCGGCCACCTCGAACGATGACCGCCAAAGCGTCTAGGCGCACCATGACGCTAGAGACACCCCGAGCTTGGCACCACTCTGCGACTAGTCGGCGCATTCGGGCAAGCTTTACGCTGGTTATTGCCTCGAGTGGGTGCCCAAACTCCGTTGAACTGCGTGTCTTAACCTCGATGAACACCAGACGCTCGCCGTCACGGGCGATCAGATCGATTTCACCCTGTTTGCCGCGCCAGTTGCGCTCGATGATCTGGTATCCGAGAGAAATTAGGTAATTGAGAGCACGGTCTTCACCGTATCTTCCGAGCCACTGATTAGCAGATTCCATCTACCTAGAATCAGCGAAAGAAGATGTCGAAAACGCTCGGGTTCGATAGGTGTGGAATAAAGCCCCGATGAGGCTAACTGAAGAAACTACTCCCCTACGGCGAGTTCCTTGGGTATCTCGAAAGCCTTGCCAGAAAGTTCCTCAACGTTTACGTCTTTAAAAGTGAGGACGCGAACAGACTTGACGAATCGATCGGTGCGATAAATGTCCCAGACCCAGACGTCGCTCATGTTTAACTCGAAGTAGAAGTCGGTCGAGGTGTCCATGCGCTTGAGTTCGACCTCGTTGGCCAAATAAAAGCGTCGCTCAGTCTCTACTACGAATTTAAAGGTCGCAACGACATCACGATATTCCTTATAGAGTGCCAACTCGGCTTCTCTATCGAACTCTTCTATTTCGTTGTCTTCCATGCCATAAGTCTAAGCGCGTGCTCACAAATGTAACAGGCTGATTTGGATTTATGGGCAACTAGGCGAGAATTTTGGTGAGCCAACTGACCCGATGCGCCAAGGATGGTCCTAGCTCTCGAACCGCTGCTATGTGCGAAGCCGCGGCGTAGCCCTTGTGACCTTCAAACCCGAAACCAGGGTACTTCAGCGCGAGTTCAACCATGAGCGAATCCCTTGCCACCTTGGCAAAAATGGATGCGGCAGCAACCGAGACGCAGTCTCGATCCGCTTTGATTCTGCTCACAACCGGCAGGCCTCCCGCCTTGCCAAGGAGCCAATTATGCGAACCATCCAAGAGAATGGTTGCACCGTCTTGTGCGATTTGCGCCCTCAAGCTTGGACTCTCGAGCAACTGCTCAATTGCTCTGGAGGCAGCGGTAGCCAAGGCGTGGACGATTCCGTTGGAATCAATTTCTTGGGCCGAGGCGTATCCGACAGCGAACCCTGCAACCCAGTCCGTGAGATTTGGAACGAGTGTCTCGCGCACCTTTGCCGAAACTAGTTTTGAATCGCGAAGTTGGCGAGGCCAAGGCTCAAAGAAGCTAGACGATTTGGAATCGATAAGCGTCACACCGACTCCTACCGGACCGGCTATCGCCCCACGGCCAACCTCATCAACGCCGAGAATGAATCTTGACCCAGCCTCAATGATTTCCAGCTCAACGCTAAGGTTTGGGAACGCTGGCGAAGACATCGGGATAGTTGTCTAACCACTTAAATCTTGTGAAAGGCCAAGAGAGCAAGAACGCGCGACCGGCAACAAATTCTTTGGCAACGAAACCTTTACTTGGAAGGTCTCGGTGGAAGCGGGAATCCCAAGAGTTCGAACGATTGTCGCCCATCACCCAGTAGGAGTCTTTCGGAACGGTCACATCAAAATCGACTGTGGACGGCTCGGAACCGGATTTAACATACGGTTCGGTGATGGATTTGCCGTTGATTTGCAACTTGCCACCGGCGTCGCAGCAGACCACGTGGTCGCCTGGCAAACCGATGACGCGCTTGACTAGATGTTGTGCGCTATCCGGAGCCGTTATTCCGAACGCCGACAAGAACCAGTCGGTGACCTGAGTCCAGGTGTCCAACTTAGGGGTTGGAACGTCAGTGAGCCAAAGACCCGGATCGCGAAAAACGACCACGTCACCATGTTCTAGTGGCACCATGTTGGGCACCAGTTCGTTCACAATAATGCGGTCGTTTATGAGAAGCGTATCCTCCATAGAACCGGAAGGGATGTAGAAAGAACGCAACAAAAATGTCTTAATCAGGAGCGAGAGCAAAAGCGCCGAAACCACGACCACTAACAAGTCGGTGATAAAGGCGACAAATGGATTTTTCTTGAATCGACCCCAGCCGGCTCGCTTTTTTGGCAAGTCGGTGAGGTCGATTTCAGAAGTCATCTAATACTCTCGGTATTTGTTCGTCTAGGGACTTTAGTGTCTAGACGTTGTCGCGCTTTTCGCGGATCTTGGCCTTCTTGCCACGCAGATCGCGAAGGAAGTACAGCTTGGCACGGCGAACTGCACCGCGCGAAACAACTTCAATGTGATCGATGACCGGGGTGTGAACCGGGAAGGTTCGCTCTACGCCAACCTGAAAGGAAACCTTACGAACGGTAAAGGTCTCGCGGACACCTTCGCCCGAGCGGCGAATGACGATTCCCTGAAAGACCTGAATACGCTTTCTGCTGCCCTCAATGATGTTTACGTGAACCTTAAGGGTGTCACCCGCACGGAAGGCTGGGATGTCTGAACGCAGGGATGCTGCATCTACGGCGTCTAAAATATGCATTTGATTTGTATCGCTCTCTGTGTCTGCACGCAGGTCATCAACTGGTTATTTGAAAGATTCTTTAAAACTGACCACGCTCCCCTGCGGCGGAGCTAACGGTGGCACAAGCATCTAGTCTGCCACAGTTTCCGGGCTTCGGCAACGCAAGAGACTTACGGCAGGGCTAATCGAGAAGGTCTGGCCTCACGCGTTTGGTGCGCTCAATCTGCTGTTGTTTTCGCCACTGGGCAATCGCAGCGTGATTGCCGCTTAGTAAAACCTCCGGAACATCAAACCCACGCCAGGACGGTGGTTTTGTGAAGCTTGGGTATTCGAGTAAGCCATCGGAATGGGATTCCTCGACGAGACTCTCGGCGTTTCCGATTACTCCTGGCAGCAGTCGAGCAATGGCCTCAATCATTGCGATGGCCGCCACCTCGCCCCCGTTCAAAACATAGTCGCCCATGCTGATAACGCGAACATTCGACTTGGATGCTGCGTAATCAACAACGCGTTGATCGATACCCTCGTAGCGGCCACAGGCGAAAATCAAGTGCTTCTCAGTTGCCAACTCTCGGGCCATTTTTTGATTGAACACCTCACCGGCCGGAGAGGTAAAGATTACCGTTGCCTCACCGGCGTCGGACAACACGCTGTCAAGTGCCTCACCCCACGGCTCAGGCTTCATTAGCATCCCGGCCCCGCCACCGTAGGGACTATCATCTACGGTTCTGTGCTTATCGTGGGTGTAATTACGGAGGTCATGAGCCTCAAAAGCGATGAGTTTTTTTGTCTGGGCTTTTCCCAGGAGAGAAATATCCAGAACCCCGAAGTACTCGGGAAAAATGGAGATTGCGTCGATTCTCATATCGACTACTCGGAAACCTCGGATGACGAATCAGAAGAAAGCTCAATGGAAGCGTCAGAGACGACTTGCTCAATCTCTTCAGATTCTTCAATCTCTTCGAAAAGGCCAAGGGGTGGGGTCACAGTGACAGTTCCGGCTTGAATATCTACAATCGGCACGATGGCTGACACGAAGGGAACCAGAACCTCACCGGTTTCGGTCTTCACTGCTAGCAGGTCCTGTGATGGAAAGTGTTCGACGCGTTGGACGAGTCCAATTTGAACGCCATCGCGAATTACCCTCAGCCCGACCAACTGGTGGTCATACCAGGCATCAGGTTCAGCTGGAAGTGTTTCGAGATCTGATTCGACCAGCAAAATTGCCTTGATCAGGGTTTCGGCCGCTTCGCGATCTTCAATACCTTTAAGAAAAATCACCGGCATTTGGTTGTACATACGCATTTCAGTGACTTCAACGGTTTTGCCAAACCAAGGCGAAGTCTCTGGAACTTGAAGTTCTAGGATTGCGCCTGGAACGAATCGCTCGTTCGGGCTGTCGGTGTAAAGCTCGAGTTTGATTGCACCCTTTAGGCCGTGGGCCTTTACCAGGCGACCAACTCGAAGCTTGGTGCTGCTAGAAATCGGTATCAACCACGTCTACACGCACCTTCTTGCCATCGGCAAGGGCGTTCACCAAGGTACGAAGCGCTTTGGCAGTGCGGCCATTGCGCCCGATCACCCGACCCAGATCCTCTGGGTGCACGTGAACCTCGAGAAGGTCTCCTCTTGAAGTTGAGCGTGCAGTCACGGTGGCATCCTCAGGATGATCGACGATGCCTTTGACTAGGTGTTCGAGCGCAGCGGCTAGCAATTTCTATTAAGCCTGTTCTGCTTCAGCTGCAGGTGCCTCTTCGGCGACTGCTTCAACAACTGCTTCAGCTGCAGGTGCCTCTTCGGCGACTGCTTCAACAACTGCTTCAGCTGCAGGTGCCTCTACGGCAACTTCTTCAACAACTGCTTCAGCTGCAGGTGCCTCTACGGCAACTTCTTCAACAACCTTGGCTACTGGAACCTCGGCCTTTGGTCGAAGGACTGGCTTCTTGGCGCCATCAATCTCGAAGACTGGCTTTGGAGCCTTTACCTGAACAACGTTCTTGGCGTTCAAGTCACCCTTAGAGAACTGGTAGTCACCGGTTAGCTTCAAAAGGGCTTCTACCTGCTCGGTTGGCTGAGCGCCAACGCCTAGCCAGTAGCGTGCACGCTCTGAGTTGACCTCGATGAACGAAGGGTTTTCGGTCGGAATGTAGCGACCAATTTCTTCGATGACTCGACCGTCACGCTTGGTGCGTGAATCGGCGACAACGATACGGTAGTGAGGCGCGCGGACTTTGCCGAGACGCTTTAGACGAATTTTTACAGCCACAATGCTCCTGATTTTTTTATTTGGCGCGAACGTTTCATCGTGAGCGTGGGGGCACACTCGATGAAGAAGCTCTATGGGTTTAGGTCAACACTTGTGTAGAGGGTCAAGCGGACTTCAACCTGTCTAGTCTGCCAGAAAAGTGCTGTTTGCGCTACTTTGAAAGGCCGAAAGCCGAACCGGATCCGGTTTCTGAATCCGAAACCGGTTGGGCGCCCAGGGCTCGCGCCGCTTCCTCCGCGGCGCGTTTCGCTGGATTTCCAGATTTCGAGGTCGGCTTCTTGGTCTTCGACTTAGCCGCCTTGGAACCGCCAAAACTTCCCATGCCCACTGGCATTCCTGGAAGGTTAGGGGTGCCACCTCGAGCAACTGTCTTCATCATCTTGGCCGCTTGCTCAAAACGATTCACCAGCGAGTTGACTTCAGTGACGGTCACGCCCGAGCCCTTGGCAATCCTCAGGCGCCTCGAGCCATTTAGTACCTTTGGCATGCGTCGCTCCATGGGTGTCATGGAACGAATTATTGCCTCGGTACGATCGATCTCTCGTTCGTCAAAGTTCTCGAGCTGCTTACGCATTTGCCCAGCGCCCGGCATCATTGCCAGCATGCTTTTCAATGAACCCATTTTGCGCAACTGCTGCATCTGATCTAGAAAGTCCTCGAGGGTAAAGGTCTCGGTTGCCAGCTTTTGGGCCAACACCTTGGCTTCATCTTCGTCGAAGGCCTTTTGAGTCTGCTCAATGAGAGTTAAAACGTCTCCCATGTCGAGAATCCGACTGGCCATGCGGTCTGGATAGAAAGGCTCGAAAGCGTCTAAGCCTTCACCAGTTGAGGAAAAGAGAATTGGTTTCCCGGTGATTGACGCCACCGAAAGCGCCGCACCACCGCGAGCATCGCCGTCGAGCTTGGTGAGCACGACACCGGTAATGCCAACACCATCAGAGAAGGCCTTGGCAACATTGACCGCATCCTGGCCGAGCATGGCGTCCAAGACGAACAGGATCTCATCCGGATCAACTGCCTTTGAGATTGATCGCGCCTGCCCCATCATCTCTTCGTCGACACCCAAGCGACCAGCCGTGTCAACGATTACCACACTGAATTGTTTCTGCTTGGCGTGCTTTATGGCGTCTTTGGAGACGCGAACCGGATCACCCTTGCCGTTGCCGGGTTCTGGGGCGAAAACTGAGACCCCGGCCCGTTCACCGACGACCTGGAGTTGGTTGACCGCATTTGGTCGCTGAAGGTCGGCTGCCACTAGTAGTGGGGTTTGCCCTTGGTCTTTCAACCACTTGGCTAGCTTTCCCGCAAGAGTTGTTTTACCGGCACCTTGCAAACCGGCCAGCATAATTACGGTCGGTGGTTGCTTTGCTAGCGAAAGCTTTCTTTGCTCGCCACCAAGAATTTTTACGAGCTCTTCATTGACGATCTGCACTACCTGCTGGGCAGGATTTAGGGCTTTGGATACTTCGTCACCCAGCGCACGATCGCGAACGGCGGTGGTGAAGAGTTTGACAACCTCGAGAGCCACATCGGCTTCGAGCAGTGCTCGACGAATCTCGCGAAGCGTGGCATCGATGTCGGCAGGGCTTAGTTTGCCTTTGGTGCGGAGGTTTTTAAAGGTCTCAACGAGACGATCAGAAAGATTGCCGAACAACTTGTTGCTCCTTAGAAGAACTGAACCTTAAGACTAACTAACCAGACCGCGCGCGAACTCTTGTGCGTCAAAGAAAGCAAAGTCGTTGATGCCTTCGCCAACACCAACCAGTTTGACCGGAATACCCAGTTCCTGCTGGATTGTGTAGACGATTCCACCTCGTGCGGTTCCGTCGAGCTTGGTTAACACAATGCCGGTCACGTTAGCCGAATCGGCAAACGCCTTCGCCTGAACCAAGCCGTTCTGACCGGTGGTGGCATCCAACACCAGCAAAACCTCGGTTATTGCAGTTTGCTTTTCGACGACCCGGCGAATCTTCGAGAGCTCATCCATCAGATCGGCCTTATTTTGAAGTCTTCCGGCGGTGTCAATAATGACAATGTCGGCATTGGTCTGAACCGCCATTTCGACGGCTTCGAAGGCCACAGAAGCCGGGTCTTGACCCTCGGTTTTTGGGCGAACCAGCTTGGCGCCGGCGCGTTCGGCCCAGGTTGCAATCTGATCAACGGCTGCCGCTCGGAAGGTGTCGGCAGCGCCGATGACCACATTCCACTCCCCGTCGGTTAGCCAACGAGCCAATTTGCCGATGGTCGTGGTCTTTCCAACGCCGTTAACCCCGACGACTAAAAAGACGTATGGAAATTTGCTTCCGTCAAGATTTAGCGACTTGTCCGGGTGGTCCATCGCCTCGACCAAAACATCGACCAGAATTTGCTTTAGTTCGGCTTCGGTTGCGGCCGCGGTTAGTTTGGCGCGCTTTTTGACTTCAAACACGATGTTGCCGGCAGCCAGAACTCCAAAATCGCCTTGAATCAGAATATCTTCAAGGTCATCTAGGTTGTCTGGGTTGAACTTGACCTTGGAAAAAAGTGAGCGCACTCCCCGAGCCAGGTTTCGGCGCGGCAGCTGAACTGCCTCGCTCTCGACCCGTTCGACCGTTCCATCCAAAGTTGCCTGAGCGGCTGGTTGGTTGGCAGTCGATTCGACGCCAGGGCCACTTGCGCCCTCGGCGGGTTGCTTTTTCTTCCAGAACAGCAATCCGGCCATCGATTACTCCTTTTCGAAGAGACGTTGCCCAACAACGGCTGAGATACCATCTTGACGCATGGATACTCCATAGAGCGCATCGGCAATCTCCATGGTGCGCTTCTGGTGGGTGATGATAATCAGCTGAGAACTGGTTCTGAGATCCTGGAAGATCTGCAGCAGGCGACCAAGATTGGCATCGTCAAGGGCTGCCTCAACCTCATCCATCACATAAAAAGGCGAAGGGCGAGCCTTGAAGATGGCGATCAGCAAAGCCACCGCCGCCAAAGATCGCTCGCCACCCGAAAGCAACGACAATCGCTCGATACGCTTTCCAGCGGGTTTCACGTTTACTTCGATACCGGTGGTTAGCAAATCGTCGGGGTTGGTCAAGAAGATGGCTCCGCTGCCACCGGGGAATAGCACCGGGAAAACCTGTTCGAAGGCGCGCTTGGTGTCATCGAAGGCATCCGAGAAAATGGTCTGCATTTTCAGGTCAAGCTCTTGAATAATGTGCAGCAGGTCTTTGCGAGTTTGAGTCAGGTCGGTTAGTTGTTCCGTGAGGAACTTGTGACGCTGCTCGAGTGCCGCAAACTCCTCGAGTGCCAACGGGTTCACACGCCCGAGCTTCTCGAAGGTTTTCTCGGCGTCCCTGAGTCGCTTGACCTGTTCTTCACGCACGAATGGCTTGGTTGAGCCCTCGTTGGAATCATCCGGCACCGGCAAGTCTGGGCCATACTCGGCGAGCAAGACCTCTTGCGTTAGGGCGAGTTCCTCGTAGGCGCGAGAAACCAGATTCGCTAGGTTAAGACGCTTTTCGTGATTGGAAAGCTCGATGTCGTGAACGCTCTGGGTGATTGCAGCGAGGCTCATCTGAACCTCGGCAGTCTCGCCACGCAACTTGACGAGCTCAGAGTTTTGATTGGCCCGCTGGCTCTCGAGCGTGTGCAACTGCAGTTTGGCTTGGCTTGCGCTGAGGGCAACGGCATCCATCAGCAATGGCAGTGCCGTCAGCACGCGTTCGGCAGATTCCAGCTTTACCCTTTGGGCCGCGGCGGCAACCTTGGCTTTTTCAATGGCGACCTTAGCCTCGGCAACCTGAACGCGCAGGGTTTTGGAGCGCTCGACTTCAACTCGAAGCCGCTCGACTGCAGCACCGAGGTCGATTCGGATTTCCAACTCGGATTGCCGTTGCTGTTCTAGATTCTCGGCGAGCACATGACGATTGGCGAGGTCGAGAACCGGGCGATGTTGTGATGAAACCGCATCGTGAGCTGCGACAGCTGCCGCTAGGCGCGACTGGGCCTCGGTCTGGGCTTCGATGGCGTTGGCCGCCACTCTTGCCAATCGGTCCCGTTCACCGGCGGTAGCCTCAACTTGAACGCGCAACCGACCCAACTTCTCGGCATTGCTAGCAAGCTCGGCATCGTGGGTGTTCAACTCGGCAAGGGCAACCTTGGCAGAACCCTTGGCCGACTCGGCGTTGGAGCGAGCCTCGGCCATTTCCGACCGCAGCAGTTCTGCCTTGGCATTTACGGTTTGGAAGGCGAGATCGGCGGCGTCTCGGGCCGAAACCAGCTCGAGCTTCGAAGGTTTATTTGAGCTACCACCGCGAATCACCGCTTGGGTGAGCACGTCGCCATCCATCGTGATTAATGTCAGCTTTTGGGCGTTTGGGTCAGAATCCACCAGCAAACGGGCAGCGTCAAGGTCATCAACGATGAAGACACCAACGAGAAGTGCCATGACACCCGAGGTGGCCTCGACTACTTCGATTGCTGGTCGCACGCCCGCGGTTGGGGTGACGGCAGAGGCAAAGGAATCGCCATCGATGTCGGCAATAACAAGTTCGACTCGCCCACCCTGAGTTTGTTTGAGGTGCTCAATGGCCACTAAACCAGACTCGCGGTCATCGGCAACCAAAGCATCGGCCAAGGGGCCCAGCGCTGCCGCGATGGCAGTTTCATAGCCGGCCTTGACCTTCATGTGATTGGCAACCAGACCACGAATGCCTCGCAAGCCAGCAGAAATTAGGGCGGTGGCACCATCTTTTTGTTCGAGGGTTAGATTCAGGGCCGAACGCTTGGCAGC
Source organism: Microbacteriaceae bacterium (assembly GCA_947378555.1). Taxonomy (GTDB): domain Bacteria; phylum Actinomycetota; class Actinomycetes; order Actinomycetales; family Microbacteriaceae; genus Rhodoluna. The sequence goes on from CANCKM010000026.1 coordinate 12,650, forward strand.
CAATGAATCACGTTCACGCTCCGCCTCGTGAATCTCATCTCGCAACGTATCGATTCTGGTCTGCGCCTCGTTAACGGCTCGTTGCGCACTCTCGTAGGCCGACTTGAGAATGCCGTCCGATGGCTGCTGCTCGACGAGCTGGGCCTGCAGTGCTTCATACTCCGAAGTTCTGAGCTCAAACCGTTCGGTGGCCTGTGCCAGCGCAGTCTCGTGTCGCACCGACTCCTCGCGCAGCGAGGCCAGTTTCGATTCGGCGACCTTGGCCTCATTGGCAAGCCGAGAAAGCTCCAGATCAAACTTTGAAATGAGGCTGTTTTGCTCGGCAATCTCCGAGTCAAAAAGTTCAAGCTCATCGCGAGACTTGTTCCTGGCTGCCTCGGCAACCACAAGGGCGCCGCGCAGGTTCACGACTTCGGTCTCAAGCACGGCAACGCTCTGGGTTGCATTCTCGGCCTCAGCTTCAATGCCGGCCGGGTCAAGTTGCGCGCCGCCAACCGTGGCCTGATTGCCAAGCAGTGCGACCCTCTGGTTGGCATTGCTTAGTAGCGACCTGAGGCGCTCCGAGAGCGAATCGAAGGAATACGAAACCCGTCTCGCGTCATCGACGATGGATGAGACCTGGGCAGTCTCAAGCTCGGTCAAGCGAACCTGGTTGTCTTGCAATAGCCCCTGCAAAATGTTGCGCTCGGAGCGTCTTTCGTTTTCGTCCTTGGCGGTCTGATTTAGACCATCGTGAATCTGGGAAATATCCGACGCCAAAATGCGAGCCTTGGCATCACGCAGGACCGATGCAATTCCCTGTGCCTCGAGAGCGACCTCGGCCTGCTGAGCAAGTGGCTTTAGCTGCCGTCTCACCTCACCGGCCAGGTCATTCAGGCGTGTGAGGTTAGTTTGCATCGCCTCAAGCTTTCGCTCGGTTTTTTCCTTACGACGGCGGTGCTTCAAGATTCCGGCGGCCTCTTCAATAAAGCCGCGACGTTCCTCCGGAGTGGCCCGCAAGATGCCATCGAGTTGGCCCTGACCCACAATCACGTGCATCTCTCGACCGAGACCCGAGTCGCTCAGCAACTCTTGGACGTCTAACAAACGGCAGGCTTCGCCATTTATCGCATACTCTGATCCACCGTTTCGAAACAGCGTGCGACTAATAGTCACTTCGCTGTAGTCGATTGGCAGGGCACCATCGGCGTTGTCGATGGTCAGCAAAACCTCGGCTCGACCAAGCGGGCCCTTGGTGCTGGTTCCAGCAAAAATGACGTCTTCCATTTTGCCGCCGCGAAGGGTTTTCGCCCCTTGCTCCCCCATTACCCAGGCAAGTGCATCGACAACGTTTGACTTGCCGGAACCATTTGGGCCGACAACGCAGGTGACACCCGGTTCAAAGGCAAAGGTGGTTGGCTGCGCGAAAGATTTAAAACCCTTGAGGGTGAGGCTCTTTAGATACATCGCCGAGCCTCCCAATTGTTTTATCTGAAGCGCAGTAGAGCGCAAAAGATAAAAATACCTTATTACCGATGGATAAGCGTGCCGCTAGCGAAGTTTTTGGCAAAGTGGGCAGAAATGCGATCCGCGATTTGCCCAAGAGTCTCGTTTTATCGGGGTGCCACATCTGGGGCATGGTCTGCCGGTCATGCCGTAGGCATTTAGGGACACTTCGAAATAGCCGGATTCACCATTCACGTTTTTGTATTGCTCATCGAAGCTGGTTCCACCCGCCAAAACAGCACTTCTGAGAATTTCGGTCACCGATTCAAGAAGTTCACCCGCCTTCGCTTTCGAAAGCGAACTCGCCTGCTGGTCGTAGTGCAATCGGCTGCGCCAAAGAGCTTCATCGGCGTATATGTTACCTACGCCGCTGAGCAAACCCTGATCCAAAAGCGCTCGCTTGATTCCGGTGTTTTTCTTCCTCAGCCGCTCGATGACTGTGCGAGACGAAAAATTATCGTCAAGTGGATCACGAGCAATGTGCGCGGCAGACTGCGGAATGAGATTGGACCACTGCTGCGACCGAGCGTCAAACGCCGCGTTCGACTCGGGGGCGAAGCCGCCGGGACCGGCATCCATCGTTGGTACTAGTAAATCGATAGCCAATGACCCGAAGATGCGTTGATCGACAAAACGAAACTCAACCGACTCGCCACTCAGGGAACGCGCTGAAATGATGACGCGGGTGAGTTTATCTGGCGCAAAATCCGGGGTGCGCAGCAGCATCTGGCCGCTCATGCCCAAGTGACCAACGAGGGCAATCGGGGTTCCTTCGGCCGCGAGCGGCAACCACAGAAACTTGCCACGACGAACCACGGCCAAAATCTGACGGCCAACCAATTGATTCTTGAAGTCGGTTATGTCACCGGGGTGACGCTTGAGGGATCTGGGCTCGAGAACCTCAACACCTGTAACGGTAGCCCCGGCCAAAACTGGGGCGAGCCCGGATCGAACCGTCTCAACCTCTGGTAGCTCAGGCATTAGCTGCCATTTTCCTTGAGGTTGTGCAGGGCGACGACTGCCGCCGCGGTTTCTGCCGTCTTGCGACTGCGACCCGAACCTTCGCCAATTGACGAACGACCCATGAAAACCGCAGTGAAGAAGGTTCGATCGTGATCTGGGCCCTCAAAACTGGTCTCGTAGCGAATTTCACCGCGATTTAGGCGTTTCGCGATTTCTTGCAAGTTTGTTTTTGGGTCGGCGTTGGCCAGCAGCGAATCACGGTCGAGTAAAAGCGGGAAGACTAGACGTTCGATGATTCCAGAGGCGGCTGCCAGGCCCTTAGAGACGTAGGCGGCTCCGAGCAGGGCTTCGAAGGTGTCGGAGAGCAAACTGGCCTTGGCGCTTCCCCCCGTTTGGGTTTCGCCTTTGCCCAGGCGAATGTATTCACCCAGCCCCAACTCGTTGGCCACGAAAGCAAGCGCCTTGGCACTTACCACCGAGTTTTTCAGTTTGGTAAGGTCACCCTCGGAAAGCTCTGCGAAGCGGTCGTGAATGTGCACCGTAACGACAAAACCCAACACCGAGTCGCCTAGAAACTCTAGGCGTTCATTGTTGGGTATGCCACCGTTCTCATAAGCGTAAGATCGGTGCGTCAAAGCCAGTTCGAGCAGTTGTGGCTCAATCTCAACGCCGAGTTTGTGGCTCAGTTGGTCGAGATTCATGGATTGACTAAAAGCTGTTTAGGCGTCTGCTACCTTGCGGCCCTTGTATTCAAGGAATAGGGCGTTTCCGGCCGAGTCCTCAACTACCTTGGCGCGGTGAGGCAGGCTGTAAACGGTCTTACCGTTTTCAATGGTCTTCACTAGGGCTACTGGCTCGGCAATCCAAGCTGAGCGGCGGTGACGAGTGTTTGAACGAGAGAGTCTTCTCTTTGGTACTGGCATTTTCTTACTCTTCCTTAAGCTTTTGCAGTTCACTCCAGCGCGAATCAATCGGCAGTTCGTGACCATGGTTTGGGTCTTCAGCCATTTTCAATCCGCATTCAGAACACAAACCAAGACAGTCTGGGCTACATACGGGTTGAAAAGGAAGACTTAAGACTACCGCGTCGCGGATAACCTGTTCCAAATCGATATTCTCGTCTTGAACTAGGTATTCATCTTCTCCTAGACCAGAATAGGCGAAAAGTTCCTGAAAATCCACCTCGACAGGCAGTTTGAGCGGTTCTAAACAGCGACTGCAGAGTGCTTCGGCATCGGCGTCGACTTCGCCAGTTGCCAAAATGCCCTCGTGCACCGACTCTAGGCGCACGCTTAGGTCGATGATTGAACCGGTAACCACGCTCGCTGCGGCTTCGCCAAGTGGTTCGGCAATGGTTATTTCGAGGTCGAGCTCTTTCATTAGACCTGGTCTATTGATGAGTTCATGAACGGGAATTAAAAAAGGTGATGTTGTCATATTTTCAGTGTTGATTAGGTCTACTTGCGGTTCACAGCGGTTGCTGCCAAAGCGCGCACGATAACGGCGGGTACGTATTTGTCGACCGAACCTCCAAGGTCGGCGACTTGCTTCACCAACGAACTCGAAACGAATCCGTGTTGTGGATCGGCTGGCATGAAAATGGTTTCGACTCCGGCTAGGTCACGGTTGACCCTTGCCATTGGCAATTCATAATCTAGGTCGGCATTGCTTCTGACACCCTTAACGAGTGCAGTTGCGCCAACCATGCGACAGTAGTCGACTAGAAGACCCTTGTCTAGGGTTGCGACAACAATCTTTATTTTGTTGGCGCTTGGCATCGGGGTGCCGAATCGACCAGCCTCGCTCAAACTGCCTCGAATTAGCTCGATGCGCTCCTCGCTGGTGAATCTAGGAGTCTTTGCTGGATTGTGCACCACAACAATGTGCAACTCGTCGAACAGTCTTGCTGTTCTGGCGGCAATGTCGAGATGACCAAATGTGAGTGGGTCAAATGACCCTGGATAAACAGCTATCGATGGCATGAGAATAGATTACCCCTTGGCCAGGTTCTCTTGGCGTGACTGGTCAATTCGAGCCAGCGCTTCGGCAATCAGTGAATGTTTTTCTAGGGTCGGATCGGACCCGAATATTTCCTCGGCTTCCAATCGCACCTCCTGAATTAAATTGGCATCTTTTATCACTCGAAGTAGCTTCAAACTCGAACGCCCACCCGATTGGGTTGCCCCCATCACATCGCCCTCGCGCCTCAGTTCTAAATCAATCTCGCTGAGCTCAAAACCATCGAGTGTTCTAGCCACGGCCCTCACACGCTCAAGAGCGAGCGAACCTTCCTCCGCCGAAGTAAGGAGCAGGCATAGACCGGCATTGCCACCACGACCCACCCGACCACGCAACTGGTGCAGTTGCGAGACGCCAAAGCGGTCAGCATCGAGCACCACCATCACGGTCGCGTTTGGAACGTCGACACCAACCTCAATCACGGTGGTTGAAACTAGGATCTTGATTTCGCCGGAGGTAAAACGACCCATCACCTCGGCCTTTTCCTCGGCGGTCATTCGACCGTGAAGAACCGCTATTTCTAGATTCTTGAGCACTGGCATCTGCTGCAACGCCTCGAAAATTCCCAAGACCGAAGCCAGTTCACGCCTTGGTTGCTTTTGCATTGCCACAGCAGCCGATTCCGTGCCATCCAAGAACTCGGGCTCTTCTTCGGCTGCTCCCCCAGACTCGATTAGCTCTTCACCCGGATCAGATTCATCGATTCGCGGGCACACCACAAAGGCTTGCCTACCGGCGGCCACCTCTTCGGCGATGCGAGACCAAGTGCGTGCGACTAAATTTGGCTGTGCCAGTTGAACCACGTGACTTTTTATGCCCTGCCTTCCAGCCGGCAACTCGGTCAGGGTTGAAACGTCAAGGTCGCCGAATATGGTGACCGCGAGAGTTCTTGGAATCGGGGTGGCCGTCATCGTCAAGACATGCGGTGCGGTTTTGCCTTTTAGCCGAAGCGCCTCTCGCTGCTCGACTCCAAAACGATGTTGTTCGTCAATCACGATTAGTCCGAGATCAAAGAACTCAACCTTTTGAGCGATAAGAGCGTGGGTACCGATGATTAGTTGCGCCTTGCCACTAACCAGTTGCAACATGGCGCGCTTACGCTCGGCCTGCGACTGCTGGCCGGTTAACAACACCAGGCCAACCTTTGCAGTGAGGTCCTCGCCGAGGATATTAGCGATTGAACGAAAATGTTGCGACGCCAAAACCTCGGTGGGTGCGATCAGTGCTGCCTGACCGCCGCTATCAGCAACCGTGAGCATTGCCCTCAGTGCCACGAGAGTTTTACCGGAACCGACCTCACCCTGCAAGAGGCGATTCATCGGATGCCCAGAGCCGAGGTCCTCGGAAATTTGCTCCCCAACGGTAATTTGCCCCTGGGTTAGCGTGAAGGGCAGTGACGAATCAAACTTTGAAAGCACGCCACCGGCGTTCGCCACCCGCGCGGTGCTTAGTTGATGGCGGGTTTCTGCTCGGCGCTTGAGAAGTGTGGCCTGCAGCAAAAATGCCTCGTGATATCTCAGGGTGTCGCGGGCCGACTGCCAATCGCCATGGTTATTAGGCCGATGAACCAAATGAATGGCGTCGTTTAGCGAGATGAGCTTGTGCTTAGCGACCAGCGCCTCGGGTAGTTCATCTAAAACAGGAGAAAGGGTATCGAGAACCACGGCTAGGGCACGCTGCAACATCCAGGTGGTGACGGTTGAAGAGGCTGGGTAGATCGGGATTGGTAAATCCGCCCAGCGTTTGGCATCGGCTTCACTTATGTCTTCGGCGAAAAGTTCATAATCTGGGTGCGAGAGTTGCAGCCTGCCCTGGTAGCTTCCTATTTTTCCGGCGAAGAGCCCACGCACGCCAGGTTTTAGTTCTTTGGCTCTCCAAGCCTGATTGAAGAAGGTCAGGGTCATAAATCCGTGACCGTCGGTTATCTTCACCTCGAGAATCACCCCATTCCTGCCCGACATGCGTCGCTCACGAAGATCGACAATGTCGGCAACAACGGTGACCGGTTCACCCAAGGGCACTTCGGCAATGGGTGTTAGTTCGCCTCGGGTTGAATAGCGCCTTGGATAGTGCATCAGAAGGTCTGCGACGGTTAGTAGACCCAGATGTTTGGCAAAAGATTTGGCCGTTCGATCCCCGAGCACTCGGTCGAGAGGAGTAAGCGAAAGCAACATGCTTCAATATTGGCTTAGGCTAGAGACAACATGACACGAATCATAGGCGGAGTCGCAGGATCAAGAAAA
>CANCKM010000027.1 GCA_947378555.1 Microbacteriaceae bacterium
AGTTACATCGAAATATTTCATAACCGGCAGCGACGTCACTCGAGTCTTGGTTATCTGACACCGGTGGAATATGAGAACCTAAAAATACTTACCTCAGCAGGGGTGGGAAACGGATAAGAAATGTGTCCGGAAAACGTGGGGCATATCACCACCAGGTCATGTACTGCTCGAGTTCGCTTCTGAACTGTGCGACGCTACTAAATGTTTTACGACGAAGAAACTCTTCCTTGAAGTGTCCGAAGAAATTTTCTGCTACAGCGTTATCAAGGCAGTTACCCCTCCGGCTCATCGATTGGGTGATGCCTTTAGCCTCTAGTTGTTTACGGTAAGAGAGATGTTGATATTGCCAACCCTGATCGGAGTGCAACAAAGTTTTCGATCCGGTGGGCAATCTCAAGAAAGCTTTCTGAAGCATTTCGTTTACCAAAGGCAAACTCGGTGAGGATTTCAGTGAATACGAAATCACTTCGTTGTTAAATAAATCAATCACGGGCGACAGATATTGTTTCGTGCCCGCAACCTTAAACTCGGTGACATCGGTGACCCATTTCTGATTCGGTTCAAGAGCCTTGAAGTTGCGTGCCAGCAAGTTGCTTGCAACTTTGCCAACTTCACCACGGTAAGAACGATATTTCTTTCGCCTTATCTGGCATACCAACTGCTCTTCGCGCATCAACTTCAAAACAGTTTTACCCGACATTGAAACACCGTGACGTTGGTTCAAGACTGCCTTCACACGCCGATACCCATAACGGCCTCGCGAAGTTTGGAACACTTCGCGCACCTTCAAACGGGCATTTGCGTTGTGGTCAACCTTTTGAAGATTGCGACGGTAGTAGTAAGTGGATTCGGCTAGTCCATAAAAACGGCATAAAGCGGTTACCGTGTATTTACCCTCCAGCGACCGGATCGCTAACGCTTTGAGTTGCGTTGCTGCTCCAAGGCCACCAGAGCCTGCAATTTTTTTAGTGCTTCGTTCTCAAACTCGAGCCTCGCAACTTTCTGTTCCAAGGTTTCTGATTCAAGCGACACTTGTGGTTTCCTGGGTCGACCTCTGGTCTTCGGCATCAAACCTTCAGGCCCGTCTTCCCGATAAGTCGCAACCCACTTTTGAAACAAGGCTCTGGTGGAGATGTTGAACTCCGCCACAACGTTAGTGATTGTTGCACCTGCTAAGTGTTTCTCAACAGCAGCAATTTTTAACGCTGCAGAATATTGTTTATTTGCCACAGTGTTTAAGCGTAAGAGTGTTTGTTGTGAATGTTTATCGCGCCACAGGGTCGCTGTGGCTAAGGGAAGCGCTAGGCGTGTGGCTACTGCTTTAAAGCCGAAACCCGCATCGAAAAGCTTGGCGGCTTCGATGCGGGTTTCTATTGGGTATTTCAGACGTCCGTCCATGAACAAGCCCTTCGGTTAGGACTCTCTATTACGAGTCCAACTTTCGGGGTTCAGTTCATTACGGGGTCATTTTTAATGGCGGAGAATGGGTCACTCGCATGTTAGGGCTAGTGGCCAGTGATTACGACAATTTAAAGTATAAAAAATGCTTTCTACGCCATTGTTATACGCCATCAATGAGCTGCAATAACGAATTGGGTAACCTCGTGTCTCGGCGCTAACTTGACGCACCGAAGTCGCTTTTGACAGCACTTTGATTGTTTCTGAGAAAACACTAAGAGAAACCTGAAAGTTTCTTCTTCTCCTAAAAGAGCTCGGGAATTCAATGATACTCTGATGGTCTCCGTTGTAATTTCAAAGCATTTTAGGTACCCATTGAAAAAGTCAAAAATCACAACTATCTCGCTAGCAAGTGCTGTTCTAATTGCCGGTGGCGCATTCGCACTCACTTCGCCAATCGCGCAAGCCGCAACGCCTTCGCCAACCTCAAATGCAACTCAAACCCCTAATGTATCTCTGCCAAACGATCCAACTGATGGCTACGACGCCAAGGATGCTGCTGACGCTAACGACCCGGCCGACGCGAACGAAGCAAACGACGCAAAAGATTCCACTGACGACAAGTAATCGAACGGAGAATCCATGTCATCGAAGTCAATGCAGAGCAGTCTCTTAGTTAAAGTTCCTGCCGTCACCGCATTTTTCTGGATCATCAAGATTCTAGCCACCACCGTGGGTGAAACCTTTGCGGACTTCATCAACACAAAACTGAATCTGGGCCTGACGAACACTTCATTACTCTTGGGTTCTGCTCTGCTGGTCGCTCTTGTTATTCAGTTCGCGTCCAAGAGGTACATTCCAGCTATTTACTGGATTTGTATCGTGCTCGTTAGCATCGCAGGCACTCTGATCACAGACAACTTGACCGATAACCTAGGCATTCCGTTATGGCAATCAAGCCTCGCGTTTGCCTTATTGCTCGGAGTAGTTTTCGGAGTCTGGTTTGCTCAGGAACGTACACTAGCAATGAAGAGCATCATCTCAAAGAAAAGAGAGACCTTCTACTGGTTGGCGATTCTCTTTACCTTTGCTCTGGGAACCGCAACTGGAGACTGGCTTGCCGAAGCTGTAGGTTTAGGCTACGGATTGTCAGCCGTGGCTTATGGTGGCGCGATTCTATTGGTCGCGATTCTATGGCGAACCGGCGTTCTTTCTGAGATTGCTGCCTTCTGGATTGCCTACGTCCTGACGCGGCCCTTGGGTGCTTCTATCGGTGACTTGCTTGCACAGAATAAATCTGTTGGCGGACTAGGTCTAGGAACAACCGCAACAAGCGTAATCTTCCTTGTCGCAATTCTAGGAAGTGTGATTTACCTAAGCTTCTCGAAAAAGGACGAACTTAGACCAGATTAGTGGGATGCATTTTGCCCACTCGGGCGAACAACCTAACTGGAATAGACCCCGCCTAAAAACTGGCGGGGTCTATCTCATTTGCGGAGAAGGACCCTAAATCACTTCGTGATTCAGGAACCCGCGAACGTTCGAATCCCACCTTAAAAATCCAGCCAAAGAAAAAACCCGCTCAAGGCGGGTTTCTATCTTTGGCGGAGAATGGGTCACTCGCACGTTAGGGCTAGTAGCCAGTGGTTACAATGATTTGAAGTATAAAAAATGCTTTCTACGCCATTGTTATACGCCAATCAGCTAGTTCCATACCCTCCGTTGTGCCTGTTTCTGTAAGAGTTGCCGCACGACTCCAACAACTGCCGCAGCTGCAATGGCCATGTTGTCACTGGTCAGATACTGCGGCCGGATGTAGTGGGCAACGGAGTTTCGTCTCAGGCCGTTCTCGACCGGCCAAGTCAAGCCCCTGCCTCCTTCACGAGGGTAGGCTGCTTCATTTGAAAAAATGCCCGTTATCGTGGCGCCAACCAAAGCTGCACAGGATCTCTCAACGCTTGTTCTCAATGGCCCGAGCCTGCCACTGTCTTCTAACCGCCTTGCCCTATCCCTTATCTCGGCACTCCGTCCATACTGCTGGAAATACCCGAACTCATCGCAAAAGTCTGAAACTAGGCGTTCTAAAACGTTAACTGCCAAGGGCACACCCAAGCCACCATCCTTAAGATCGTTCAGCCTAATCACGAAACTTACAAGCAGTCTCAACTCTGAGTCCATCCTTGGATAAAGCTCCGCGGTCTCAGCCCAAACCTGCTTGGTCAAAGCCCTTATCTTCATGCGCTGATTATCCGTGATGCTGATAGTGCTTTCTTGACTAGTTAAAGCCATCTCTAGGATGTCCGAGGGGATGGTCCAAATTATCGGGAATCCCTTATTGGCGAGACGCAATAAGTCCTCCCATTCCACGTCCAAATCACTCAGGTTGGGAACATTTAATCGAGGAAGAACGTCTCGGATTGAACTCTTGGCCAAACTCGAAGCGTTGCCGCCAAAATCAAATGGAATCTCAAGGGTCGCTTTCAAGAAATCGCCCGAATTGAAAACGTTTGGCTTTGTTTTTCGGATTCCACGTGAGTAGTTAAGTAACTGTCGGAAGCCAGCCTCTTGAAGCCTGTCTAGTTGATCTAGGGAATCCATATAACCTCTTCCTGTTGATTTCATTTTACTTTTCACACTTCAATCTGAAGTTGGCAACTTCGAAAAATGGCAACGATAGAGCTAATGCTATTTACCATTCCACCGGCACTTTCACCTTTCAGAGGACCAACCTTTCAGACGCTTACAGCGTCTGAAAGGTTGAGACACTCATCAAAGGCTGAAAACTGCCGTTCTTTCCCCCTGACAACCCCCGGCCATAAAAACTGCACGTCACCGAAAAACTGAGAAGTGTTCTGCTTGTGGTTTGGTCTGCTTTTGATCTGTTCTTCTCTGTTCTTTTAGATCATCTAATGATGAAGCTGAAACCCGAATAGAAATCGCGCCGATAGTTCCTCCGTCATCAACAACTGACGGAAAGGTCTATCTAATGACAAAAATAAATACACACATTCCCGCCCCTGGATGGTGGGCTGTTCCTCACAACATCGGTAACGATCGCAGGTGGGCGAAGATCGCTCCAGACAGGGTTCTCTCATCGCTCGGTTTATACATCGCCGCGCAGGGCTACTGCATAGCGTTCGAAACTGAAACCATCACGGTCGAAGAACTGGCCAGGCACATCGTGATCGGCACAGCCGATACCGCCTCCGTTCTCGAGGTCACTCAGCTTCTAATCGACGCGGGTATCTGGACGGAAGTTCCTGGTGTGGGTATCGACTGCGACGCAGCACAACACATCGCAGCGAAAACCGAACGCATAGACAAGGCGCGCGCAGCTGTGGCAGCGCGTATCGCAAAACGAGAACGTGAGCGTGCCGAAGCCATGGACGCTCTCTCTCAGGAGGCGAACTAATGAAGATCACCTTTGAGACCAACGCAGGCACGTTCGTGGCGTATCTGACCGCTGGCGGCAACATCGTTATCTACGCCAACGACGACGAGACACCAGTGGCCGTGATCGACGCACTAATCAAACGTCGAGCAGTGATCGACTTCACGCCCCAAGGCGTGGCCAGGGCAGTGCAGTTGTGGTTAGAGAGTAACTACGAGCGCATGGAGACCGAGCGGGTTATAGCCCAACTCACACCGCCAAGCGCAGCGTGAGGTCATGGACGGAACAAAGGAAATCCCCTGCCGATGTTCCGTCCATGAAACCCCAACCAATAACTAACCGAAGGACAGCGAACAAATGAACTGGTTAATGAAACTAATCTTCCCGAGCCTGAACACTCGGGTTCGTATCGACAGCGGCAACCTTCCAGGGCTAAAGCCGCCTACCATCTCCCCGATACGACCCAGCCGTAGCCAACCAACACCCGAACCCGGACCTGACCTGGACGGAATGCACAAGCGTTACAAAGCGTCACCAGCAAGCAAAGTAAAACGCAAGGGTAAAGGCTTCGACTTATGACCTACATGTTCCAAGCCATCGTGGCAACGGACGGCGGGGACTACCGGCTGTTCCAAGTTGCACCGGACGCTTACTGCGTCACAGAAGACGGGGTAGAAGGCCTCACCGACTACGTCGTAGTAGAACCCGACGAGCTCGCACTCTTAGCACCCGAGAACCTTGTGGGAACACTCACGGCGTGGGTTTATGAGATGAGACGCGGCCTCACCGTGCTTGATACCGCGTTAACTCGACGACGTCGCTAACGCTCGCTCTCGCACGAACACATCTACATGAAAGCCGAGAGATCGCAGCGTCCCGATTACTTCATCATCGACCAGGCACAAGTCGTCCATGATTGTGAAGGCTAACTTCACCTGACCTTTTAGCTTGTTACTTAGGTGACGCACGCCATCTTCGGACAGTTCCCAATAGGGCGCAATCGACCGCACACTGCCGTCCATAGTGACGTTCTCGGTGTCCATCAAGTATCCGAGCACGCCATCGCCGCCGTGCCATGTGGCAGCCAACATTACGACGCTTGCAACGACCGATTCCGTTTCTAGAAACTCAACTGGTAAAAAATCGCTTTGCACCGGGTGCTCAAGAGGCTGGGTCGGCGTGACTAGCCAGTAGGGGATACCGCCTTCAACAAGCTGTGACGTCGAACTCACCCTCCACGCTTGAGTGTCGCCGAAAGGCGCTGAGGCAAGAGGGCCGATACTTAACACAGCAGTAGTTTGTTTAGACATGACGTCCTTTCACTTAGGACGTCCGAGTATGACAGTTGCTACCGACATTGTTGGTGGCGCTAGTTGGGGTTGTATGACTAGGGAGAGATTTAGCGCTCACGCAGCGCAGAAGTTTGCGGAGAAATACGCTTCAGTCACTAGCGAAAAACAGTTTGCCCAAAGTTTCTGGCGCGACTTCTTCAGCAGCCTGTTGCTCATTGAGGATCTCACTAGCACCGGTATTGAGTTCGAGGTTCCAGTCCGATCGCATGAAACCGGAAAGGTTAAATGGATCGACGTTCTTTGGCCGAGTGTTGTTCTAGTGGAACACAAGTCCGCGGGAGAAGACCTAGATAAAGCCGAGACTCAGGCTCGCGAGTATTTGCTTTCACTCGAGCAATCCAAGGTGCCCCCAGTTGTAATCATTTCTGACTTCGCAAGATTCAGAGTTATAGAACTACTTGCGGGCAAATCGACGGACTTTGCTCTGTCTGAGCTCCCGTCCAACCTAGATCGCCTCAAAGCCATCTTCGAAAACAAAGGCGTGGGTTCGGCCGCCGTTGAAATCTCGGCAGATACCAAAGCCGCCGACCTCATGGCCAACCTGTTCGTTGAGTTCGAGAATGCAGGCTATACCGGTCACCAAACGTCCGTCTTCCTAGTCCGAGTTCTGTTTCTGCTCTTCGCTGAAGACACCCGCATGATGAAGAAAGGCATCTTCACCTCCTTCGTCGCTGATAGCCCAGAGAGCGGCTCTGGTTTAGGTGCGATGCTTCAAGAACTTTTCCAAGTATTGGACTTGCCAAAGGAAAAGCGTCCAGGCACTATTCCAGCCAACATGGCCGAGTTCCCATACGTCAATGGAAAGCTGTTCTCTGAACCGCTGCCAAACTTCACTTTCACTTCTTCGATGCGCAAAGCGCTTATAGAGGCCACCATTTATGACTGGTCTCGCATCTCACCACAAATCTTTGGTTCGCTTTTCCAAAGCGTCCGCGACGCTACAACGCGACGCGAGATGGGTGAGCACTTTACAAGCGAGCAGAACATCATGAAAGTCATTTCTGATTTGTTCCTTAATGACTTCACTGCTCGAATGAACTCTGCCTGGGATAGCCCAGCTCAGTTGAAACGATTCCATGCGGAGCTTGCCGAATACAACTGGATTGACCCGGCTTGTGGATCTGGCAACTTCCTGGTCGTGGCCTATAAGCAGATGCGTGCCTTGGAACTGCGTGTCCTTGCAAGACTTCAAGAACTCGAAGGTAAAAACGATTTCATGTTGGACGCAACATGGGCGCTAAACATTAGCCTTCATCAGTTCCATGGCATTGAAATCGACGAGTGGAGTGCGTCCATCGCCAACGTCGCTCTTCACTTGGCCGATCATCAGTGCAACCTAGACCTTGAGCAGATTTTAGGAACGTCTCCGAATCGACTCCCGCTTATTGAGACGGCCAAAATCGTAAATGCAAATGCGTTGCAGGTGGATTGGGCGGACGTTGTTGCCTTGGGACCAAAAACATTCATTATGGGTAACCCACCCTTCTTCGGTGCCCGCTACCAAACCGCGGAGCAAAAGGCTGACACTCTAAGTATTTGGGGGAGCATCAAGGGTGCTGGGGACATGGATTTTGTTTCAAACTGGCACCTAATCGCAGCTAGACACCTAGCGAAGAATGGTGGAAGTGCTGCGTTCGTTTCTACAAATAGTCTTACCCAGGGAGAGCAACCGGGTATTTTGTTTCCTGAGCTAGCCAAATTGGGAGTTGGCATCACTTTCGCCCATCGCACATTTGTTTGGCAGAACGACGCTCGAGGGCAAGCTGCCGTCCATTGCGTGATTATAGGAATGTCAAATGTCCTTCCAAAGATTCGACGTCTTTGGTCATACCCTGACGCCAAAGGCCAACCGGAAATGCGAGAAGCCAAGAACATCAATGGCTACCTCGTAGATGCTCCGAATGTTTTTTTGAAGGCTAGCGCGAGACCCTTGTCGCCTGAACTCGAGCGAATGGATTTTGGTAGCCAGCCAAATGACGGCGGATTTATTTCAGACCTGGACAGTGCCGATGTCGAAGAGATTACCAAGGCAAACCCTGGCGCTGTGAAGTTTATTCGGAAACTTTTAGGAGCGCGCGAGTTGCTCCACAACGTAGAACGTTTCTGCATTTGGGTTGAAGATCATGAGGTTCCCGAAGCCAACTCCTATCCGATGCTGGCCAAGCGATTTGCTGAGGTGCAGAAAGTTCGTCTAGAAAGCAAGCGACCGGTAACACAAGATTTGGCCAAAGTGCCTTACAAGTTTGGGTTCATAAGCCAGCCGAAAACTCGATACATCGCGGTTCCACGTGTCTCGTCCGAAAACAGAGACTACGTTCCAATGGCCGTCTTGGAGCCAGAAATCATCACTAACGATGCATTGTTGGTTGTCCCAATGAAGTCATTGGCGACTTTTGCGTTTCTTCAATCCAAAGTTTTCAGCATTTGGAATAAGGCTGTGTCTGGCCGGCTAAAATCCGACACACGCATTAGCGGCACGATTACATACAACACTTTCGTCGCGCCAATGCTGGACGAGGATTCGCGAGAGTTGCTCGAGCGCGGTGCCGAAAGTATTTTGGTGGCACGAGCGTCATTTGCTTACAGTTCTCTAGCGGAATTGTATGGCGCTACTTCGATGCCGCCGGCTCTTAGAAGAGCTCATGATTCTTTAGATACTGCAGTGTTGCGGGTATTTGGTCTAAGAACTAACGCATCGGACGAAGAAATCTTGGCAATGCTATTTGAGCGCTACCGTGAGGCCACTGAAGGTGTTCTTTACGATGCTCCCAAACCCAAACGTCGCTAGCCCTTTTTTGGCGCGCGTCCTTTGCGTGTTTTGTAGGTATCGCCGTATCTAGTTAGAGCGTCCTCGCTGTTATCGCTTGTCACGCGCTGGTAGTAGTAGCCGATGGCTTCTGATTCATGGCCGATGATTGCTCGAACTACGTTGCTTGGAACGGCAGGCTTCAGACCTGCGAGCTTTGCTGCCGTGACGAAACGATTTTCATGCTGCGGGTATGGCATCACACCTGCTGCTTCGCAAACTTGCTTCCAGATCGCTACGTCCTTGTTCTTCGAAACAACGGCACCGCGTTCGGTCAGGAATAGAAGCTGGCCAATCGGGTCGTCACCCCAGTCGTGAAACTTCGGGCCTTTTGCGTTTTCTGCCCTGCGTTTGAGATGTTCTTTGAGATAGCCAAGGAATGGTTCTGTTAGGGGAATCTCTCGCTCAACTCCGGTCTTTGTCTTGTCGCGCCAATACCAGCGGCGCCCATCGCCGTTGCGAATCATGTCTTCTTTTTCCCAACGGGCGAGTTGTCCTCTGACCATAAGTTTCGGGTGCTTAGTGTCGATACCCCAAACATCTTCGAGGCGAAGGCCTAGGCGCTCAGACTGCCTCAGGCCAAGAAGTTGCAAGCCCATCAGTGCAAGTAACTCTGGACGCTTTTCCTCCAAGTAGGCCATTATTCTGTCGGCTTCATCGACCCGCGCGTCAATGTCGATCATGCGCTTGGTGACTTTGGGTTGCTTCACCAGCATCATCGGGTTTCCCCGTCCAGCGAAGTAGTTATGAAGTTCTCCCCAGCGGAAGGCCATGCGCAACACACGCCAAATGTTTAGTCGAGCGGCGTTACCTAGCAACACACTGGCGGCGACAGATTTGCCGTTGCTGTCTATTTTCTTTTTGGACGGAAGAGTGCTGTTTAGCAGCTGGAGAAGTTGGCGGTCAGTAATCTTGTCCAGAAACTCCTTGCCGATGTGGGGTTGGACATGCTGCTCGTAAAGTCGCCGGTATTTGCGCAGGACAGTCGAGGTGATTGCTTCATCAGTTTTGTGGGCCAGCCAGTCTTTGAATAGGTCATCGACTGTCTTTCGTGTTGTTCCTCGCTTGCGCGGCGTGCGGAATAGAACTTGCCCGTTCTCTTTACGTTCGTAAAAAGCACTTTTGTTTTCGGACAAAGCTCGGAGGGCTGCTACTTGCGTTACACCGTTGCCGGTTAGTCTTCGTCGCTTCACTCCTGGCGGGAGAAGCTCTTGCGGAACTTCGTAGGTTGCCTGCCAGTAGCTGTAACGCACGATCGGTTCGCCGCGTTTGTCGAGTAGCTTCTTGCCTGCTTCGTCTGTTTCATACACAAAACGCTGATAGACGCTTCCGCGCTTGTAACTGTTGCGTCTGCCCAGTGTGGCCATGAAATCACCTCTACGGCCATCGTAGGGCTTTCTACGCCATTTTTCTACGCCATCTTTGGTGTTTTGAATAGAAAAAGCCCCGCCAAATCGCTGATTTGACGGGGATTTTATGAGCAATGCGGAGAATGGGGGATTCGAACCCCCGAGGGCTTGCACCCAACACGCTTTCCAAGCGTGCGCCATAGGCCACTAGGCGAATTCTCCTGATGCACGTTTTCACAGGCAACCTATAAGAGTTTAGTCGCTCTGGGCAAGAGAAAAGGCGGCAGGCAAAAGCCCACCGCCTTTTTCGAATCACAAGAAACTAGTGAGTGCTTGGTTCTGCCTCAACCTCGGTGCGGTCGCCCGACCAGAGGGTGTGGAAGGTTCCAGGCAGGTCAACCCTCTTATAGGTGTGAGCACCAAAGAAGTCACGCTGACCCTGCACCAAAGCCGCCGGCAAGCGAGGTGATCGCAGACCGTCGTAGTAAGAAAGCGATGAACCAAACGCAGGCACCGGAATACCGGCAAGCGCCGAGTGAGCCACCACGCTGCGCCAAGCATCGACCGAACGTGTCACTGCCTCAACGAAGTATCCATCGAATAGAAGTGAGAGCAAGTTTGGGTTTGTGGCGTAGGCATCGGCGATGCGGTTTAGGAACTGGGCACGAATGATGCAACCACCGCGCCAGATCTTTGAAACGGCACCGAGGTCGATGTTCCAGTTGTATTCGGCGGCACCGGCACGGATAGCGTCAAAGCCCTGAGCGTAAGCGACGATCTTCGATGCGTAGAGCGCACGGCGAACGTCTTCAACAAAGGCGGCGCGGTCTTCAATCGGCCACTGCTTGGTTGCGGCGGCTAGGTTGCCGGCACCTGAGCGTTGCTCGGCCTGCGATGAAAGCGAGCGGGCAAACACTGCCTCGGCGATTCCCGAAACCGGGGTGCCAAGGTTCAGTGCGGTCTGGACTGTCCAAACTCCGGTGCCCTTTGAGCCGGCCTGATCGAGCACAACGTCAACGAACGGCTTGCCAGTTTTGGCGTCGACCTGCTTCAAGATTTCGGCGGTGATTTCAATCAGGAACGACTCGAGCTCGCCCTTGTTCCACTCGGTGAAAATGTCGGCGATTTCGGCTGGGGTGAAGCCGCCGGCGTGACGCAAAATGTCATAGGCTTCGGCAATCAGCTGCATGTCAGCGTATTCGATGCCGTTGTGAATCATCTTTACAAAGTGCCCGGCGCCATCGGTGCCAACGTGAGTCACGCAAGGCTCGCCCTCTGCAATAGCGGCGATGGATGAAAGGATTGGCCCGAGAGTCTTGTAAGACTCGGCTGATCCACCAGGCATGATGCTTGGGCCCTTGAGCGCGCCTTCTTCACCACCGGAAATACCGGCACCAACAAAGTGGATACCCTTGGCGCTGACGTCTTTTTCGCGACGCAGGGTGTCGGTGAACAATGCGTTTCCGCCATCAACGATGATGTCGCCCGGCTCGAAACGCTCGGCCAGCTGAGAGATAACGGCGTCGGTGCCCTTGCCGGCCTGAACCATGATGATGGCGGTTCTTGGCTTGGTTAGCGATGCAACAAAGTCGTCAATGGTGGTGCTGGCAATAAAGTTTGCTTCTGGGTGCTCGCTGGTGAGCAACTCGGTGCGCTCTGGTGAGCGGTTATAAACGGCAACGCTGTTGCCCTCTCTGCTTGCCAAGTTGCGGGCAAGGTTTGAACCCATCACGGCGAGTCCAACGACTCCGATATTGGCTTTGGCGGTTTGCAGTTCAGTCAAAAGACACGTCCTCGATTGCTAATTTTTGGGGTTTGGGGTCCACTGCGTTGTGTACTGCAATTCTCTCATTATTCGCGGGCTGATTTTAGAGTTTTGCCAGCCGAATAGTTTCTGTCGCGCGGCCGGTATCCATCGTTTAGAATTGCAGTGGACTCCCCGTGCGGCGTCACCTCGGCCAATTCCCCCAGGATCGAAAGATAGCAAGGGTAACTGGGCTCTGGCGGGTGTGCGGGGAGTCTTTTATTTTTGAGTTCGCCAAGCGGTGAATGCATAAATTTTGTCAGTGCCGAAGGGTAGGCTCAAAGCGTGGTTACCGCTCTATATCGCCGTTATCGGCCCGAAACCTTTGCCGAACTAATCGGTCAAAGCCAAGTCACAGCGCCCCTAATGACGGCCCTGCGCACCGACCGAGTGAACCACGCCTACCTGTTTTCTGGGCCAAGAGGTTGCGGAAAGACCACCTCGGCTCGCATCTTGGCTCGCTGCCTCAACTGTGCCGAGGGCCCAACCGACACCCCTTGCGGCAAGTGCCCAAGTTGCATCGAGTTATCTCGTGACGGCGGCGGTTCACTTGACGTGGTCGAGATTGACGCTGCCAGCCACAACGGTGTTGACGACGCGCGTGAGTTGCGCGAGCGGGCGGTGTTTGCCCCGGCTCGAGACAGATTCAAAATTTTCATCTTGGATGAGGCGCATATGGTCACCACCCAGGGTTTCAACGCGCTACTAAAGATCGTCGAAGAACCGCCGGCCCATATCAAGTTCATCTTTGCTACAACCGAACCAGACAAGGTGATTGGCACGATCCGTTCGCGCACTCACCACTACCCGTTCCGTTTGGTGCCGCCGGCTCAAATGCTCGAATACCTTGAGCAACTTTGCGCAAGCGAAAAGGTTGAGGTTGCCGCCGGCGTGCTGTCGCTGGTGGTTCGCTCTGGCGGGGGATCGGTTCGTGACTCACTTTCACTGCTTGATCAACTGATTGCTGGTTCTGAAAACGGCAAGGTTGAATACGACCGGGCCGCCGCACTTTTGGGCTACACCCATGCCAGCTTGATGGATGCCGTGGTTGATGCCTTTGCCGTCGGCGATGCCGCCTCGGTTTTTGCGAGCATTGACAAGGTGATTCAAACCGGCCAAGACCCACGACGCTTTGTCGAGGACTTGCTTGAGCACCTGCGTGATCTAATCATCGTGCTTTCGGTTGGCGACGGTGCCAAGGCCGTGCTTCGCGGAATCGCCGATGACGAACTAGACAAAATGCGTCAGCAGGCCGTCAACTTTGGAATGGCTGAGCTGACCCACGCGGCCAACATTGTTAATCGTTCGCTCACTGAAATGTCGGGAGCAACCAGCCCGAGGTTGCACCTCGAACTCATGTGCGCCAAGGTTTTGGTGCCGGCAAGCGATAAGTCGGAAGTCGGATCGTTAGCTAGACTCGAGCGCCTCGAGCGTCGCATCGGGGTTCCTTCGGCTGCAGCGACTAGTGCCCCGGCGGTTGTTGCCACCGCGCCAGCCACCGTGCCAGCCATCGAGGTCTCGCCAGTTGTCGAAGCCGCGCCAATGCAGTCCGTTGCCTCCGTCGCGCCAGCCGTGACCATGCCAAAAACTGAGCCAATCACTCAGGTGCCTGCCGAGTTCACCGGATCAATTGACACGGTTCAGTTCCGCGATTCCTGGGCCGACATTCTCACCTTGCTCGGTCAAAAATCTCGCTCGGTTTGGATGATTGCCTACACGCTTACGGTGGTTGATTTCACCGGTGATGTTCTCACATTGCGTTTTTTGAGCCAAAAAGATCTAGACAACTTCAAGAGCACCACCGGTGCCGCCGATGCCTTGCGAGCGGCAATCGTCGAGGTGCTCGGGGTGCAGGTTAAGTTCAAGCCTCAGATTGCCGACACTGCCGAGCAGCAAGCCGCAACCGAGCCAGCCGCGGCTTCGAAGCCTGAAAATACTCGAAACAAAATGGTCGATGAATCGGCTCGCTACGGCGAATCGGTTTTGCGTGAGGTGCTCGGCGCCGAACCAATCGACAATAAGACGGGCAAATAATGTACGAGGGTGTAGTCCAAGAGCTAATTGACGAACTCGGTCGCCTTCCCGGAATCGGCCCAAAATCTGCACAGCGCATAGCGTTCTTTCTGTTGCAAACCGAAGATGATCAGGCTGAACGTTTGGCTCAGGTTTTGCGTGAGGTAAAAGAGCGAGTGCGATTCTGCGAAATCTGCGGAAACGTCACCGAAGAGCCTCGATGCAATATCTGCCGTGATACCCGGCGCAACCAGACCACTATTTGCGTGGTTGAGGAATCCAAAGATGTTCAGGCAATCGAGCGCACCCGAGAATTCCGAGGGCTGTATCACGTTCTTGGGGGAGCGATTAGCCCAATTGAGGGAATCGGGCCCGACAACCTTCGCATCAAAGAGCTAATGGTGCGCCTTGCTGACCCAGGAATCCAAGAAGTAATTATTGCCACCGACCCAAACCTCGAAGGCGAAGCCACAGCAACCTATTTGACTAGGATGCTCGCACCACTCGGAATGACCATCTCGAGACTGGCCTCCGGGCTTCCGGTGGGTGGCGACCTAGAGTATGCCGATGAGGTCACCCTTGGCCGCGCCTTTGAGGGTCGTCGCACCGTCAGTTAGCCTGATTTCGCCTCAACCCGATAAGTCGATATGAAGTAGAATGAGTATTTCTACGTCTGTGGATGGCCCGGGCGAAACAATGAGCTTGCAGGAGTGTAGTTTTGGCCCTTATCGTGCAGAAGTACGGTGGATCATCGGTCGGCGATGCTGACAAGATTAAACACGTTGCACGTCGGGTAATTGCAACCCAGCGAGCCGGAAATCAAGTTGTCGTGGTTGTTTCGGCCATGGGCGACACCACCGATGAACTAGTAGATTTGGCCAACTCTGTCTCGAGTCGCCCAGAAGCTTCGGCTCGTGAAATGGACATGTTGCTCACCTCGGGGGAGCGAATTTCAATGGCGCTACTTTCTTTGGCAATCAACGATCAGGGTGGTGTGGCCAGATCATTTACTGGCTCACAGGCTGGAATCATCACTAACGAGGTTCACGGCAACGCCCGCATCGCAGATGTCACCCCGGTTCGGGTAAAAGCCGCTTTAGACGCCGGCGAAATTGCCATTGTGGCCGGCTTCCAAGGATTCAGCAGAGCGAGCCAAGACATCACAACTCTGGGTCGCGGCGGGTCAGACACGACGGCCGTTGCGCTTGCTGCCGGGCTAAAGGCCGATGTTTGTGAGATCTACTCCGACGTGGATGGTGTTTACACTGCCGACCCGCGAGTGGTGCCTTCGGCCCAGAAACTCGAATCCATCGACATCGAATCGATGCTTGAACTTGCCGCCTCAGGGGCCAAAATTCTTTACATCCGCGCCGTCGAGTTTGCTCGTCGCCACGGGGTCGACATTCGGGTGCGCTCGACCTTTAGCGATGACCCCGGAACAATCGTCTATGCAAAAAAGCCAGGAGAAAACATGGAAGAGTCAGTCGTTTCTGGGGTAGCCGCCGATAAGAGCCAAGCTAAAGTCACGGTAATCGGTATTCCTGATGTGCCAGGAAAAGCCGCCGAGATTTTCACTCTGGTTGCCAAAGCCGGCGCGAATATTGACATGATTGTGCAGAACGTGCCTACCGGATCCGATGTGACCGAGCACGTTTCCGACATCTCCTTCACCCTTCCCAAAGGCGACCTTGCCTCAGTCGTGGAAGCGCTGGAAGTTGCGAAAGCAACCATCGGTTTTCGCGACATTGAAGCCGATGACCAGATTGGCAAGTTGTCTGTGGTTGGCGCAGGCATGAGAAGCCACTCGGGCGTTTCGGCCACCCTCTTTGAAGCCTTGGCAAAAGCGGGAATCAACATTGAAATGATTTCGACCTCGGAAATTCGCATTTCGGTCGTCACAAGCCTCGATGAGGTGGATGAAGCAACTCGTGCCGTTCACACCGCTTTCGGTCTTGATGGCGAGTCAGAGGCAGTGGTTTACGCAGGAACAGGGAGATAATTTTGAGCAAGAAACCAAACTTGGCGCTAGTTGGCGCAACCGGAGCCGTTGGCACAGTGATGATCGACATCATCAACAACCGCGAAAACATTTGGGGCGAGATTCGACTCATTGCATCCAAGCGCTCAGCTGGTAAAAAGTTGACGGTGCACGGTCAAGAGCTAACGGTGGTTGAACTAAGCCCAGAATCTTTTGACGGCATCGACATTGCGATGTTTGATGTGCCAGACGAAGTTTCAGAAATCTGGGCCCCAATCGCCGTTGAGCGCGGTGCCGTGGCGGTTGACAACTCGGGTGCTTTTAGAATGAATCCCGATGTTCCACTCGTTGTGCCAGAGGTAAATCCAGAGCAGGCAAAAAACCGACCACTGGGAATTATTTCGAACCCAAACTGCACCACCTTGACGATGATGGCCGCCATGGGCGCCCTTCACCACAGATGGACCCTCAAGGAACTTGTCGTTTCAAGTTACCAAGCGGTTTCTGGTGCCGGTGCCGCTGGAATCGATGAGCTGCGGGCCGAAATTGCTGCCGTAGCTAAGTTTCCGAACGCTGGAACCCAGACCAACGATGTGTCGGCTGCTCTAATCGAAGCCGGCGTTGACCAGTCAAACTCTCCGTGGTCGGTGCCAATCGCGCTAAACGTCATTCCTTTTGCCGGTTCCCTTAAAGCCGGCGGACACAGCTCAGAGGAGATGAAGGTTCGCGATGAATCCCGCAAGATTTTGGGAATCAGTGATCTGAAGGTTGCGGTGAGTTGTGTGCGTGTTCCGGTTCAGGTTTCGCACTCGCTTACCGTTCATGCCACCTTTGCAAACGCGCTGACACCAGATGAGGTTCGCAGTGAGCTGGAGGCCCAGCCTACGATTCGCGTGGTTGATGACCCAGCCAACGGCTTGTACCCGACCCCAAACATGGTTGCTGGCCAAGACCCAACGTTTGTTGGACGCATCCGCCAGTCGCTCGACTTCACCAACAGTATTGAGCTCTTCGTGGTTGGCGACAATCTGCGTAAGGGCGCAGCGCTAAACACCTACGAAATCGCCGAATTGGTGGCGAGCGAGTTCTAAAAACCCCGGCGCAACTTCACTTTTTCGTAATCTTTGCTGCGTGCAAAGGTTCGTCGCAGGCGATAGCCTTTTAACGTGAGACGAATTGCGATTTCGCTAGCCTGCCTAGGGATTGTCGTTGCGCTCTCAGGTTGTGCCCTCGGGGCCGATGCCGGTCAATCGGCAAGTCCAACCGCCACTCAAACTCCGGTGGCGACTCCAACTGTTGACCCAACTTTGGTGCCCACCGAGGCCCCGCCGACGGTGGTTGATGTTGACCCGATTCAGTTTGCCGATACCTACGGTGGCTACATATTCAAGATTGGCTCGGGGCCAACTTGGTGCTCGATTGGTGCTAACTCTGGGTTTGCTATTTGTGAGCAAAGCCCGCTTGACACCAAATACGGGTCGATTCCGATTCCCGACGACTGCCAATACGGCTATGGATACCAGGTTCAACTGTTGGCCGACCCAGCCACTGATGGCAGCGATGTCGCCAAGTTCACTTGCGCTGGAGGCTACTACGCCGATCCGGTGCAGGCCCTGACGCTTGAAGATGGTCAGCGCATCACGGTTGGCCCAATGAGTTGCTTCGTTTCTAACGTGACGGCCCGCTGCGATAATCAGCGCGGAAACTACATTGTTTTGGGCCCAGAGACCTGGGCATTCGGAAACTAATCCAACCGGATTTACTCTTGCTTTGCCCTAAGGGTAATCAGGCGAACCTCAGGCCGGCAGGCCAAGCGGACCGGTGCAAAAATTGAGTTGCCCAGACCTGCAACAACACTCAAGGCTAGCGAGTTGCCAAAACCACTCCAAAGGCTCCAACCCTTTGCATACTGCCTTGGCAGGTCGCAGTTGGTCACTAGAGCGCCAAAACCTGGAATGCAAACCTGACCACCGTGAGTGTGACCGGCAAAAAGCACTTCCACTCCTTGCTGAAGCATGCCGTCGATAACCCTGCGATAAGGGGCGTGTGTTAGACCAAAAAGCTGTTTCACCGGTTCTGCTATTTGCAGGCGTTGCACTGCAAGAGACTCGATGCTATCGAGGTTCTCATGGGCATCGTCGACGCCTAAAAATCCGATTTGAATTCCAGAAACCTCAAGAGTGGTTGCCTGATTGTTTAGGTTGCGCCACCCGGCTTTTTCAAAAGCCGACACCATGCTGGCGGTATCCAGCGGCGCTCCGGCGCCAACTTCCGATGGATTAAAGAGGTAGGTAAATGGGTTTCTGGGGGTCGGTGCGTGGTAATCGTTGGAGCCGTTAACAAAGACTCCGGGTAGTTTCAAAAGCGGCTCAAGCGCAAAAAGCAGCGGATCGATCGCTTTGGCGTGACCCAGATTGTCTCCGGTATCGACCACCAAATCTGGTTGCAGGTTCGCGAGTGCACGTAGCCAACGAATCTTTCGTTTTTGCCACGGTGCCAGATGGATGTCACCGATTTGCAAGACAGTGATCTCTTTTGAACCGGGAGCCAGGATTTCAATCGGGGCGTGAACCACCGTGAACAGGCGCCGCTCGATGAGAGTTGCCCAGA
>CANCKM010000028.1 GCA_947378555.1 Microbacteriaceae bacterium
CCGAGTTCGCCAATCCAGCCATAGAAACTGCTGTAAACCGGCGAGTTGATGAGCACGCTTTCGCCTGGTTTGGTTAGTGCGCGAAGCACCTCAACGGCGGCCACGCCAACATCGGTGGCTAGGCGAACTTGGGTTTTATCGACGGTCCAACCCCAATGCCTCTCGGCAAAGCTTGCGAAACCGTTGGCAACCTCTGGCACTGGGCCGGTGTAACCAAGATCAGACTTGTCGACCAAGTCGATCAACAGGGCCTTGATGCTGTCTGCGATTTCGTAGTCCATCTCGGCCACGTGCATTGGAAGCACGTCGTTTGGATAGCGACGCCACTTCGAGCTGTGGCGTTGGCGAAGTTCACTGAGTGGGCGCAGGGAAACCTGATTTTCAATCATGCTTAGATTCTCGCAGGTCTTGGGCGCTGAGACCGCCCCACGCACCTCAGTTGTTGTTAGACTGTGTTCTGATGTTAAACATCAATCAGGGCCTCTAGCTCAGTTGGTTAGAGCAACGGACTTTTAATCCGTGGGTCGTCGGTTCGATCCCGACGGGGCCTACTAGAAAACACTCTAATCCTCGCCGATTAGGGTGTTTTCTTCTTAAGCGGGTGAGCGAATTACTTGACGCCCAAAAGATCAATCACGAAAACAAGCGTCCTGCCAGAGAGTTGATGGCCACCGCCTGCTTGACCATATGCGTATTCAGGTGGGCAGATTAGAGTTCGACGCCCGCCTACCTTCATTCCGGGAATGCCTTCTTGCCACCCCTTGATCAGGCGGTTTAGCGGAAACTCGATTGGTTCGCCTCGACTCCAAGAGGAATCAAACTCCTCACCAGTCTCATAGTCGACCCCGAGGTAGTGCACCCTAACGGTGGCTCCCACCGGTGCTTCTGCACCGGAACCCTCGTGCACCTCTTTCACGGTGAGTTCTAGCGGGGCTGGTTCAAGCATCGGTTCAATTTGTGGGCGTTCAAGATTTGTCATGCTGAAACCCTATCTCACCAAGTCGCCCTGAGGTTGCGTTCAGTGCTAGCCGTTTTTCACCCTTACGGCAAATTTCTGCTTTGAAATCCATGGGGCCAAGAAAGAGCCAAGGTTGGTTCTTTTCGATTCGTCATAGGCAGCGATGGAAAAGCGATAGGTATCCTTCGGAGCGTGGGCCGGAAGCACACAGGTGAATTTAAAAGTGGCATCTGTTGGTTGACCGACGGCGTCGCCAAAGATATCGCACCAGTAAGCGATGAGATGTTTGGTACCTTCGATTGCGACGGCCGGCATGTTGGACATGCCATCAGCTTTCATGTAGACGCCAACCCCGACGTCTTTTAGCCTAAAAGTCAATGTGATTGTTTGAGCAGAGCTTCCGGTGTTCACTGAGGACCTATCAACACTCATGTCAACTAGGGTTGGTGGCGTCTTGTCGTTGTCTATGACAGCTGGGGTCGCCCAACCCTTTGTAAAACTGAACGCCGAAACTAGCGGTTTCGGGAAAGTGTGATTTGACTGGTTTCCTGCTGAATCGGTAAAGGTGTATTCCGAGGGCACCAATTTCTGAGAGGCATAAAAGTCCCGGAGGTTTTCCTTTGTCGTTGGAATTCCAATGGCGAACTCGATGACCCCGTCGCTCCAGGTGCCAGAGTAAAGGCAGGCAACGTCTAGGTTGTGAGGGGTCGAACAATCAACATGCCCGCTTGGAATGGCAAACTGCACGAAACTCGGGGTTGGTCGCACACCACTATCTGGTGCCGAGAACTCGAACATTCCCTGTTTGAAATCATCGCCCTTCGCGTCCTTGAAGCTAAACCGGGCGATGATGCTGCTGAATGGGTTTGCCAAGGTCGATGTTCCAATAATTGAGGCGCCAGTTAGATAAGGCGCCTTTCGGTCAGGTGCCCCAGTTTGAGTGAAACTAAGTTGAAGTTTGTTCTTGGCTAACGCTTTTGCTTCAATCAATGAGGAATTGCCGACGGTGTCGCTAACATTCACCTCATCCAACACATAGACCGATTTTGCTGTGTTTGCAGGCAAAATCATCGTGGCTGTATAGGTGCCGAGATTCGGAGTGCCGCTTAGTCTGCAATTCTCGGTAAGCTCGGCGGAACAGGCGACATCGACAGATTCAAACACGGTGCCCACTAGGCCAGCCCCGCCTTTTGTGTTTTTTGGCGAGAAAGAAAAACCGATTGACTTGAGGCCGGCTCCAAGGTCTGCGACGGTGAACTGCAGTTTCAACCGCGTCTGCCCCAGGGTTACGTCAACCGTAGGGTTGGGCTTACTGAAGGACACCTTCCTTAGAACGGGAACGGAGTGATCATAAAAGCAGTCGGCTTTTAGGAAGTTGTCCGTGCTGAAATCCACACAGGTGTCCACTCCGTCTTCACCTCGGATGGTGTCGTATCCATCGCCACCGTTGAGGGAGTCTGAACCTGCTCCTCCATATAGGGAATCATCGTCACCATTGCCATAGATGAAATCGTTTCCGGCTCCCCCGTATCCGCCGTCGAGCCCGTCGCCGCCACTCAAGTAGTCATCGCCTGAACCGCCGTAAAGCGCATCGTCACCACCTAGACCATAGATGATGTCATTGCCACCAAGGCCGCAAATAATGTCGTTCGCATCAGTGCCATAAAGAAGATTGTTGCCTGCGTCACCGACCACGGTGCAGTTTGCCGGAATTGACTCGGCCGCGTTGGCCGGGGTAATGCCAGTTAGCGACAAAATCGCAATGCCTGCAACGGTAAGGATTTTCGTGAAATGGTTACCCTTGATCATGCTTAAGAGTCTATTCCGCATGGGCACTTGTGAAGAGTGCAAGAAATAGACTTTGCCAGTCGCTGGCCAAGAAGAACGTCAGCACCGCAAAGAGAAGCACGAGGCAAACTAATGCCCCTGACTTACCGAGCGAAACCACTAAACCGCCGAGGTGCGCCTGCTTGTCTATTTCTAAATCCGGAAGTGCGTTGAAAATGTGGGCTAGTACTCCGACACCGGATGCGATGCTTAGCCACTGCCAGTTGGGCCAATGCGCAACTGGGCTGGACTGTGCGACAAAAACGGTTAGCAGCGCAAACGAAACGGCATACGGCAACCACGACCAGATTGTGCGAGAGAGCCACAGGTTATAAGCCTGGGCACTAAACACGGCCAAGAGGTTTGCTAAACCGCCAACCAAACCGGCAGCCAAAAACGAGAATGGCACCAAGATGATAAGTGCGACAAATATCGGGATTCTTAGGTTTGCGGGCTCAAGGGAGTGGCTGACCGAAGGCTTGTTCATTCGATTGAGGGCTTTATCCGTTTGTGCGTCCTTGTAGTCATTTGCCCAGCCAACCGATGCTTGCCCGGCTGCTGTCGCGATTGACAGGAACAGCAGTTGGATTCCATGCTGACCGTTCAAAAAACTTGCCAGAGTGACAAGCATCAACATGGTTAGGGCTTGAGGGAAGTGTGTTGCCAAAACCAGAGCTTGCACTCTGGATCCTTTATTCACTTCACCCAATCCAAAACCAGCCGACTCAGTTGTTAGAGATCAAGACCCTCGGGGAATCTTGAACCGCCCTTGAAGTTTCCAAAGATTGAGCGGTCACCATCGGTGACGGCATCGATCAGCAGGTCTCCACCGACAAAGGCACCCTTCCAAGATGCACCCAAACCACCGAACACCTCTTCGCGGTCGCCACGCGATCTTGGCTTATTGACGCCAAACTTGAATGCCGAGATTTCCTCGCGCACCCGCTTGGCAAAAGCCATGTCATCGGTTGCCACTGAGGAAACCAGGTTTCCATTCGAAACGTTCATCGCGGCTATGAACTCAGCTTCGGTGTCAACCAAAACAATCGAATCGATTGGCCCAAATGGCTCCGAGTGGTGAAGCGACCAGGCACGCGGTGGCTCAAGCACGGTAGCCGGTGCAACGTAAGCGGAAAGGTCCTGGCCGGCCAGAAACTTGCCGTGAGCAAGATCGCCTTCGTAAAGAGGTATGCCACCGGTGTTGATGGCCTCGTTGAACTGGGCTCGAAGCTCCTGTGCCTTGGTCTTGTGGATTACCGGGCCAAACTCCAGGTCGGGCAACTCATCCGAGTCGTCTTCAACAGCAAGTGGGTGACCGAATCGAAGACCTTTGAGAATGGGAAGATACATCTCGAGAAACTCTGGAAACAAGCGCCGCTGAACAACATATCTGGGATACGCGGTGCAACGTTGCTTGGCGTATTCGAATCCCTTCCTGATGTGCGGGGCAAGGTTATCCCAATCGCTAAAGTCCCAGACTCCCCAGGCGTTGAGGCCCTCTTGCTCGAGGATGTGTCGCTTATCGAAATCGGCTAGGCGCTCTAGGGTTGCTCGCCCGTTTGAGCGACCACCAACGAAGGCGAAGGCTCCGAGCTCGGGCGAAGAAACCAAGGCGTCGCTCAGTTCGCTGCCGACACCGCTAAGAAGGGTAACCGGAAGGCCAGCCCTCGCCATGATCGCGTGAGCCAGAGTGAGTGAGTGAAAGCCGCCCTGCGAAGGGGTCTTGGCTATCACGGCATTCCCGGCCAAGACCTGCACCAGTTCGGCATGCACCAAAACGCTCAGTGGGTAGTTCCAGGATGCGATGTTGGACACCGGACCGCTAAGCGGGGTGCGGCCCTCGAGCTGCCTTTCGATTTGCGATACGTACCATTCGACGCCGTCAATGCAGCGATCGACATCGGCACAGGCGAGCTTCCAAGGTTTACCGATTTCCCAGGCCAATAGAAGAGCGATCGTGTCTCTTGCCTCGCGCAAACCGGCCAGAGCAGTAGTCACCTTTGACTTGCGCTCATCTAGGTCGACGCGACCCCAAACCACGTGCTGGCGTGCGGCGTCAGAGACGGCATCCAAAGCGGTTTGATGGTCGATTTTAGGTGGGCCCTGGATAGGCATTTGGTCAACAGGATTGACGTGGTCGGCGGGGGTGCCAACGCTTAGCCACTTTCCCATGATCAAGTTATTTATGCGGTCGGCGTCGAATGCCTCAGGCGCGAATGACCTCGCCTGGTTATAGACAGCGCTCCACTCAGCACCTTTTTTCACATGAAGAGTCATTACCAAACTCTAGGTGCAGCCAATCATCCTTCGAACCAAAGGGCGTCATTGGTTGAAATCGTAACTAAATAGTTGTTCGGCGCCGCTTACGCCGCCGTCCAACCAGCGTCGATGTTGAGGATTGCGCCGTTGACAAATTTGGACTCATCGGAGGCCAAGTACAAGGCGCAGAGTGCGATGTCCATCGACTCACCGAAGGCGGGAGCCATGGAGGCCCACTCTCCAGCACGGGCTGGCCCGATAGAGGTCACATCCATCGCCGCTACTTTTCCTGCGGTGTTTTCCATGATTCCGGTGGCAACGCCGCCAACCGCCATCGCGTTGCAACGGATGCCCTTCTTGGCATACATCCACGCGGTGTTCTTGGTTAGACCAATCGCGGCATGCTTGCTCATGGTGTAAACCACGCCGGCTGCCCCGCCACCAACTCCAGCAACCGAGGCGGTGTTTACGATGACGCCCTTGTTTTGCCCAAGGAAGTGCGGCAGCGCTGCATTGATTAGGTAAAGCGGACCATAGGAGTTCACTGCCATTACCTTTTCCAGGGTCGCCTCATCGAAGTCGCCCGCTGCAGCCATGTTGTCCATGATTCCAGCGTTGTTCACAAGGATGTCGATGCGACCGTAGGTGTCGATTGCTGTCTGGATGATGCGCTGGTCATCGGCACGCTTGGACACATCGCCCTGCACGCCAACGATGTCGCCACCGGCCGCTTTAACCTCGAGCACCACGGCATCGAGAGTCGCCTTATTCCATTCAGCTGCAACCACCTTGGCGCCTTCTTTGGCAAACAGGTTTGCCATTGCGCGACCCATTCCGGATCCGGTGCCGGTGATTACTGCTACTTTGCCTTCTAGCCTCATGATGTTTCCCCTTTTTCGTTTGGATACGAACGATTTCCTAATTGAATGCTACTCCCATTAGAAAATAAGTCAACGAAATTGAATCCGAAGAAAAGGCGCCTCGAGTCAGCCGTTAATCCTCGCGCTCCCCCTTGAAACCGGCCGCAAGATACGGGGCAAGCACCCAGAGCGCTGGAATGAGAATCCAGGCGCTGACCATGCGTGACGTGTGCACCGAGTCATAAGTGGACGCGTAGGCGTAGCCCGCTATTAGCAAAATCACCCAACCGCCAAAGTTGCGATAAGCCCGGCGGTAGGACTTATTTCGACGTTTGATTTGCAGTTCGTCAAGCAGCGGCTCAGGCATTTGAAACAAATCCCGAATCGAAATGCGATGGATGATGTAGAACACCAGAAGCCCCGCGAACCAATAGCCCGACCATTGAGGCCTCCTCATCACAACAACGACAAAACCAGAGAACATCCAAGTGTAAGTAAAGGCCCAAAGCACTACTCTCGCTCGAGTGGTTCGCAGAAAGTTAAGGCTGCGATCGCGCTGAATCCATCGTGACAACCCCTGCTCAACACTCTTGCCCCAAGCCTCGACCGCCTCTTCGAACTTCGCAGTTCTGTTCATTTGATTCCCTCCTCAAGGGTGAATACGTCTTCTACTTTTGCATCCAAGACTTTTGCGATGCGCAGAGCCAAAACCAAGCTGGGGCTATATTCGCCTCGCTCGATGTAGCCGATTGTTTGGTAGTGAACTTCAACCGAGTCAGCTAACTGTTGACGGGTAAAACCTCGCTGGTTTCTGAGTTCTTCAATGCGGTTGGCCACCGATTCTTCTTCGGCCTTGGATTTTCGACTCACCGAACGACCCCGAGTTCAGCAACCACGGCCTTGTGGTCGCTTCCGTCGATTCGCACCGCTTTGGACGAGTACACCTCAACCGCCCGGTTGACGAGCACGTGATCAAGGCGCATCACTGGCAGGTCAAGCCCATTCGTTGGCCATTTTTGCATCGGCCAAGTCTCTTGAAAAAGCTCGAGCTTATTTACATCGGCCGAGTCTCGGAAGTCTGCATTCAGAAGGGGGCGAAAATTTGCCATTCCCTCCCCCGCATTGAAATCGCCGGCTACAACGGTTGGACCTTTACCAAGAGTCGTTTGAAAATCTGCTAGCAGCCTTAGGTCGTTTGCCCAAGCCCCCGGGTCAGCCAGCGGATTCGCGGCGTGAAACCCGATCAACTTGAAGTCGGTGTCTCCGACCTTGGTGCTCGTGACCATGGTCGGGTAGGTGAAGCCTGAAATAATCTTCTTCGCCGTCAATGGGGTCCTAGACCAAATATCGGTTCCCCACCAGTTATCAAGACCGGAAAGAGGATCATGAGCCAGGGTTTGGTGCAAATGAAAAGGCATTAGGTCTTGGATTTTGGCGGACTCAAATCGACTCACCATGAGGTCATTGGTTTCCAAGAGAATCAGCACATCGATGTCGTCCCTAATGATTTCGCTTTTGATCGAAACCGGGTCAACTCCACCTGCCAACGTGTTCAGCTCAAGCACTTTGAGCGTGGACTGGTTTTGAGGCTTAGAAGCTGCGGTTGCGAATGGATGGAACTGCCAGGCGAAGAGCGAGATAATCGCAATCCAGACATTGACCGCGACGAGTGCGTTGCGAGATCCAAGGCTCGAAAGAATCGCCAAGACCAAGGCGGCGACAAAAAGCCAGGAGGCGAGCGAGTCGGCCAGCACCAAGAAACGGTTTCCGTCAAAGCCAAACCAAACCACAACAAACCACCCAAGGACTGCGGCGGTCGCGATAGCGCAAGTAAGTTGCCAGAGCGTAGCGAACAGGTTTCTCTTTGGAGCCAGATCATCAAGATTCATAGTTCGTAGCATAAATGCTATGTAGCAATAATGCAACATAGGGACGCCGTTCGGGTCTTGTAGCATGGCAATAACAACAGGATTGGAAACCAAAAAAATGGAATACCAAGGCAAAATCGCACTAGTCACCGGCGCAAGTTCAGGAATTGGCCTGGAATACGCTCGCGAGTTCGCTAGGCGAGGTTCAAATTTGATTCTCGTTGCCAGACGGGCCGAAGTTCTTGACACGCTGGCGGCTTCGATTCGCACCGACTACGGCGTTTCCGTCACCACCGTTGCGCTTGACCTCAGCACAGTCGATTCGGCAGCCGAGCTCAAGACAATCCTCGACAAGCAAGGCCTTACCCCGCAGATTCTGATCAATAATGCCGGCTTCGGAACCAACGCGCGGCTGGCAGACGAAGACCCGAAGCGCATTCGGGAAGAAGTTCAACTCAACGTTGCCACGTTGGTTGACCTGACCGCCGCTTACCTGCCGGGCATGGTTGCCGCCAACTTTGGCGCAATAGTGAACATTGCCAGCACCGCCGCCTACCAGCCGGTGCCGGGCATGGCTGTTTATGCCGCAACCAAGGCCTTCGTGCTGTCGTTCACTTCGGCGGTCTGGGGCGAGTTGACTGGAACGGGCGTGCGAGTTTTGGCAGTTAGTCCGGGGGCTACCGCGACAGCATTCTTCGATATCGCAGGCGCGAAGCCCTCGGGTGAAATGGCACCGGCAACCGATGTCATCGAAGCCACCTTCAAAGCATTGGACGCAAAAAACTCCTCGCCTTCGGTCATTGTTGGTCGCAGAAACGCAATCATGTCAGGCATCACCCGCTTCATTCCAAAGAAGGCAGTGATCAACGTGGCAGGCAAAATGTTCCTGCCCAAAAACTAATACCAAATCACCGAAAGATTCGGCAAAACCCTGACACAACCTAGTTAGGGGCGACTTGAGGATGGTTTATGGATGCGACTGAGTTCGACGCTCTGTATCGAAGAAACTTCGTTGCGATAGCCAAGTTCTTTGCCCGCAGGGCTGAGCCCCGTTTTGCCGAGGAACTAGCGGCTGAAACCTTCAGCATCGCCTGGGCCAAGAAAGAGCAAGCCACCACCGAGTTTGAACTTGCCTGGCTTTATAAAATCGCCGGCTACGTGCTCAACAACCAACGTCGGAGACAAATAAAGGAATTTCAGTTCTTCAGCGCCTTTAGCCCAACCATGCGCTTTGCGCCATCAGCCGAGCAACTGGCTCTGAAGGAC
Organism: Microbacteriaceae bacterium; assembly: GCA_947378555.1. Taxonomy (GTDB): domain Bacteria; phylum Actinomycetota; class Actinomycetes; order Actinomycetales; family Microbacteriaceae; genus Rhodoluna. Next base: position 9,039 of record CANCKM010000028.1, read on the forward strand.
GATGAACTGGCGCAAGCGATAGCAGGCTTGCCGGCAAAAGATCAGGCGATTCTTGCCTTGGTTTACCTTGACGATCTTCCCGTAAAAGTGGCGGCCGAGATTCTGTCACTCACCCCCAACGCCGTGAGCATTCGACTCACCCGCATTCGAGCAGCCCTCGCGTTAAACCTGAAGGCAAGCGAAAGGTTTAGCGATGACTGAACATAACCAAGATATGAACGAACTTGATGCATTACTAGCCCGAAGGTTCAAGCAGGCAGATCCGGCAGAAGCGTTGAAGATCAGCCAGATTCCAGATTTTAGGACGGTTTCGGTCAGAAAACGAAAGCCGATTGTGCGCCTTTCGCTAGCTGCACTCACGGTGGCAGCAATCGGTTTTGCGGCCTCCACGGTGAGCGTCGACCCAGTCACCCAACTTCCGCTGTTTGAGTCGGCAGCCGCAGCCAGCCGCAACCCAAAGCCCGCTGTGCCAAACCCGAGCCTGAATGGCGTCGATGTTTCGGGGCTATCAACCCGAGGAGGCCAGGACCACCTGTATTCGGTCACCCCGATTGACAACGTATCCATCGTCATGGCACCACTGAAACAGTATTTCGACATCGCCGGTGCAGCCAAGAAAACCAGTGGCTACCTGGTAGCAGGGTCGGCAAAGACTTACTCGACACCATTTGGGCGCTGGATCTCGATCGATCTTGCGACCGGCGCTTGGAACTACCGAAACGAAAATACCGACTCGGTATGCCACCCGGTGACCGAGAGCTATTCGGTTTGCAAAAACGCCAAGCGGGTTGCTGCGATTCCGAGCAAGGAAAAAGCCATCGAAGCTCTCAAGGATTTGCTTGGCAAGCTTGGAGTTTCGCCCAAGGATTTTCGCTTCAGCACAAGCACCCTCTGGGGATTCAACGTGATCGGGCAACGTTTTGTGCACGGTCAAGCTACCCCAATAATCTGGACCATCACCTGGGGTAGCTCGGGCGCGATTTCAAACGCCTCTGGGCACTTGGTAAACCTCACCAATCACGGCCTGTTCAAAACCGTCTCGGAGCTTACGGCGGCAAAACGCTGGACCGACCTCAAATGGATGGGTGTGCCACAATACCGGGAGGGCTTGCTAATGGGCAGCCACACCAACATACGTTGGAAACGACCAACCGCCATCGAGCAGGTTGAGGGCGTCTATTTGTCGGTCGACTCAAATACCGGTCAGCGCTGGCTGGTTCCAGGGTTTCACTTCAAACTAAATAACGGTGATTTCAACTCAAGGTACGTCATCGCGACCGCGCCGGGGGTCATCAAACTAAACTAGAGAATCCCACCAGCTAAGGAATTCGCCATGATCGAAGAAACCCAAGAAGCCAGCAACCACTCTTGCGCCTGCACCCCAGCCGAGGGCAAAACCTGTGGCTGCAAATCAAATAGCGCCGAAGTTGAAGCCGAGGCCGCAGTAATGTGCGTTTGCGGCCACAACCCACAGGGCGAATGCCACTGCGGGCCATTCACAGCCAAGTGCGACCAGAAACACCACCTGAGCGCTACCGCTTAGAGCATTTACAAAGCCGCTCCCCCGGCAAAAAAATATCGGGTAAACCGGTCAGCTTTCGACTAGCCTCAAAACGTGAAGGCATTGGGTGCGGTTGGGCTGAGCAGCGATGAGGCGGCTGCTCGATTTAAACTCGACGGCCCAAATGAGTTGCCCACCGCCAAGCCACGCGGTTTCTTAAAACAGGCTTGGGATGTACTGAGGCAGCCGATGCTGTTCTTACTGCTCATCGCCGGCACAATAAACTTTTTGATTTCAGAGCCGCTCGACGGTTTTCTGTTGCTGGGTTTTGTGCTTTTAGTCATCGCCATATCTATCTACCAGGCCAGAAAATCGGAACGCGCCCTCAGCGCCCTGCGCGACCTAACGGCACCTCGAGCCTCGGTGCTGCGAGACGGCATCGAGCAAAAAATCCCAAGCCGGGAAATAGTGGTCGGCGATATCATGCTGGTAAACGAGGGCGATCGCGTGGCCGCCGATGCCGTGTTGCTCGACTGCGTTAATCTGTCGGCAGACGAATCTAGCCTGACCGGTGAATCGGTGCCCGTTTCAAAACAGGCCTCGATTGCATTCGAGATGGGCAAACCCGGTGGGGATTCAACACCGTTTATTTTTGCTGGAACCCTGTTGGTTCGCGGTCGCGGGCGCGCACAGGTTTTGGCAACCGCAACAAGAACCGAACTCGGCAGCATAGGTCTTTCACTCAAAAGCATTTCAAAAGCCGATTCCCCGCTCGAGCGCGAGATTGATCGCCTCGTCACGGTAATCGCCACGATTGCACTGGCGGCGGCCGCCTTAGTGGCCGTGATGTTTGGCCTCACCCGTGGGCTTTGGTTGCAGGGTGCGTTGGCCGGAATTGCAACCGCGATGGCAATGCTGCCCGAAGAGTTCCCTGTGGTGCTGACCATTTTTATGGCGCTTGGGTCTTGGCGCATGTCAAAGATAAACGTGCTGGCAAAAAACCCGATGGCAATCGAAACCCTCGGATCAGCCACGGTGATTTGCACCGACAAAACCGGCACCCTGACCACTAACCGCATGCAGGTATCCGAGTTCTACATGGCATCCCCCGATAACGCCCACTGCGCCACAATGGCAAGTCTTGCCTCGGCCTACGAACCAACCGATCCGATGGATAAGGCGTTTCGCCTCGAATCCCCCTTGGGTGACGGCTGGGACTTGATTCGTGAGTACCCCATGACATCCGACTTATTGGCAATCACCCACATTTGGCGTCAGACAAAGGCCGAATCCCTTTTGGTGGCGAGCAAGGGCGCACCCGAGGCGATCATCTCGCTTTGCAAACTAGACGAGAAGCGACAGGCCGAAATCTTTGCTCAGGTTGAACTGGCGGCGGCGAAAGGGGAACGGGTCTTGGGCGTTGCCGAAGCCACCCTGAAATCCGAATCCGATATTGGTGAAGACCCAACCGAGTACGATTTTCGTTTCGTCGGGCTTGTGGGGCTCAAAGATCCCGTGCGACCGGCAGCCGCTGAGGCCGTAGCCAACTGCTACACCGCCGGCATTAGGCCGATCATGATCACCGGTGATTACCCGGCGACAGCCTTGGCAATAGCGACCGAAATCGGCATCGAGGTTTCAGCCGGGGCACTCACCGGGGCGCAGCTAAGCGAGATGCCCGATGACGAGTTAAGCCGCCAAGTCTTGGTGGTCAATATTTACGCGCGCATGGTGCCCGCCCAAAAACTTCGCATCATCGCGGCGTTGAGAGCGCACGGTGAAGTCGTCGCGATGACCGGTGATGGTGTAAACGATGCTCCCGCGCTCAAGGCGGCCGACATTGGAATCGCTATGGGCATGCGCGGCACCGATGTTGCCCGCGAGACAGCCGACCTAGTTATCACCGATGATGATTTCGCATCGATAGCCAAAGGCATAAGGGCCGGTCGAGGGATATTCGCCAATCTCCGAAAGGCCATGGCTTACATCGTCGCCGTGCACGTGCCGATTTTTGGCATGACGCTCATCCCGGTCTTTGTCTCCGCCTGGCCTTTGGCTCTGATACCCATTTTGATCGCCTTCCTCGAACTGATTATCGACCCGACATCATCGGTGGTTTTTGAATCCGAGGCTGTCGATCCCGAGGTTATGAATAGACCACCGCGAAAACTCGGCGAATCCATCTTGAAGCTTCCGGTTTTGCTCATTGCACTCACTCAGGGCCTATCTGCGCTTATCGCCGTGCTCTGCGTCTATTTCTGGGGAATTGGCCTTGGGCTTGCTGATGAGACCGTCCGGTCCCTTTCCTTTGTCGCACTGGTGGTTGGAAATCTTGCCCTGATGCTCACCAATCGATCTTGGAACCTATCGCTGTGGTCCAGTCTTCGCGTCATGAAAAATCCAGCGGTGTTGCGCATCCTGCTGGCAACCTTGGCGATTTTGGCATTGGTCCTGTTGGTTGCGCCGATTCGCGAAAGCTTCAAGCTCGACGCGCTAGACGCGTTGCAGTGGGTTGTTGCAATCTTGGCTGGGCTCTCTGGTATCGTCTGGTTCGAGGTTTACAAAGCGGTCCTAAGATTGCGACGTCGCCCCTCGAAAAGCGATGGTCACTGACTCAGCGATGCCAGATAGCGATCAACAGCTGTTTTGATAATGTTGCGCTCGGTCTCGGTGAGGTTGCCATACTTAACGCTTGTTGTGCTGGGGTTCTTCTCGTCGATTCGTTTAGCGCTCGAAATAATGCCGTCCGTCACGGTGTAGTCAATATGGTTGACTCCAAACTGCCCTAGGTCTTCGGTTGTTTCAAAAACCGAGTCGGTGGTGCGGAACACCACGTCGATGGCAGCCGGCTGGCCTGCCTCTTCAGCCATGCTGAAGGTGTAGTAGGCGCCACAGGCAGTTAGCCCATCGATCTCCCAAATCAGCGTGTACTCATCGGGGGCGACGAAATAGGCGGCATTAAAATCCTGATAGGCCTCGGACTTATTAGTCATAACGACAACTGTCGACCCGGTAGGCGTGGTCACAGTCTCGACCTCACCAAGCTTCTGGGCGAGAAAGCAGCTGTCCTTGGCAATCTTTTCGAAGGCAACCTTGGCCTCGGCTGGAGTCATGGTCTGCAGTGGGGTATCGGTTGCAGTTGGCGAAGTCGTGACGAGTGGGGTCGTTGCCGTTGGTGAGGGGGTGGTGGCACACGCGGCCAGCGTTAGCAATAACACGATGGATGTTGTTGCCCGCAGGGCACCGTTCAGCGTTGGCTTCATGGTTAGAGCCTAAACCCTGCAAATGTGAAAATGGCCCGCACTCCGAGGAGGCGGGCCATTTCGCTAAAGCTTACTTGTTGTTGAAGCTTGCGGTGATGTTGGAGCGGCGCGCAAGCTTGCTGTTTTCGATTGCGCGACCCTTGCCAACGGCACTGATTTTGCCTTTGACGCCGTGCGAGCGCAGGAACTTGGCAACCGCATCGGCGCGAGCCTGAGACAAAGCCTTGTCTTGAGCCTTGGTTGACCCAGCTGACTTAAGCGCCCAAGATTCAACCTTCACGGTCAATCCGGTTTTGCCCTTCAACTGGCTCACTAGCTTGGTTAAGGCCTGAACTGACTTTTTGTCCAGGACAGCCGACGCGCCAGTGTGGTAAACAACCGGGCTAATGAATGCAATGTTTGCACGCCAGAGTGCGTAGAGGGTCTGACCTTCGGTCACGTTCAAGGTTGGCAACACGGTTCCATCAGCCGAGTGAGCCCAGCCGAGGAAGGTGTAACCGCGGCGGATCGGAGCAGCTGGCCAGACAATGTCCGTTGCATAGTTCACCGACATGCTGGTGACCGCAGAGCCACCCTCAGAGTTGAACGAAACGGTGTAGCTGTCGATTGCCCAGATTGCATACATGATGCGCTCGGTTGTGACCGTCATCGAAGACACTACTTCACCATCGGTAGTTCTTGACCAACCAAGGAAGGTGTATCCGGCGCGGAAAGGAACGGTAGGCCAACGCAAATCGTGGCCGACCTGAACCAACTGAGGGGCAATGACATTGCCGCCCTGAGGATCAAAGAAGAAGCTGATTGGCAAATCCTCTGTCCAGACCGCATACAAAGTTGTGCTGTCGGTGACGTTCAAGGTCGCGAGGACCGATCCGCCTTCCGAGGTAGCCCACCCGTCAAACGAGTATCCATCGCGGGTTGGACCTGCTGGCCAAACGATGTTGGTTCCGAAAGGCACGCTCATGCTCTCGACGGCAGAGCCGCCCTCAGAGTTGAACGATACCGTGGCACCGTCTTGCGACCAGACCGCGTACATGACTCGCTCGGTCGTCACGGTCATCGAGTTCACGATTACACCGGAGATTGTTCTTGACCATCCGAGGAAGGTGTAGCCGGCACGAGACGGAACGGTTGGCCAACCTAAGTCGTGCCCGACCCGAACTGATACCGGCGGGATGACAGTGCCACCCTGAGAATCGAAGGTGAAGCTGACGTCGCCACTAGGAGCCCAAACGGCGAAGAGCGTGGTGGCTGCGTTGATTGCCAGCACCGAGCTTGAGGTGTAGGAGGTTCCGGTGCCATCTGCAGCACTGTTCCAGCCAACAAAGGTAGAACTGGCTTTGGTTGGGTCTGATGGCCAGGTTAGGTTGCCGCCAAGAGCGACGTTGACGCTCGCCACGACTGAACCACCCTGGGAGTCAAAAGTCACGGTGTTGGTTACGGCGGTCCAAATGGCATAGACGGTGACGTTGCCTGTTGGAATGAATCCACCACCGACTGAAACGCCACTGTCACGAACTAATGACCAGCCGCCGAAGGTATAACCGACCCTCGAGACACCGAAGCGAGGAACCGTCACGAAATCTAACGGATTCGCTTGGGTGAAAGGTAGCGCCGAGCCGGTGCCGGAGTTGAGGTTGTAGCTTACGGTGTACAAGATCGGCGACCACAAGGCAAAAAGCGTGGCGTCGGCGGTCGGGGTGAACGGAAGCGCCACCGCGGAACCTGAGGAGCTAAGCGCCCAGCCAGCAAAGGTGTATCCAACTCTTGTCGGATCAACAGACGGTAGAACTGCGTTCTGACCAGAGGTCACGGTCTGAGTGGTGGCAGAAGATCCGTCTTGCAGGTCCAGGTTCACCGAGTAGGTGGCTGGCGTGCTTCCAGTGATCTGGAAACTCTGCTGAACAGGGGTCGCAGCGGCGAAATCGGAATCTCCCGGTTGGGTGGCGTAAAGGGTGCAAGTTCCAAGATTTGTGACATCGCCCAACATTATGACTGTGAACGGGGAGGATGTTCCAGGAACGCTACAAATACTTGGGGTCTGCGACACCAAAGTGACATCCAGGAACTCGAAATACTCAGTGGTGGCCGAGACCAGGAAGGTCTGATCGGTGGTCGTCTTGACCTGGTTGCCTGGGTTGACAAAAGTGATGGTTTGGGCGCCTAGAGCACTGGCTGGGGCAACTGGCCCGAGCGCCAGACCGGCGACAAGCGTCAGTAAACCTAGACCTGCTGCTACGAATTTTTTAGTGGTTTTTGCAGTCTTCATGAACACTCCCTTAAATGGAATCTTCTCGAGTCTAACTGGCTTTTTTTGTACCAAATGACGTTCCACAATTGTGGTCGCTAACAAAAATGGCCCGTCTCCGAGGAGACGGGCCATTCTGGAAAATGCCTACTTGTTGTTGTAAGTTGCGGTGATGTTGGATCGACGAGCCAGCTTGGTGGTCTCGATTGCACGACCCTTTCCAACTGCGACGATCTTGCCCTTCACACCAAGCGACTTCAAGAACTTAGCCACCGAGTTTGCACGAGCTTGAGCCAAGGCCACATCGCCTGTCTTGGTTGACCCTGGGGTCTTTAGAACCCATGATTCAACGTTGACTGTTACTCCAGTCTTACCCTTGAGCTGGCTCGCCAACTTGGTCAAGGTGGCAACAGCCTTCTTATCTAACAACGGTGAATCACCTGCGTAGTAAAGAATCGGGCTGATGGCCGCAACATTGGCTCTCCACAGGGCGTAGAGCGTCTGGCCAGTGGTGACGTTCAAGGTCGTCAATACGGTTCCATCGATGGTTGAAGCCCAACCTAAGAAACGGTACCCCGTGCGAGTTGGAGCAACTGGCCAAACGATGTCTGTTGCATAGTTCACCGACATGCTTGTCACCGCGCTGCCACCCTGAGAGTTGAACGACACGGTGTAGCTGTCGATCGCCCAGATTGCATACATGATGCGCTCGGTAGTCACTGTCATCGAAGGAACGACAACACCGTTAGTGGTTCTTGACCAACCTAGGAAGGTATAGCCGGCGCGGAATGGAACGGTAGGCCAACGCAAATCATGCCCAACTAGAACCAGCTGCGGCGCAATAACGTTGCCGCCCTGAGGGTCGAAGAAGAAACTGATTGGCGTGTCTTCACTCCAGATTGCGTAAAGCAACTGACCCGAAGTCACATTCAACGAAACGAGAACTGAACCGGCTCGCGTTGCAGACCAGCCGAGGAACGTGTATCCATCGCGGGTTGGAGCTACCGGCCAAACGATGTCGGTCGCGTAGTTCACCGACATGCTAGTCACAGCGCTTCCGCCCTGCGAGTTGAACGACACCGTGTAGCTGTCGATCGCCCAGATGGCATACATCATGCGCTCGGTGGTCACAGTCATCGAGTAAACGATCGCGCCGTTGGTGGTTCTTGACCAACCGAGGAAGGTGTATCCGGTGCGGTGAGGAACCGTTGGCCAACGAAGATCGCTGCCGACCCGAACCGACTGCGGCGCAATTGCGTTGCCGCCCTGCGAGTTGAAGAACACAGTGATCGGAGGGTCTTCACTCCAGATTGCGTAAAGCACCTGACCCGAAGTCACATTCAACGAAACGAGAACCGACCCGGTTGGCGATGAAGACCAGCCGAGGAACGAGTATCCATCGCGGGTTGGGGCACTTGGCCAAACAATGTCGGTTGCGTAGTTCACCGACATGCTGGTCACGGCGCTTCCACCCTGAGAGTTGAACGACACGGTGTAGCTGTCACTTACCCAAATTGCATACATCACACGTTCGGTTGTCACGTTCATCGAAGAAACCACAGCGCCATTGGTGGTTCGAGACCAACCAAGGAAGGTGTAGCCGGCACGGTGAGGAACAGTTGGCCAGTTGAGGTCATAGTTCCAGCGCACCAGCTGAGGTGCGATTACGTTTCCACCTTGACTGTCAAAGAAGAAGCTCACGTACTCGCTGTGCTTCCAGATTGCATACAAGGTTTTCGCCGAGTTAATAGTCAATACCGATGATGAGGTGTAGGCAGTTCCAGTTCCGTTGGCCAAGGTGTTCCAACCAACGAAGTCGTATTCGAACTTCGTCGGGGTGGCAGGCCAGGTTAGGTTCGTGCCAACGTCAACGTTGACACTGCTGACGGCAGATCCGCCCTGGGTGTCGAAAGTGACGACGTAGTAGACGGGGGTCCAGAATGCATAAAGTGTCACACTCGCGGTCGGTGAGTAAGAACCGTCGACAACCGTGCCGTTAGCCAACTTCCAAGAGGTGAAAGTGTAACCCGCGCGAGTTGGCGCCGTAGGCGCTACGAAGGTCTGGAAGTGGTTGAGAGTTGTGCTCGCCACCGACGAACCACCGTTCGAATCGAAGGTGATGGTGTAGCTCTTGATTGTCCAGGTTGCATAGAACGTTGCGTCAGCGACGGCCGTGTAACCATCAACCGATGCGCCACCGAACAATGTCCAACCAGCAAAGGTGTAACCGGTGCGAGTTGGTGCCGTAGGTGCCACAAACGCATCGAAATGGTTCACCGAAACGGCAGCAACCGAAGAACCACCATTCGAATCGAACGACCAGGTGTAGCTCTTAATCGTCCAAATGGCGTTAATGCTCACGTCACCAGTTGGATCAAACGAATTCGTTACGATGCGGCCGGCCCAAACCCACATGGCAAAGGTGTAACCCGTGCGAGTAGGTGCGGTCGGCAAAGCAAAACCATTGCTGTTATCAACAGTCAAAGGTGAAACCGAAGAACCACCATTTGAGTTGAAAGTCACAACGACCGTGTTGTGTGTCCAGGTCGCAGTCAAAGTCACATCAGCAGTCGGATCATAAGAACCAGAGACCGAAGCGCC
>CANCKM010000029.1 GCA_947378555.1 Microbacteriaceae bacterium
TGCCAAAGCGGCAGGGCCTGAATCACGGTTTGAATCCACGATGGATACACGCTCAGCGGGTAGAAGCTACCCGAAAACAAAAACATTGGCAGCAAAAAGAAGTTGATCCAGTTCATCTGCTGGAAAGACTTTAGGTAAGAGGTGATTCCCATGCCAACCGAAGCGAAGCCAAAAGCGATGAGCACGGCAGCCGGAATGGCCAAGATTCCCCAGAGGCTTGGAACGAGACCCATGGGAGCCACAACCGCCATGAAGCCGATCGCATAGGCGAGACCACGCAGCAACGCCCAAGAGATTTCGCCGAGGGCAACATCCATCGAACCTAAAGAGGTCGCAAGCATTCCCTGATACAACTTGCCGAAATGCATTTTGAAGAATACGTTCCAGGTTGAGTCATAGATCGCGCCATTCATAGCCGAGGTGGCCAAGAGCGCCGGGGCGATATAGGCCGCATAACTGACCGGGTTCGAGCTGCCATCGGTCACGTTGCCGATTAGCCCGCCGATTCCGTAACCGAAGGCGAGCAGGTAAAGCACCGGCTCAACGAAGCCCGAGGCAACCACAAACCAGGTTGAAGACTTGAGAGCCATGAAGGCGCGCTCGATGACGGCGAAGGTGCGGCCCGAATAAACGCTGGCGCCCAGCTTGCCAGAGCGACGCTCGGCGATTGCGATTGCGCTGTCGACAGCGGTGTTTAGCATGCTCATTTGGCAAGCCTCCTAGTGAACTGGCGCTGCGACAGGTAATAACCAACCACCAGCATGGCGGTGAGATAAAGCACGTGAACGATTACCAGCCAGCCGGCCACCGGGTGACCGTAGCTGAGGCCGCGGCCCAAGTTGGTGGCATGCCAAAGCGGTGAGATCCAGCCGATCCACTGAACGTAAATCGGCAGGGTGTCGATTGGGTAGAAGGTGCCCGAGAACATAAACATTGGCGCGATTACGAAGCGGCCAATGATTGCGAAGAATCCATCGTCGTCTTTGATATTCGCCGAAACAGCCAACATCACGCAGGCAAAAGCCATGCCGGCAAAAATCGAGGCGAAGGTGAGCGAGGCGACGCTTTCAAGCGGCACGGCCCCAAAAACTAGCAAGACGCCAAGATAAAGCAACACCGTGAAGACGCAACGAATCAGCGAGGCAATCAGCACACCACCGGTGATGTGGCGACCGGTGAGCGAGGTTGAGTTCATGCCAAAGAAGGTTTTCTCCCAAACGAAACCCTCGATGGTGGGGAACGAGGTTTCATCCATCGCGCCGTTGATTGCGGCCGAGGCAAGCAGGGCCGGGGCCAGGAAGGTCAGGTAGCTAACGCCATCGACGGCGTTTGGCCCGAGGTTTTTATCAACCAGGGTTCCGATTCCAACACCAACCGACAAAAGGTAAAGCACCGGGTTGCCGAGGCCAAAGGCGACAATCGCCGGCCACCACTTCATCATGTTGCGCAGTCGGTATTCGGCCACGAACCAGGCCCCGAAGCGACGACCCTTTTGCAGGTCGATTAGTTTGGCGGCTCCGGTCCAGGAGGTTTTGAGTTCTGTCATGTTCTTGGCCTAATCAACCAGGGTGCGGCCGGTGAGGCGCAAGAAGACGTCTTCGAGTGAACTGCGACGAACCAGCGAGGTGACAGGTTCAAGCCCCATGTCGACGATTTTCTTGAGGTCTTTTTCGCCCTGCTCGCTGTAAATCAGAATGCGGTCGGGCAGCACCTCTAGGCGCTCACCGATGCCGGTCAACTGCTCGGCAACCTCAGCGTTGCGGCTGGATCCGAAACGAACCTCAACAACTTCTTTGCTTGAGTATTCGCGAATCAAATCGGCCGGGCTTCCCTCGGCCATGATCTTGCCCTTATCCATTACAACTAGGCGGTCGCAAAGCTGCTCGGCTTCGTCCATGTAGTGAGTCGTGATGACCAGGGTCACGCCCTGTTCCTTGAGCCTAAACAGGCGATCCCAAAGCACGTGACGCGCCTGCGGGTCAAGGCCGGTGGTTGGTTCATCGAGCATCAAAATTTCTGGTTCGTTGACCAGCGCGCGAGCGATTGTCAGGCGGCGCTTCATGCCACCGGATAGCTCGTCGGTCTTGGCGTTGCGTTTGTCTTCGAGTTGAGCAAACTCGATGAGTTCCTCAATCTTGCCCTTCACAAACTTGCGGCTAAGGCCAAAGTAGCGGCCGTAAACATAGAGGTTCTCCCACACCTTCAGCTCGCGGTCGAGACTGTCTTGCTGAGGCACAACGCCCAGGTGGGCGCGAATCTCTGGACCCTTATCGTTTGGGTCTTTGCCAAGGATGGTCAGGTCGCCCGAGCTGCGCTGCAGGGTTGAGGCAATCATGCGCATGGTGGTCGATTTGCCGGCGCCGTTTGGGCCGAGAAGACCGAAGGCTTCACCCTTTTTCACCACAAAGTTAATGCCGTCGACGGCAATGAAATCACCGTAGGTTTTGGTCAAATTGCTGGCGATGATCATGTCGGTCACGTCGTTGTTTTCCGTTTCAGATTGGTTTGCCCAGTTACGGGTCAGCGCTTCAGAATAATACATTTTGTGAGCGCTTACAGGCGGTAGCCTTAAAGTGATGTCGATCGCCGTTGAAAACCCAGCCTTGCCAGCACCTCGGGTGCGAAAAGGCAACACTCGGGTGACCGGCAAAGAGCAGTATTACACCCCGGCACCTTTGGCCCAGGAACTAGTTGCCACTGCGGTAAAACTCATTCCCAACTTCGCCGCGCGAACCATCATTGAGCCGGCCGGTGGCACCGGAAGCTTTCTTGAGGCCGCCGAAGCCGCCGGAGCCAAGAACTTCTTGAGTTTCGACATTGAACCAAAGCACCCTCGGGTTGAGGCGGCCGACTTTTTGCAACTGCCAGAGAGCCTTTTGGCGGTGGCCGGGTCAGACGCCGTGACAATCTCGAATCCCCCATTCGGCCGCAATAACTCGCTGAGCATTCCGTTTTTCAATCGGGCAGCCAATCACAGCGAATACATCTGTTTCATCGTGCCTCGCTCTTGGCGCAAATGGTCGGTCATCAACCGACTCGATCGGCGCTTTCACCTGATCTTTGATCAAGACCTGAAAATCGATTACGTCGACGAGGCCGGAGTTTTGCTCTCTAAACAAAATCGACTCGCCACCTGCTTTCAGGTTTGGCAGCGCAAAGCGACATCCCGAGCAATAATCAAAGTCGCAGACCAGGGCCTAATCAGCAAGGTTGGCCCGGGGGACGCCGATGTTGCACTGACGATTTTTGGCTATGGATGCGGCACCCTGCGCACCGATTTCGAACCGGTGGCTAACTCGACCCGCATGTTTTTGAAACTAAATCACCCGGCCGCTTTGCAAGCTTTGCTAACCGTTGACTATTCGCGCTTTTATAAAAACACCGCTTATACCGAAGCTCTCTCGCTTCAGGAGATTAACTATCTGTTGAACGAGGCTGTATTCGGGAATCCGCACCTGATTGAAACGAGTTGAAGTAAGCATGAGCATGTCACCTGGCGGTCGCGGCCGCAGCAACCGAAGCGGCAAAGACGATGGGCCAAAAGCCAAGTTCAGTCAACTGATGCCGTACCTGCTTCAGCACAAGAAGGCGCTCTGGCTTGCCGTTGCGCTTTCGATTTTTGGTGCAGCTTTCTCGTTGGCGCAACCGCTTCTGGTTGGCAACGTAATCAGCACCGTGCAAAAAGGTGGCGACCTCGGGCCGCTTTTGGTCTTGCTCATCAGCCTGATTGTGATTTCGGGTGTGGCCAGCGGCTATCAGTACTACATTTTGACCAAGACCGGCGAGGGCGTGGTTTTGGCCGCTAGGCGCCACCTTGCCTCAAGAATGTTGCGCCTACCAATCTTTGAATACGACCTGCGGCGCACCGGTGACCTGGTTTCTCGAGTTTCCTCAGACACCACCCTGCTTCGTGCCGTGCTGACCCAGGGCTTGGTTGACGCCGTCGGTGGCGCGCTGATCTTCGTCGGCTCTATTGTTGCCATGGCGGTTCTCGACCCGGTTTTGTTGAGCGCGACGCTGGCCGTGATTTTGGTAGCGGTGTCATCCATCGTCTTCACCGCCCGCCGGATTCGCTATGCCACCACCAAGGCTCAGGAGCGAGTCGGCGCAATGTCGGCCGCCGTCGAGCGAGCCTTGAGTGCCATCCGCACCATTCGTGCCGCCCGTGCCGAAGAGCGCGAATCTCTCGCGATTTCAAAAGATGCCCACGACGCCTATGAGCAGGGAATCAAGATTGCCCGCATCTCGGCCTCGATTACCCCAATCGCCGGCATCGCCATGAACGGCGCCTTCATCGTTGTGCTCGGTGTCGGTGGCTTCAGAGTCGCCTCGGGTGCCACCGCGGTTTCGGCCCTCGTGTCATTCGTCTTGCTCTTGTTCCTGATGGTTCGCCCGCTCGGCCAGGCCTTCGGGGCCTACTCTTCGGTTCAGGGTGCCCTCGGTGCGCTGGCTCGCATCCAAGAGATCCTCAACATTCCAACCGAGAGCGAAGCCACTGAGAAACTGGTTTCGGCCGGTCGCAGCCCAGTCAACGATGTCGCCCTCGAGTTCAAGGACGTGTCTTTTGCCTACGCACCGACCAAGCTCTCGGCGGATTCCGATGAACTAGCCGAGGCCAGAGCGGTGCTTCACGAGGTGAGTTTCGCCATCAAGCGCGGAACCCGTGTTGCCCTGGTTGGCCCATCTGGTGCCGGCAAGTCGACCGTACTTTCTTTGATCGAACGCTTCTATGAGCCAACCGGCGGGGCCATTTATCTGGACGGTCAGCCGGTGCACTCCATCAGCCGCAACGACCTGCGCGCCCAACTCGGCTATGTCGAGCAAGACGCCCCGGTGCTTGCCGGTTCGATTCGAGAGAACCTGCTCATTGGCTCCCCCGGTGCCAGCGATGACGAACTCGAGCGGGTGCTCACCGAGGTGAACCTGAGCGAGGTTTTGCACCGTGACGTGCGTGGTCTCGACGCCGAGGTTGGCGAAAACGGCATCATGCTTTCGGGTGGTGAGCGCCAGAGATTGGCAATCGCCAGAACCCTGTTGGCCGCCCCGCCGATTTTGCTGCTCGACGAATCGACCTCTTCGCTCGATGGCCGCAACGAACAAATGATGCGCCTGGCAATCGACGCGGTTGCCAAAAACCGCACGCTGATTGTCATTGCCCACCGCTTGTCTACGGTTGTCGATAGCGACCAGATCATGGTGCTCGACCAGGGTCGCATCGTCGGCGTTGGAACCCACAGCGAGCTCGTCAAATCCACGCCACTTTATAAGGAACTCGCAAAGCACCAGCTGTTGGTTTAGCAGGCGGGTTTAGCCGACCAGCCAGACCCGCCAGCCGGCATTAGGCTGGCAGTTATGAATGCAGCGCAGCTTCTTAAGACCTTTGGTTCACCGACCGACCGCAAAACTGCAATTGCGATGGATGCCGCCGATCCGCTCGCGGCCTTTCGCAACGAGTTTGTCATTGCCGACCCCAACCTTTGCTATCTCGATGGCAACTCGCTCGGGCGGCTTCCGATTGCCACCATCGAGTCGATCAACGACTTTTTGGTTAACGAGTGGGGCACCGAACTGGTTGATGGTTGGGCGCACTGGATTGATGAGGCGCAGGTTGCCGGCGACTTGCTTGGCAGGGCAACTCTTGGGGCAGCAGCCGGTCAGGTTTTGGTTTGTGACACGACATCGGTTAACTTTTATCAACTCTGCGTGGCCGCCATCAAGGCTCGGCCGGGTCGCAAAACCGTCATCATTGACGCCGCCAACTTTCCAACCGACCGCTACATTTTGCAGGGAATAGCCGATCAGTTCGGTTTGAATCTGGTGACCCTAAACAACGATGGTTCTGGCGGGCCGGGAGCGGTCGACATCGAAGCCGACTGCGAACTTGTCACTGCCGAAACCCTCGCTCCGTTTTTGAACTCGGATGTTGCGCTCGTGACACTGCAGGCGATTCATTACCGTTCTGGTGCGCGGCCAAACATCCGAGCAATCACAGATTTGGTTCGTTCACACGGTGGGCTTGTGGTTTGGGATGCCTCGCATGCCGCAGGTGCCATCGAGCTAGATTTCGATGCCAACGGTGTGGACCTCGCGGTGGGTTGCACTTATAAATATGGCAACTCGGGCCCCGGCGCCCCGGCTTGGTTATACGTGCGCAAGTCGATGCAGGCTGAGTTGCGGGTTCCGATTCAGGGCTGGTTTGCCCAGGATGACCAGTTTGTGATGGGTGCCACGTTTGAGCCAAATAGAGAAATCCGCGGCTTCCAAATCGCCAGCCCATCGATCATCGGCATCAGAAGTGTGCAGGCGAGCTATTCGATGATTGAGCAGGCCGGAATCGGGCGCATTGCCGCCAAGGCGGCTCTCGGCACCGAGTTGATGGTCGAACTCTTTGATGCTTGGCTAGCACCCCTTGGCTTCACGCTGCTGACCCCGCGCGATGCGATGTTGCGTGGTGGCCACATAACCATCGGTCACCCAGAGGCAAAGCGCATCGCCGCTGCCCTTCGCAAGTTTGCCGCCGTGGTTCCCGACTATCGAGTGCCAGATTCGATTCGGTTGGCGATAGCCCCGCTGCCCACCTCGTTTATTGAGGTTTGGGATGGCTTCGAGCGCATTCGCGACTCGGTGGCCCGCGAGGATTACCTAAAAATCGAAGACAACGGAAGCCGCGTAACTTGAGCGATAAAGCAGTCACCTACATCAGTTACCTCAAGATCGACGAGCTGCTAGATCTGCAGCAACCGCTCTCTGACGGCGAGCATGACGAGATGCTTTTTATTGTCATTCACCAAACCTACGAGTTGTGGTTCAAGCAGATTCTGCACGAGGTCGGCGCTCTGCAACCAGCCCTCGAGGCCGGCGACACCCATCGTTCGCTTGCCCTTTTGGGTCGCATTCGCACCATCATGAAAACCTGCGTCGCCCAAATTGACATCCTAGAAACCATGACTCCCTTGCAGTTCAACAGCTTTCGTGGGCGACTTTCGTCGTCAAGCGGTTTTCAATCGGCCCAGTTTCGCGAACTAGAGGCCGTGCTTGGTCGCCGCGATCACGCGGGCGCCTCAGCCGATAAGTCGAGCGGCATGGGAATGGCCGAGCACCTGATCGAAGGGTCGCCAGCCAGGTTGCGCGTTGAAGCCGCAATGAACCGAGCGAGCGTCTGGGATAGCGCCCTGCGCTACTTTGATTCGCGCGGTTGGGCCATGCCCGCCGAGGTTTTGGGGCGCGACGTTTCGGTTGGCTATCAAGATCACGTTGGGGTGCAAGACGTTTTGGTTGAGATGCACCGTCAAGACCCAGAGGCCGGCATGGTTGCCGAAGCGCTCCTAGACGTTGATGAGGGCCTGCAGGAGTGGCGTTATCGTCACGTCAAGATGGTTGAACGCACGATTGGTCGCAAGCCCGGCACCGGCGGTTCGGCCGGCGTCGGCTACCTAGCCAGCACGCTGTTTCACCCGGTCTTTGCGGACCTCTGGGCGATTCGTTCGCGGCTTTAGTTTCTAGCTGATTTTTGTTCGGCCAGCCATGCTACGAAGTCGAGCCGCTCGGCAGCGACCCAGTCTTTCAGCGGTGGGCGCCCAGCTTTGTCCCAAAATTTGGTTTCTTTTGCGGTGAGCAGCTTCTGAGCATTCACCCAGTCATTGTCGTCGAGGCTTGAGAATGGCGCTTCATTGCTTGCTTCCAAAAGCGAGGCTTCAGCCACATCCGGGCTAAATGCAGTCTGCTCTTGGACCCTAACCTCTGAACCAGAGAGTCCCTGAACTATAACGAGGGCGGTCTGACAAGAAGAGCTGCGAAAATCGCCAACCCAATCAACGCTGAGCCTACATAAACGAGGAGCCCGCCAAAGGCTAAACCTAGTTGGTTCAAGCCGTCTCTCGAGCTAATAAAGAAGATGGCACCTAAGAACATTGAGCCAAGGCCAAAGGCAATTAGCCTAGTGATGGTTTTTGAGAATGCTTCGAGCGCTTGATTCAATGGTTCCCCTTTAGGTGATTGCTAAAAGCCTACCTACTTGTCGGTTGGCACCGCGCCGGCCACGATTTCGTGCAACGACTGGTTAAGGTTGCCGTTTGGGTCAACGATTGCGCACTGCACAACGTGGCTTCCGGCATCCCAGTCGGCCTTGGTCGGTGCGATTTGTGTCGGCCTAAAGTTGAATGAAAGCCAAGATTCGTGAACGAATAGGAATGTTTCCGAATCGCAGAGCCTGGTCGCCTCGGCATCCAGCGCCGTCAAGTCATAGATCGAAAAGAAGGTCGAAACCGACGAGGCGGCAACCACCTGAGCATCATGCTTGACCTTGCAATCAACCGGAGTGACGCTGCGTGCGGCGAGCTGACTCGACTGGAAACATTCGCCAAACTTGAGGCCAACGGCCGAAACCAGCTTCTCTTTTGGTGTGGTGTCTGCTCCACCTAGGCCGGCTAATACGACCGTCAAGACAGCCACAACCAATAGCAAAGCCATGGACGCGAAACCCAAGGGGGTTCTCAGAAACTTCTTCACAGCTACCGCCTTCGGCCTAATGAACTGGTTTCAGCCTAACGGCCAGCCGCATCAACCACGTTTTTGACCAGCATCGCGCGAGTCATTGGCCCGACACCACCGGGGTTCGGCGAGAGCCAACCGGCAACCTCAGCGACTCTTGGGTCAACGTCACCAACCAGGGTGGCGTTGCCTTCAGAGTCGGTGATGCGAGTAATGCCAACGTCAAGCACGGCAGCCCCCGGTTTAATCCATTCCGGCTGCACAAAGTGGGCAACACCCAAGGCGGCAACCACGATATCGGCACGGCGAATCGAGTGTTCGACATCGCGTGAACCAGAGTGCAAAAGTGTGACGGTTGAGTCGATGCCCTTGCGCGTCATGAGAAGCCCGAGCGGGCGACCAACGGTGACTCCACGGCCGATGATGGCGACCTCGGCGCCATGCAGCGGCACACCATAGCGGCCCAGCAACTCAACGATGCCGGCGGGTGTGCAAGGCAGTGGCGAAGTCAACGCGCCTGAAACGCCAAGCACCAAACGCCCAAGGTTAACCGGGTGCAAACCATCGGCGTCTTTCATCGGGTCGATGAGTTCCAACATTTCGTTGGTGTCTAGACCGAAAGGCAAAGGCAACTGCAAAATGTAGCCGGTGACCTCTTTAGCCTCGTTTAGCTCGCGGATTGCGGCACGAACATCCATCGCGGTTGCAGTTGCCGGCAAATCGACGCGAATCGAATCGACCCCAACCTGGGCGCAGTCGCGATGCTTGCCAGCCACATAGGAATGTGAACCCGGGTCATCGCCAACCAACAAGGTTCCAAGACCGGGTGTGATGCCCTTTTGTTTCAGGGCAACAACCCGCTCGGCCAGCTCGATCTTTATCGCTTTTGCGGTGGCTAAACCGTCAAGCTTGATCGCGCTCAAGGTTTACCAGCTCTCGAGACCCGAATACAACGGGAAGGCTTCGGTTAGTTTGCGAACCCGAGCGTGCAAAGCTGCAACGTCTGGGTTCGGGGTTAGAACGCCCGCAATAACCTCGGCGACCTCGGTGAACTGCTCGGCGGCAAAACCGCGAGTGGCCAAAGCCGGGGTTCCGATGCGCACACCAGAGGTGACCATTGGTGGGCGTGGGTCGTTAGGAACCGAGTTGCGGTTAACTGTGATGCCAACCGAGTGCAATAGGTCTTCGGCGGTTTGGCCGTCGATCGGAGCATTTCTGAGGTCAACCAAAACCAGGTGCACGTCGGTGCCACCGGTCAGCACCGAAACTCCGTTGGCAAGCACATCGGCCTGACCCAGACGGTCGGCGATGATTCTGGCGCCCTCAATGGTGCGGGCCTGGCGGTCTTTGAACTCATCGCCCATGGCTGCCTTGAACGCAACGGCCTTAGCGGCAATCACGTGCATAAGTGGGCCACCCTGCTGGCCTGGGAACACCGCAGAGTCAATCTTCTTGGCAAACTCAGCCTTGCAAAGAATCAAACCGGAGCGAGGTCCAGCCAAGGTCTTGTGCACGGTGGTTGAAACCACATCGGCGTATGGAACCGGCGATGGATGAAGCCCCGCGGCAACCATTCCCGCAAAGTGAGCCATATCGACCCAGAGCTTGGCACCAACCTCGTCGGCGATGGCGCGGAAAGCGGCGAAATCTAGGTGGCGTGAATAAGCCGACCAACCAGCAATCAAAACCGCTGGCTTTACCTCGATGGCACGGGCACGAACGATGTCCATGTCGATCAGGAAGGTTTCTGGGTTTAGTTCGTAGGCGTGGGCCTCGTACATTTTTCCCGAGAAGTTCAAACGCATGCCGTGGGTAAGGTGACCACCGTGGGCAAGTTCGAGACCAAGAATGCGGTCTCCCGGCTTGGCAAGGGCCATCAAAACGGCTGCGTTGGCAGAGGCTCCCGAGTGCGGTTGCACGTTGGCGTGCTCGGCACCGAAAAGTTCCTTCGCCCGGTCGCGAGCCAAAGTTTCGGCAACGTCAACCACTTCGCAACCACCGTAGTAGCGCTTGCCAGGGTAACCCTCAGCGTATTTATTGGTGAGAACCGAACCCTGTGCTTCAAGCACCGAGCGCGAAACAAAGTTTTCGCTGGCAATCATCTCGAGGAAGTTGCGCTGGCGGTCGAGCTCGGCCTGCAAAACGGCAGCGATCTCTGGGTCGGTTTCGCTAAGTGGCTGGTTGAAAGTTGTTGGCAACTTGCTGGTCATGCTGGGGGCTCCTAAATCGTGCTCTGGCTGGCTTAGGTGTAGCGTTTTGAATGCTGGCCCAGGCGCACGACCAATAATGCCTTCGCTCCCCGATGGAAACCCATCTTTAGCGCCAGTTGCGATGATGCAATTCTAAACTATCCCCGGCGTTAAACTGAAAGGTATGACAGCCATGCCTTCACACTGGGTTCTTACCTTCATCTGCGTCGACAAGCCTGGAATTGTTCACGCCATCTCGGGGGCAATCTTGGCGGCCAACGGCAACATCACCGAGTCGCATCAGTTCTCAAGCGCAGACACCGGTCGATTCTTTATGCGCCTGCAAATCGAAGCCACCTCGGCTCGGGTCGACTTCGAATCGGCTTTGGCCCCAATCGCCGCCAAATACGAAATGGAATGGCAACTCGACGAGGTTGGTCGCAAGTTGCGCACGCTGGTGCTGGTATCCAAAGCCGCTCACTGTCTAAACGACATGCTCTTTCGCTCCCGCGCCGGCCAGCTGCCGGTTGAAATCCCTGCGGTTTTTGGCAACCACCCCGAGCTTGGCGCCCTAGCCGAGTTTTATGGCGTGCCTTTCGAATACCACCCGATTGTTGATAACGGCAGCAAGTTGGCCTTTGAACATCTGCTGCGCGACTACATCAAGACCGCCGACATCGAACTGATTGTTTTGGCTCGCTTCATGCAGATTTTGAGCCCGGAGTTTTGTGCCGAGTTTGAAGGGCGCATCGTAAACATTCACCACTCGTTCCTGCCCGGCTTCAAGGGCGCCAACCCTTATGCCCAGGCTCACTCTCGTGGCGTGAAGCTAATTGGCGCTACCGCCCACTTCGTGACCCCAGATCTTGACGAGGGCCCGATCATTGAGCAAAACGTGGTGCGGGTTGAGCACGACGATTCCAAAAAGCGTTTGGTTGAAATCGGCCAGGATGTTGAATCTCGCACCCTCACCCAAGCGGTTTCCTGGTTCGCCGAGCATCGAGTGTTGCTCGATGGTGACCGCACCATCATATTTAGTTAGGCCTTCGGGTGTCTTGGCTCAAGCGGCTTTTTGCCAACGATACTTTTCGCTCGATTTTCATTCGGGTGGGAAGCCTACTGGTTGGCATCGGAATTCTTGCACTCATCATCAGCACGCTTCCTAGGCATAACTCGGCCGAGGTTTTTAGACCGGCAACCTATAAGTTTCCTAGTGCCTACTTCAGCCCCGAGGAGTTGGTTGCCGGTGCCAAAATGGAATGCCTGGCCATGGATTCCGAAGTCAAACTTGGGCTTAGCCCCGTGTATGTCGGCCTCAAGCAGAATGACTCGCACCTGCCGGTCAAGGACTACAACTTTGGCGGCTCGGTTCTTGGCTTTGCCAAAGCGCATTTTGGCGAGATGTCGGCGGCTCTGGAAAGTCGCAAGGCAGCAAACAGTTGGCTAAAAGAGCGATTCGGATACCTCAAGTGGGAACAAGGTGAAGACGTCGGTCAGTACATCGACTTTCACGCCTTCCTGCGCGATTACACCACCGACTTTCAGGCCGATTACGAGGGATACGGTGTTCAGGTCGCCTCTGCCTACGCGTTCATGGATTTTGTTGCCCGCAGCGGAAACAAAAAAGCAATCGCAGCTCAAAGCCAATGGTGGGGCGGTGAAATTCCACCGAAGGTTCTGCTGACCATCGATGAGGAGTGGACCCAGGGATTGCTGCAGCACTGTGGCCTGAAGAACACCTATGACCGCAACCTATTTCTTTTGAACAACTGGGATACCCGCATGAACGCGGTGCTTGATCTGGCCGACGGCCTCTAAAGGGAAGCTAGCGCGGCTTCTAAGTCGTGCAGGTTTGCCTCGCTGAGTTGATACTCCCGAACCAAGGCGTCGAAAGGCACCTCGGCTTCAATCGTCAAAAGCTCCAAACCAACTAGGTGGCCAGCCGAATCTAAATCCACGTTCAAAAGCTCCGTCAGCGCATTGGTTTTAACGACTGCGTTCTGAGAAAACTGAAAATAGGCGCAGTCAGCCACTGCATCAATGGTCAAGCGTGAGTCTGGCTTCATTTGTTCTCCTTCCAAGCCACAGATTTGATTATTACAGGTTCGACAAGCGGAAATCCAGCGCTCGTCCAAACCTTAAGCGCCTTCCCCCGCACCCATAAAAAACTGCCAGAAACGGGATAAGGGCGGCCGAAGCCACCCTTATCCCAGTTGAAAAGTCTTTAAAAACTAACCCAAACGAGCCTTCAGGTTCTCTGCCAGGGTGGCCATGAACTCGTCGGTGGTTTGGTATGCCTGACCGTGGCCAACCAGCGCCGCTAGGTCCTTGGTCATGTGACCGGCCTCTACGGTTTTGATGATGACGTCTTCTAGGGTCTCGGCGAATTCCTGAACCGCCGGGGTGCCATCGAGCTTGGCACGGTGCATGAGGCCACGGGTCCAGGCATAAATCGAGGCAATCGGGTTGGTCGAGGTCTTCTTGCCGGCCTGCCAGTCGCGGTAGTGACGGGTCACGGTGCCGTGGGCTGCCTCGGCGAGCGCGGTTTCGCCGTCCGGGGTGGTCAAGACCGAGGTCATCAGGCCGAGTGAACCAAAGCCCTGAGCCACGGTGTCTGACTGCACGTCGCCGTCATAGTTCTTACAGGCCCAAACGTAGCCACCCTCCCACTTGAGAGCTGCGGCAACCATGTCGTCAATCAGGCGGTGCTCATAGGTTAGGCCCGCGGCGGCAAACTTATCGGCGTATTCGGCCGCAAAAACCTCGGCGAAGGCGTCCTTGAACGCACCGTCGTAGGCCTTCAGAATCGTGTTTTTGGTCGATAGGTAGACCGGGTAGTTGCGGCTCAAACCGTAGTTGAACGATGCACGAGCAAAGTCGCGAATCGAATCCATGTAGTTGTACATGCCCATTGCAACGCCACCGTGTGCTGGGTAGTCGGCGATTGTCCAGGTCTGACCCTCGCTGCCATCCTCTGGCTGCCAGGTCATTGTGACGCGGCCGGCCCCTGGCACCTTGAAGTCGGTTGCCTTGTACTGGTCGCCGTGAGCGTGACGGCCGATGATGATTGGCTTGGTCCAGCCAGGCACTAGGCGAGGCACGTTTGAAATGATGATCGGCTCGCGAAAAACCACGCCGTCAAGAATGTTTCGGATGGTTCCGTTTGGTGACTTCCACATCTTCTTGAGGTGGAACTCCTCGACGCGAGCCTCATCCGGAGTGATGGTGGCACACTTCACACCAACGCCGTGCTTTTTGATGGCGTGGGCGGCATCGATGGTGACCTGATCGTCGGTTGCATCGCGATTTTCGATGGATAGGTCGTAGCGCTCAAGGTTCACGTCAAGGAACGGCAGAATCAGCGAGTCTTTAATGTTTTGCCAAATGATGCGAGTCATTTCATCGCCATCTAGTTCAACTACCGTGCCGACTACTTTAATTTTTGACAATGCTGACCCGCCTTTTTCCTTTTTCCGATTGCCTTCTAGCCTACCGTCAAGCACCTAATGACCGCATTCGAAGGCCTGCGTGACCGTTTCGTTATCTTAGAAAAGTAGTGTTGAGAGCATGAATGTTAACGCTTACAAAATTGCGCTCAAAGCCGTTGCTATCACGGCCGCCATTTCCTTTAGCTTGGCGGGCTTTATCCAGCCGGCAAGCGCTGGGGTTTCTGCTCCGGTGGTTCCGGTTCCAAACAAGACAATCACCGAAGCTTCGGTTGGCATTCAGATGTTTATGTGGAACTGGAAGTCACTCGAAGCCGAGTGCACGAACGTTCTTGGCCCAGAGGGCATCGACTGGATGCAGATCTCACCACCCCAAGAGCACATTCGCGGTGGCAACTGGTGGACCCACTACCAGCCGGTCAGCTACAAACTAGATTCTGACCTAGGAACCCGAGCCGAGTTCACTGCCATGGTGCAGGCTTGCAACACCGCCGGCGTGCAGGTGATTGCCGACGTTGTCATCAACCACATGGCAAACACATCTGGCGAGGGATACGCCGGCACGAACTTCACCAAATACGACTACCCGGGCCTTTACAGCTCAACCGACTTTCACGCGGGGCTGGATCCATCGGATTCAAACTACTGCTCCAACGACATCTCAAACTACGATGACGCTTGGGAAACCACGCACTGTGAGCTCGGCGGCTTGCCCGACCTAGCAACCGAGAATCCTTCGGTTCAGGCAAAGATTGCCGGATACCTAAACGACCTGATCAGCATCGGGGTTGCCGGCTTCCGCGTTGATGCGGCCAAGCACTTTGGTGCAGCGAACCTCGCTGCCGTTCGCGATCAGTTGACCTTGGTAAACGGCGAGAAGCCATACTTCGCCTCTGAGGTGATTGGCTCGAAAGAAACCAACCAGCCGTTTACTTCCTTCAGCGATGTTTGGGCCTGGGGCTACGTTGACGACATGGTGAGCCTGTTTGCCACCGGTCAGACCGGCATGGGGGCTTCGACCACCGGCCGCTGGGATTCTTTCAACTCGAGCGATAAGACCATCACCATGGTCAGCAACCACGACACCGAACACCACGGGCCAAGTGCCCTAACCTGGGCCGATGGCAAAAAGTTTCAGTTGGCCAACATCTTCATGCTCGCCGATAAGTTTGGTAAGCCGATGCTTTACAGTGGCTATGCCTTCACCTCAGAGAACGCCGGTGCCACCAAAGAAAGCGATGGCGGAGACGTGCAAGACGCCATTTGCCCGGTCAAAACCACCGTGCCGCAACCGATGATCGCCGATGGAATCTATTCCTGCATGCAGCGCTGGACCGCTATCAAGGGCATGATCCAGTGGCGCGGAGCCGTCGGATCAGCACCACACACCAGCCGGGTGTACAACAAGGGCCTAAAGGTTTTGAGCTTCAAGCGTGGCAACGGCTTCATCGCCATAAACGCTAGCGACAAGCCGGTCAAACGCCACTTCAAGATCTCGCTGCCAAAGGGTCAGTACTGCGACGTAATCAGTGGCGGAGCCCAACCGATTGCCGGGTTCAAGAAGTGCGTTGGCAAGAAACTGGTTGTTGCCAGCAACGGTCAAACCTTCATCAACTTGCCGGCGCAGGGTGCGGTGGCTTTCAACGCACTGACCTCGGCCCTGATTGGACTGCCAGACTAAAAAGCCCTAGACCAAGCTCGCGCGCCACGCCTTGTGCATGCGCGCAAACTTGCCGGTTCCAGCAATCAGAACAGCCGGGGCATCGTCTTCGATGATTTGACCGTGCTCAAGAACCAGCACTCGGTCGGCAATCGAAATCGTCGACAGACGGTGGGCAATGATGATTGCGGTGCGGCCCTTGAGCAGGGTTTGCAGCCCGTGCTGAACCATGCGTTCGCTTGGAATATCGAGCGAGCTGGTGGCTTCGTCAAGGATTAGCACCGCCGGGTCGGCAATGAAGGCACGGGCAAACGAGATCAGTTGGCGCTGACCGGCAGAAACTCGCCCACCGCGCTTATTCACATCGGTTGCATAACCATCCGGCAGCCCAAGAATGAACTCGTGCGCGCCAACGGCCTTGGCCGCGACCTCAATCTCTTCGATGCTGGCACCAGGCTTGCCAAGCGCAATGTTCTCGGCTACCGAGCCCGAAAACAGGTAGGCCTCCTGGGTGACCATGACGATTGCACGGCGCAGGTTGGCCTCGCTCAACTCGCGCAAATCAACCCCATCCAGAGTCAAGCGACCCTCGGTCGGGTCGTAAAAGCGCGAAACCAGTTTGGCAAGGGTCGACTTGCCAGCACCCGTGGTTCCCACCAGGGCAATGGTTTGCCCGGCTGGAATGTGCAGGTTGAACTGCGGCAAAATCGTCCTGCCGTTTGAGTAGTGAAACTCGACGTCATCGAAAATCAGGTCGCCGCGAGGGTTATCCAAAGTCGTAGGATTTTCAACCTCGGGCACCGTTGGAACCTCTTCGAGCACGCCAGAGATCTTCTCAAGCGCCGATGAAGCCGACTGATACGAGTTATAGAACATCGCCAGACCCTCCATCGGGTCAAAGAAGCGACGGGCATACAAGATGGATGCTGTCAGCACACCAATGCCGAGCGAACCATCGAGCACCCTGAAGCCGCCGAGCAGCAAGACTACAGCGACAGTGATGTTGCCGATCATGATTAGGCCCGGGTCATAGATTCCAAAGAGTTGGATAACTCGAGCGTTTACGAAGCGGTAATCCTCGGCGAGGTCTTTATAAACCGCATCGTTTTGCTTCTCTTTGCGGAAGGCCTTGACGGCACGGATGCCGGTCATGGTTTCAACAAAGTGCACGATGAGCCTGGCCGAGGCCACCCGGGTCTTGCGATATTCGGTCTTGGTTCGCTTTTGAAACCAGCGGGTCAAGAAGAAAAGCGGAATCAGGCTGAATAACAAAATCACGAAGGCGTTGGCATCAAGCACCAACAGGGCGATAGCGGTGAACACCATGAACAAGATTCCGGTGATCATTTCGTTGCCGCCGCTGTCGAGCAGTTCTTTGATCGAGTCGAGGTCGCTGGTTTGGCGAGCAATCACGCGACCGGAGGTGTATTTCTCGTGAAACTCGAGGCTCAGTTTTTGGGTGTGCACAAACAGGCGCTCACGAATGTCGAGCAGCACGTTTTGGTTGGTGAGCGCCGCATAAACCAAGAACCAAGATGTCAATGCGCTGGTTGTGGTGGCCGCCAAAAGATAGAGACCCACCGTCCAAAACAGTGGAACCCAGTCATGCTTGATGGCAAGTGGAATCGCTTTGTCGATGCCGAAGGCGATGATGGCCGGACCAAGCACTCGAACGGCCTGGCTGAAGATGATGACACCAAAACCGGTGAACAGTCTGGCTCGCACCGGGCGAATCAACGAGAAAAGGAGCTTCAGTGACCGGCGGCGAACCGTGCGGGATTCTTCTTTGGTTAGGTCGATGCGTTCTTCGTCTTGAACACCCTGCATTGATTTGCTCATTAGTTGACCTCCCTCTCTGATACTGGCGATAGGTCGGTCTCAAGAGTTGA
>CANCKM010000030.1 GCA_947378555.1 Microbacteriaceae bacterium
GGTATGACTACGCCGAAGGCCACCAGCACCAAGCTCAGAAACCCAACCAGACCTTGCCAACCCAGCAGAACCCCTGACCAGAAATCGGTTGGGAACTTTTGGGGCGCTAATGCCGGAGTGGTTACCGTTACATTGATGGTCGACATCGCCACCGCGTCACGGTAATAACTCAACTGCGTCTTGAGCGATTCCAACTCGGCCTGCCGTTGCGACAGAGCATTTTCCACCTCAATCAGGTCGCTTGCCGTATTCGCTAGTTTTAGAAGACCCAGCAGTCTATTGACCGAAACCTCAAGAGAACTAATGCGAGCCTCGAGGTCTAACACGCTCAGTGTGACATCCGAGGTCGAAAGCGTTAGGTTTTGCACCGTCCCCAAAGCTTTGAACTGGGCTAAGGCCGAATCAAGTTTGATTGCGGGAACCCGAGCGACAAGGTTGAGTCTGGTGACGGCTCCCGTCGTTTCGTTCGAAGAACTGCGCTGATCTAGGTAGCCTCCGGCAACTCTGACGATGCTGGCCATTTGGTCGCCCGCCCGATTTGGTTCCTCGCTGGTTAGATAGATGTCCGCGGTTTTGATGACGCTGCGGTCAACCGACGAACCATCGCTTGAGCCGCCGCTGTCTGGCTTGCCCTCGCCACCCCCTGGGCTGTTCGTCACCACACCAGGCTGATCGGGTGAATAGATATTCGCCGAGCAACCCCCTAAGAGGCCAAGCGACAGAACCAGAGCCACACTTGTCAGAATCCTTCTCATGACTCTGAGGCTAGGCCCCTGAGTGCACCTCTGAAAATGCCTAAAACCTTACAGTTGCCTCAATGATTTTAGGGTTGCCTCAGGTAGTTCTCTAGTGAATCGAAATAGCTTTCCATTCCGGCTTGAGCTCGCGGCGCATGACCTTCTGGCAACTCACCAAATTGCGAAAACTTCACCCACACTCCGCTTTCACGTCGCTCGAAGGTGACCGAGACCAAGTGGCTTGGGCCGTCTAGGTTGGCCTTCGCAAACTCCTCGGCAGATTCCGTATACAACATGGTGTGTTCAATGAGAGCCTCTTCAACATACACCGTATAGGCACCGAAGAAGTAGGCGGTCATGTTGTGCTCTGGCACGTCAACCGAAACCGCCCACCGGCCATCAACCCTTGGTTCCGAAATAGTGGTCCCGGGCAGAGCCTTTAGGCCAACCGGGTGATACCAAGATTCGAGAGCAACCGAGTCAGTCCAGGCACGCCAGACGGCCGGCATCTTCGAATCGATGATTCGCTCGACCGAGTATAAAAAAGGTTTCATCTCTTGGGCTG
Organism: Microbacteriaceae bacterium; assembly: GCA_947378555.1. Lineage (GTDB taxonomy): Bacteria > Actinomycetota > Actinomycetes > Actinomycetales > Microbacteriaceae > Rhodoluna. The sequence continues at coordinate 1,303 of CANCKM010000030.1, forward strand.
CCATTCGCACTCCAAAGGCTAGGTAATTAGAATCGCTTGCTGATTTTTGAAACGGTGATGTACCCACGCTTCGTGCCGGTTACGGTCACAGTTATTGTTCCCACTCGATCGGCGCTAGTCCACCTGTAGGTCGAGCCAGTCGCACCCGAAATGTTTGCTCCGGCTCGTTTCCATCGGTAAGTCAGGGTGACGCCGGCATCCCAAGTTCCTGGGTTCGCAGTCAGGTACCTTCCGATGGTCGCTTTACCGCTGATGGTTGGCGTTGGGGTTCGAGTGAACGTGCCGGCAGCAACTGCCAGAGTTGGTGAACTCGTTTTTGAAACGGCTATGAATCCGACCTTGCGAGCGGTGACCGTGACGCTAATGAAGGATTGGAGGCTGGTGCCGGGGATCAGGTAGCTCAAACCGGTGGCTCCATTGATCGGAACACCATCTCGCTTCCACTGGTAACTCAGGGTGACTCCGGTTGTCCAGATTCCCGGAGTAAGGGTCAACAGTTGCCCAACCTTTGCCTTGCCACTGATTGCCGGTGTCGCCGTCGCTGGAAAAGTTGCCTCGAGCACCGGCGAGGTTTGGGCGCTGGTTTTATCGACGCTTACAAAATAATCTTTAGAGCCTGTGACGGTGACAGAAATCAAGGCTCCGACATCGAAGCCATCCAAGACGTAGGTGGCAAGGTTTGCGGTGTCAATCGGAACACCGTTGCGGTTCCACTGATAGCCGAGCGAAACTCCTGTGCTCCAGGTGCCGGCCCTTGCGGTTAAGGTCTGGCCATAGGTGGCTATTCCACTGATCGTTGGGGTCGGAGCAATCGCAATGGTCGCCGTTGCCACCGGGGTGGTCGCCGCACTGGTTCGACTGACTGTTTCAAAAAATTCCTTCGATCCTGTGACGGTGACCGTGATTAGTGCCCCGAGGTCAATGTCCGTTAGCGCATAGGTCGCCTGAGTTGCCCCATCGATTGCCACACCATCTCGCTCCCACTGGTATTCGAGGGTAGCGCCAGAAATCCAGCTTCCGGGGCGCGCGGTGAGCACCTGCGCAAAGGAGGCCGTGCCGGTGATGGTTGGAATCGGCGAAGGCGTTAAAGCACCCAGGGCAACCGGCACCGTTGGGTCGCTGGTGACCTGCACCGGCGCGTAGAAAGGCTTGGTTCCGGTGACGGTGAGCGTGATGACGGTGCCGATGTCGAGGTCAGTAAGAAGATAAGTTGACTCCGTGGCGGTATCGATTGCCACACCGTCTCTCTCCCACTGGTAGCTGAGAGTCACACCGCTATCCCAAATACCACCGTTGGCTTTGAGAGCGCGGCCATACGCGGCCACACCGCTGATCGACACGCTTGGCGAGGCAACTAGTGGGTCATCCACTGCGGTTGCGGTTGCACCAAAGTAATCGCTCGGGTAGCCACCGAGGTAAACATCGGCCGCGAATCGTGATCGGAAAAATACCGTTGAATTTTCTCCAAACACACAGGCCACTGCCGGATCAATTGTTGGCGGTGCCCCCTCGAAGGTGATGATGCTGAACGCACTGTCGCAGAATGCATAGTCACCAATACTGACGATGGATGCCGGAATGCTGATTTGTTGACCAGCTTCATAGCCGATCCCCTCGAAAGCGTGGGTTCCAAGACTCGTGACCGAGCTTGGAATCGAGACAGAAGTTAGGGCAGAGTAAGCGAAGACGTAATCACCGATGGTGGTGATAGAGGTAGGAATCGTTACCGTTGCCAGAGCAGAGTTGGAGAAGGCTCCCTCACCGATGCTCGTCACCGAATCTGGAATCACCAGCGATTCGAGGGAAGAATACGAAAACGCGTATGCCCCGATTGAGCGCACCGATCTGGGCATCGACACCGAGGCAATGGTCGAGTTCGAGAACGCACCCTCACCAATACTCGTGACCGAATTAGGGATGGTGACCGAAGTCAAAGCAGTTGAGGCAAAAACGTACTTTCCGATGCTGGTCAGCGAGTTTGGAATTGTGACCGATTCAAGTGATGAGCTAGAGAAGGCGTAGTCACCAAGACTGGTCACCGAACTCGGAATCGAGACCGAAATTAATGCCGTGTTCGAAAAGGCATAGTCGCCAATCGTGCTCACCGAGGTTGGGATGGTGATGCTTGCCAAACTGGAGCGCGAAAAAGCACCTTCACCGATACTCGTGATTGTGTTCGGCAAGGTGACTGCAGGCAGCGGTGTTGCCGCAAAAACGTAGTTGCCAATGCGAGTTAGCGAGTTTGGCACCACGACCGAGGTCAGAGCCGTGTGAGCAAATGCGTAATCTCCGAGCGACGTCACCGATCCTGGAATCACAATGTCGGCCAAACCCGTGTTAGAAAACGCATTGGCTCCGATGCTAGACACCGAGGTAGGGATTGTGAGCGAGGTCAGTGCCGAGCTGGTGAATGCCCCATCGCCGATAGAGGTCACGGTGGTCGGAATCGTGAGCGTCGTCAGAGCCGTTGCGGCAAACACGAAGTCGCCGATTGTGGTTACCGAGGACGGCCAATCAGCCGAGGCAAGAGGTGAGTCAGCGAAGGCATAGTCGCCAACCGAGGTGACTGATGACGGAATCGAAACCGTTGTCAAACCGGTGTTTGAAAACGCGTAGGCGCCGATGTGGGTCACCGAGCTAGGAATAGTCACCGAACTCAAAGTCGAGTTTCTAAACGCCCCATCACCAATGCTGGTCACCCAGTTTGGAATCACCAAGTATGAAAGTGCAGTTGAAGCAAAAACAGATTTACCGATGCTGGTCAAATTTGGCGGGATTACGATGCTGGTCAACGGCGTGTTCGAGAAGGCACCCTCGCCAAGACTAGTAACCGAATCTGGAATGGTAACCGAGGTCAAGGCAGTGAAAGAAAAGGCGAAGGAGCTGATACTGGTGATTGCATTCGGCAGCACCACAGTGGTGAGGGCGGTATTTGAGAATGCGTAGTCGCCTATGGTCGTGACCGAATCTGGAATCACTACCGAACTGAGGGCCGTGTGATAAAAAGCGTAGGCGCCGATGTAGGTGACCGAACTTGGAATGATTACCGAAGAGAGTTGAACGTCAGAAAAAGCACCTTCACCAATTGAGGTGACCGAGCTTGGAATCGAAACCGAAGTAAGTGCCGTGTTTGAGAAGACGTATGACCCGATCGCGGTGAGCGAGCTCGGAATCACAACAGAAGCAAGAGCCGAGTGAGAGAAGGCGTAATCGCCGATTGCAACTACAGAGCTTGGGATAACAACTGAAGACAGTGCCGTGTTTGAAAAGGCAGACGCTCCAATGCTGGTGAGTGAATCTGGCAACAGAATCGAGGTCAAGGTCGAGCTGGAAAAAGCACCCTCGCCGATCGAGGTAACCGAGCTAGGAACCGAAACCGAGGTTAGAGCAGTATTCGAGAAAACGAAAGCGCCAATAGAAGTCATGGCCGTTGGCAATGAAACCGAGGCCAGGGCAGAGTTTGCGAATGCGTAGTCGCCGATTGAGGTGACCGAATCTGGGATTGCAACCGAGGCGAGCGCAGTGTTTGAAAAAGCGTGATTGCCGATGGAAACCACGTTCGGGGCGATGGAAATCGAGGAGAGCGGAGTGCTCGAGAATGAGTAGGCTCCGATCGAGGTTACCGAGCTTGGAATCGACGCGTAGGTCAAAGGGGCACCCGAGAATGCATAGGCACCGATGCTGTTTACCGCGATCGACCAACCACCAACATCAACCGAAGACCTAATGGTAACCCGGCTTGGAAGCTCGAAGGTAAATCCAGAAACCAGGGCTCCGCCCGAGCCATCGGATGAGTAGACCACACCGTCAACGGTGGTTGAGCCACCAGCGGCATTAGCTGCTGAACCGCCCATGGCAAGCGGGGCAACTACGACTGCCAATGCGACAAAAACCGCGACGACGCGCTTGGCGAACGAACTAAATTTGAGCGAAAAAAGCAACAAAGTCTCCTAGCCTAGCTTCCAAGGAAGACGCCCCCAAACGCAAAAAAGGTACAGAGTCGCCCTTTAATCATAACTTCTGAAAAACATTCGCAAATTATGACCAGAATGTCGCTAAACGTTGAAGCGGAACTCCACCACGTCGCCATCGCGCATGACGTATTCCTTGCCTTCAATGCGCACCTTGCCGGCGGCCTTCGCCTCGGCCATCGAACCGGCAGCCATGAGGTCTTCAAAGCCGACGATTTCGGCTTTGATGAACCCGCGCTGGAAGTCGGAGTGGATGACACCGGCAGCCTGAGGGGCCGTCCAACCCTGGTGGATTGTCCAGGCACGGGTTTCTTTCGGGCCGGCGGTTAGGTAGGTCTGCAAACCAAGGGTGTGAAAGCCGATGCGAGCGAGCTGGTTTAGGCCAGACTCTTCTTGGCCGAGCGAAGCCAGCAACTCATTGGCTTCTTCAGGAGAAAGGTCGATAAGTTCTGACTCAACCTTGGCGTCTAGGAACACTGCCTCGGCGGGGGCAACCAAGTCGGCGAGCGCCTTCTTTTTGGTTGCGTCGGTCAAGACACCCTCGTCAACGTTGAAGACGTAGATGATTGGCTTAGCGGTGAGCAACCCGAGCTCGCGAATCGGAGCCAAGTCAATTTTGGTTGCCGATAACGGGGTGCCTGCATTGAGGTATCCGAGTGCTTCATCAATAACCTCGAGGGCAATTGGTTCGGCTTTCTTACCCTTGATTTCTTTTTCGATTCTTGGGCGGGCCTTCTCAAGAGTTTCGAGGTCGGCCAAGATCAGCTCGGTGTTGATGGTCTCGATGTCGCTGGCGGCATCAACCTTGCCATCGACGTGAATGACGTCTCCATCGGCGAATCCGCGAACCACCTGAGCGATTGCGTCGGCCTCGCGAATGTTGGCCAGGAACTTGTTGCCAAGACCTTCACCCACCGATGCACCACGCACGATGCCGGCGATGTCAACGAAGGACACCGGGGCCGGCAGCAGACGCTCCGAGCCAAAAACCTCGGCCAAACGGGCAAGACGCGGGTCAGGTAGGTTCACCACACCAATGTTGGGTTCGATAGTTGCGAACGGGTAGTTCGCCGCTAGAACGTTGTTTTTGGTGAGTGCATTGAATAGGGTCGACTTGCCAACATTTGGCAGTCCCACGATCGCGATAGTTAAGGCCACACAAAAGAGTTTAATTGGCTTATGCCCCTCGACTTTACGGCAATCGATTTTGAGACCGCCAATGGATCCCCCGCTAGCCCCTGCGCGGTTGGTTTGGTGCGGGTTCGCGACGGCAAAATTACCGAGACCCTTGCCCTGCTGATTCGCCCGCCATACCCAAACGATTGGTTCAGCGAGTTCAACATCCGCGTTCATGGCATTCACCCCCACGATGTGATCGACGCCCCGGAGTGGCACGAGGCGCTGCCGGTCATGTTGGCTTTTATCGGCTCGGATGCGCTAATCGCGCACAACGCCGGCTTTGACATGGGGGTTTTGCGAGCCTCGGCCGCGTTGGTTGAGGCCGAGCTGCCGAAGTTGAACTACGCCTGTTCGCTGGCGATGGCGCGCAAGACTTACAACCTCGAGTCTTATCGCCTAAACGCGGTGGCCTATGCCGTTGGCCATGAGGAGTTCAATCATCACGATGCTCTAGCCGATGCCGATGCCTGCGCCCGCATAATCATTCACATGACTAATCGCCACGACGCCGAAGACCTTGCCGGCCTAATGCAGGCGACGAAACAGAAGGTTAAGACCCTCTAGTTAGGACCTTGGTCGAAGCGTTGCCACCATTGGGCAAACAAACGGGTCACTGTTTTTGCTCAGGCCCACCTTGTTCAGGTATTGAATGATCACTCGGTAGCTCGAGATTAGGTTCATCTCAACCAGAGGCACACCCTTTTCCTGGCAGTACTTCAAAACGATGTCGTGGGCCTTACGAAGGTTCGGTCTGGCCATTGAAGGGAACAGGTGGTGTTCAACCTGATAGTTGAGGCCACCCATTAGGTTGTCTTTCAACCAGCTGCCGCGAATGTTGCGGCTGGTTAGCACCTGGCGCTGAAAAAAGTCGATCTTGGCATCGCGCTCAACCAGGGGCATGCCCTTGTGGTTCGGAGCGAAGGCGGCACCCATGAAGAAACCGAAAACCATCATCATGAAAACCCAGAGCGCCATCGCCCAGAGCCAACCGAACATCAGGGTCATAACCACGTAGGGGGTGACCTGTCGAACGGCCATCAGGCCGAACTCGAGCATTCTGGTGGCAAGTGGCTTATCTTTGCGAGCCAGACCCTTGAAGCTGTCGAGCAGCAAGTCAAAGCCGGTGAAGAGCAACAGGAATGGGAACAGGTAGCCCTGACGGTTGCTCAGCCAACGCTCGATTCCCTTCTTCTCGTTGCGAGATTCTGGGGTGAAGCTCAAAACGCGAATGGCAATGTCTGGGTCTTCGCCGATTTGGTTGGGCTTTTGGTGGTGCTTGTTGTGCTTGCGCAGCCAAAAACCGTAGCTCAGGCCGGCAAAGAGGTTGGCCAAAATAAGACCGAGCCAGTCGTTTGCCTTATTGTTGCGGAAAATCTGACGGTGGGCAGCCTCGTGGGCGATGAAGCCGAACTGGGCGCTGAGAACCCCGAGCAACCCGACCACGGCGAAGGCCAAAACAATCCAGGCGCCGTGTTGTGTCACGAGGGCGCCGATGAATCCGCTGGCAACCCATAAACCGAGGGCGATGGATGAGATTACCGCCAGTCGAATCACATAGAAACTGGGTTTCTTGCGAAGCAAACCGGCGTCTTTTACCCGATTCATTACCTCAGAAAAGTGAGTTGTGGCTGGACGAGTTAACACTGCAGTCATAAGTCAAGAGTAGGTGGCTTTTCAGGGAATGAAAGCCACCTCAGCAAACTGACAGAATGTTGAAAATTTATAGTCAAAAACTTCAGACAATCTTGCAAAAAATGCAAAGGTCGGTGGTGGCTGTCATAATCGCGACATGGAAACTTATTTACTTTTGTTGGCCGGCTTGCTGGTTGGCGCCCTGCTCGGTTGGTTGCTTCGTGGCAACGCCAAACGTTCTGGAATCGATGGCGCGGTTGCATCGGCGAGCGAATTGGCCGATGCCAAGGCTCGGGTGCAACTGCTTGGCAATCAAGTGACCCAGTTGGAAGCGCAACGGGTGGCGCGGGAAGCGAAAGACCGAGAGGAGAACCGACTGTTGCAAGAGTTGGCTCCGGTCAAAGAAAACCTCGCAAAAATGCAAAACGCAGTCACCGAAATGGAACGCGAGCGACTCAGCCAGTTCACCACCCTTCAAGAAAGCATTCGCCAATCACTCGAGAGCGATGAAAAACTGCGCAAAGAAACCCAGTCGCTTGCCGGGGCTCTGAGCTCCAACAGCGTGCGCGGCGTTTGGGGTGAGGCTCAACTCAGACGCATGGTCGAACTAGCCGGGCTTCTAAAGCACGCCGACTTTACCGAGCAAACCACCAACACCACCGGTCGCGCCGACATGATCATTAATCTGCCCGGCGGCAAGCAATTGGCAATCGATTCAAAGGTTCCATTCAACTCTTATCAAGAGGCCACCGGAATCAGCGAACTGGCAACCGGCGCCGAGGCCGACCGCCGCGCGGCTCTTATAAAGGCACACGTGAAGGCCGTGAAGGGTCACATTGATGCTTTGGCGACCAGGCAATACTGGAGTGGACTATCGGCTAGCCCTGATTTCGTCATTGCGTTTATTCCAAGTGAGTCCTTGCTATCGGTTGCCCTCGAGGCTGATCCGACCATTCTGGAATACGCCTTCCAAAAGAATGTCGCTCTAGCCTCCCCGGTTAGCCTGTTCTCGGTTCTGAAAACCGTGAACTACATCTGGCGCCAAAACGTTGATGAGAGCCAGGTGCGGGCGATGCTCAAACTGGGTCAAGAACTTTATGAACGAGTTGGCAAAATTGCCGAGTTGGCCGACAAACTGGGCCGATCAATCATGGGAACCGTAAAGGACTACAACGCGTTTGTATCGAGTTTGGAATCCAGAATGTTGGTCACCGCACGCAAGCTCAATAACCTCGACGAAAATGAGTTATCAACCAGCAAAATCCAAAGCCCGCTCGAATTAGATGCGGCCACAAACCTTCCGAAAATGAGCGAACTGGACGAAAAATAGCTCTTGGAATGCAGTTTGGCGGGGGTCATTGCACTTAGCTAACCCGAGGTTGGTTATACTTTTCGCTAACGTGCCTACAAAGATGTGTGCAGCAAAAAGCCGATTTCAAAAAATCGGTAATCCCTCAAAACATTCAGGAGTTCTGCATGACCGGATTCTCCAATGGCTCACCAATTGTGACCCTAACCCCGGCCCCGACGCTTGACCGCACCTACTTTGTAAGCAACTTGGTGACCGGTGGCGTGAACCGAGCTGACTCGGTTGCCGAAGAGTTGGCCGGCAAGGGCATTAACGTAACGCGTGGTCTATTTCTTGCCGGAATCAAGGCTCCAGGCGTGGTTCCAATCGGCAACGCCGACCCGGGCGTTCTTGAAAGAACCGGATCAAGCAGCATGCTCACCCCACTTTGGGTCGAGGGCACACTTCGCGTTTCGACCACAATCGTTGAACACGACGGGCCAACAACCAAGGTCAACGAAGCGCCTCGCCCACTGAGCGAAGAGGATTGGGCGGCGGTCATCGACCTGACCGAGCAAACCGTAAAAGACAACGACGCCAAATGGTTGGTGGTTGCCGGAGCCCTTCCAGCCTGCAAATCAAGCGGCGAGTACGTTGACCTGACCGAGATTTTTGACCGGATGGACGCCCTTGGCGTGCGAGTTGCCCTCGACACCAGTGGCGCTCCCCTAAACACCTGGGCCCGTTCGGGTCGAGCCAGCATCATCAAGCCGAACGCCGAAGAACTTGCCTCGGCCGTCGGTCGAACCCTTTACACAATTGGTGATGTCATCGATGCCGCCCGCGAACTTTGTGAGCACGGCGTTGACGCCGTTTTGGCAAGCCTCGGAGCAGACGGCATGATTGCCGTGACCAAGGATGAAGCCATTTCGGCCCGCACCTCAAAGGTGCAGGTAATCAACACCGTTGGCGCCGGCGATGCAACACTTGCCGGTTTCCTTTCGGCCATTGCCGAGCACACCGAGCCAATCGGTCACGGCGAAGGCGTCGGCTTTGACCTGCGCAAGGGTGTTGCCACAGCTGTTAAATGGGGCGCCCTGGCAGTGACTCAACCAACCTCTGGTCTCGAAACCCTAGACAACATGCCGGAATCGTTCCTAAACGAAACCCCGGACCGCAGTGCACCTCTTGAGGAACCCGCTCTGGCCTAAAAGCGCGGAACCTTCACTTCAACGAGCCGCGGCTCAACAAGTGCAGTGTCAATAACAACGCTTTGAATAATCAGGTCTTCGCCGTCCTCGCGAATGCCTTTGACGAAGGCACCGTCGGTTAGCCCGGTGAGCACGAAAATGTGGCGGTCCCCCGAAACCAGTTCGTGCAGTTCGTGCAACCTATCGAGGTCGTGACCAGCATCCATCGCCATTGTCAGCTGCTCTGGGGTCATGACAACGAGCTTGCCCTGCATGAAACCACCAAGAACGTGAACGGCGCAGGCGGTGACCACGCCCTCGGGGTTTCCCCCGACCCCCAGGAGCATGTCAACAGAGGTCTCGTCAAGCGCAGCGGCAACGGCCATGGCGACGTCACCCTCGTCAAACCGCACCCAGTTGGCACCCGAGGCTTGCACCTCGGCAATCACGTCGAGGTTGCGAGCCTTGTTGATCACGGCAACGTTTAGTGCGCTGACAGGCTTATCCATCGCCGCTGCTAAAGCAATGATGTTTTCGGTTGGTGAAGCCTCGAGGCTCACAACTCCCCTGCCAATCGCGCCGGTGACGATCTTCTTCATGTAGAAAACCTCGGGGGCTCGCATCATGGTTGATCTGGGCGAGGCTGCCATGACCGAGACCGCACCTGGCAAACCAGCGGCCGCCAACGCGGTTCCGTCAATCGGGTCGACAGCGATATCCCAATCGAGTGGTTGACCCTGGCCGATTAGTTCACCGGTGTAAAGCATCGGGGCCTCGTCTTTTTCGCCCTCGCCAATCACCACGGTTCCGCCGAAATTAGCGCCAATCAGCGATGCCCGCATTGCATCAACCGCGGCGCGATCAACCGCATTCTTGTCACCGGAACCAACCAGTGGCCAGGCAGCCGCGGCGGCAGAGACGGTGGCGGCATAAAGATCGAAGGTCGGCTGCCCCCAGTGTTCTGGTGAAGAATACTCTGACATGGCAACGCCCTCCTGAGCAGTTTGGGTTCAACTGTTGGTAACATCATAAGAAGCCCGCAGACGTGCTAAACACTCATATTCTTTAGGAGACCACGTGCCAGTCGCATCGCCAGACCAATACCTAGAAATGCTAGATCGAGCCAAGAAGAGCGGTTTTGCTTACCCGGCAATTAACGTCAGCAGCAGCCAGACCCTAAACGCGGCTCTCGCCGGTTTGCAGGCTGCCGGTTCAGACGGCATCATTCAGGTGACCACCGGTGGTGGCGACTACTGGTCGGGCCCGACCATCAAGAACATGGCAGCTGGCGCCGCAGCCATGGCCGTATTCGCGCGTGAAGTTGCCAAGAACTACGGCATCACCATTGCCCTACACACCGATCACTGCGCCAAAGACCAGCTAGACAAGTTGGTTCGCCCGTTGATTGCGATCTCCCAAGAGCGCGTCAAGGCTGGTCAAGACCCACTTTTCAACTCGCACATGTGGGATGGCTCTGCCGTTCCGATGGCCGAGAACATGCAAATCGCTCAGGAAATGCTCAAGCTAACAAGCGGCATCGGTGCGGTACTCGAGATTGAAGTCGGTGTTGTCGGTGGCGAAGAAGACGGCGTTGAAGGTGGCGCCGGTGCCGAGCTTTACACAACTCCAGCCGACGGCCTACTAACCGCCGAGGCGCTTGGTCTTGGCGAAAACGGTCGCTACATGGTTGCCCTAACCTTCGGCAACGTGCACGGTGTCTACAAGCCGGGCAACGTCAAGTTGCGCCCAGAACTGCTCGGTGAGATTCAAGCCGCAGTTGGGGCCAAGTACGGAAAAGACAAGCCGTTCGACCTGGTCTTCCATGGTGGTTCAGGTTCAAGCCCGGCCGAAATCGCCGAGGCCGTAAGCCACGGTGTCATCAAGATGAACATCGACACCGACTTGCAATACGCCTTCACTCGCCCAATCGCGGCCCACATGTTCACCAACTACGACGGTGTTCTAAAGGTTGACGGCGAAGTTGGCAACAAGAAGGCTTATGACCCACGCGCCTGGGGCAAGCTGGCCGAGGCCGGAATGTCAACCCGCGTTGTCGAAGCCGCTCAAGAGCTTGGATCAGCCGGCAAGTCGATGTCGCTATAAGGATTCAAAAATGATTGAAGCAAGCCCGTTCTATGAGAACGGGCTTGCTCGCTTTAAAGGTGAGTACCTAGATGGTGCCATGCATGGGCACTGGGAGTTTTATAGAAAAGACGGTTCGGTGATGCGAACCGGAGACTTTGATCGCGGTGCCCAGGTTGGCATTTGGCGAACCTTTGACCGCACCGGGCAGCTAGTGAAAGAAACCAATTTTGGCTCGGTTGGCAAACCAAACTCGGCGGGCAGTTAAGCCCGAAACGAGGTTGGGCCGGCAGCTAAATCCGCGACCAAGTTGGAGCGTTAGTTGCGTTTTGCCTTGTTGCTGGTGTCTTCACCGGCGGCTTTGAGCTCTTTGCGAAGCTCCTTTGGAAGTGAGAACTGCACGTCTTCCTCCGCGGTCGTCACGGTGCGCACATCGCCAAAGCCGCGCTCGGCAATGTAATCAAGCACGTCGTTCACAAGCTCTTCCGGCACCGAAGCGCCAGAGGAAACTCCGATGGTTTCGACTCCGGCAAACCAGGCCTCGTCAATTTCATGCGCGTAATCGACCCGATAGGCGGCCTTAGCGCCGGCCTCGAGAGCAACCTCAACCAGGCGAACGGTGTTTGACGAGTTAGCCGAGCCAACCACGATAACCAAATCCGAGTCGGCGCCAACTTTTTTGATGGCCACCTGACGGTTCTGAGTCGCGTAGCAAATGTCGTCACTCGGTGGGTTTTGCAACGTTGGATACTTCTCGCGCAGTTTGACCACGGTCTGCATGGTTTCATCAACCGAGAGCGTGGTTTGTGAAAGCCAGATGACCTTCTTCGGGTCGCGAACTACCTGCTGGCCGGCGTCTTCTGGACTGTTGACGATCTGAACGCGGTCTGGAGCCTCGCCTGCGGTGCCCTCAACCTCTTCATGACCTTCATGACCAATCAACAGGATGTCATAGTCTTCGCTGGCAAAACGCTGCACCTCACGGTGAACCTTGGTGACCAGTGGGCAGGTGGCGTCGATGGTGTTCAAGCCACGCGCTTCGGCGGCGGCAACCACGGCGGGTGAAACACCGTGGGCCGAGAAAACCAAAACGGAACCAACCGGAGCCTCGTCAACCTCGTCAACGAAAATCGCTCCACGCTTTTCGAGCGAGGCAACAACATGCTTGTTGTGCACGATTTGCTTGCGCACATAAACCGGAGCACCGTAGTGATCGAGAGCCTTCTCAACGGCGATCACTGCGCGATCAACCCCGGCGCAGTAGCCTCTAGGGGCAGCTAACAGCACTCGCTTCGTTCCCGAAGTCGAAATGGTTAGCGGCGCAGCAGAAATGTCTAGGCCGGCGGTATTCTGTAAGTCAGTCACCCTTCAATGATAAACATCCAAAGGGCTGCCGAACCCCAGAAAGACAAGAGCATGAGCGACGAAACTACCGCCGTAGACGCCCCCGGCAACGCTGGCGCTTCAAGAGGCTCAAGTCTCGAGGCCCCGTGGCCGGTGAGCCGGCTGGCTCAAAGCCTCAAAGATTGGATAGAGCGACTCGGAACACTTTGGATCGAAGGCGAAATATCGCAGATTCGATTTAACCCGACGAGCATTTTTGGTTCGCTAAAAGATCTTCAGATTGAGAACACCGTTGAGATTCATTCTTGGAACCTCAGCGGAATCGCCAAGGACCTAAAAGCCGGCGACCGAGTCGTGGCATTGGTGAAGCCGGCCTTCTGGCCGAAAAACGGCAAGCTGACCATGAACGTTCTGGAGATGCGCAAGGTTGGGTTGGGCGACCTTTTGGAGCGCCTCGAGCGCCTGCGCCAGCAACTGATCGGTGAGGGCCTAACAGCCGAATCCCGAAAGCAAAAACTGCCCTTCCTGCCAAACAAGATTGGTCTGATTACCGGTATCAACTCCGACGCCGAAAAAGATGTTTTGCGAAACACCAAACTTCGCTGGCCAGATGCCCAGTTCCGAGTCATCAACACGCTCGTGCAGGGTGACAAAGCAGCACCCGAAATCATCGCCGCACTGCAAACTCTCGATGCCGACCCAGAAGTTGACGTCATCATAATCGCTCGCGGTGGTGGCTCGTTCATGGATCTTTTCGTCTTCAACGACGAAGCACTGGTTCGCGCGGTGGCAAATGCCAAAACTCCAATCATCAGCGCAATCGGTCACGAAAACGATTCGCCACTTTTGGATTTGGTTGCCGACCTTCGAGCCTCAACACCTACCGATGCGGCCAAACGCGTTGTGCCAGATGTTTTGGAAGAACGAACCAAACTCGCCCAACTGCTGCAACGCATCGAAATGCGAATCGATGCATTCATTTCTGGCCAAGAAGGCCTGATTCAGCAGTACCGAAGCCGGCCGATTCTGGCCAACCCCTTCACTTTTATCGAGGAAAAAGAGCAGGATTTGGGTCGTTTGGTTGACAGCTCTCGCGAACGCTTGGCCAGACTGCTTGACCTTGAGACGCTCAGCCTCGGGCACCTGCTGCAACAGGTTAGGTCGCTATCACCACAGCAAACCCTCGACCGCGGCTACGCCGTGGTTCGCGATGCGCAAGGCCATGTGCTGAGCGACGCATCCAAAGTTAAATCAAAGACCGCCATTCGAGTGCGCCTTGCCAAGGGTGAACTTGCCGCAACCACCGACTGACCCAATGAAATAGGCTAGATAACGATGAGTGAAGAAAAGAAAACCAACGCAGACGTAGCCGATTTGAGTTATGAAGCCGCCCGCGACGAACTGGTGCAGGTGGTTGCCCAACTCGAGCAGGGAAACGTGACCCTCGAGGCATCGATGGCTCTTTGGGAGCGCGGCGAAGCCCTAGCCACCCAGTGCGAGAAATGGCTAAGTGGCGCAAGGGCCCGACTGAACGCGGCCGTTGAAGGCAAGAAGGCGTGAGCCAAGCCAACCCCGCACCCGAAGACGCAGCCGCTAAACGCCGCGCTCGGCAAACCCTAATCAACCTGCTGCTCTCGCTCGGCGCGAGCATGGCAATCGTCATCGGGCTGGTGCTCATCGTGCCTCGCGACGACAGCAACCGCATTCGCCCAGTTGACTATGTGGCCATTGCCTCCGATGCCCAATCGACCACCGCACTTCCAGTTTTGGTTCCAAAGATCGCCACCGGCTGGTGGTCAAACGCGGCTCGCTGGAAGGACACCAAGGCGGCGGCCGACGGCGTTGCCAGTTGGTACGTTGGCTTTGTTGGGCCGGCAAACCAGTACATCGGCATGACTCAGGCCTTCAACATCAACCCGACCTGGCTAGCCGAACAACTCAAAAATAACGCTAAAACCGGCGAGGTGCCGATTGCTGGCAAGACCTGGCAGGTTTACGAGGCAATCATTCCAAATGACCCACCATCGACTCGAGAGTTTGAAATGGTGCTGAAGGTTAAGAACGATGTAGTTCTGATCTATGGAACCGCCAAGCCCAAAGACTTTTATGCCTTGGCCGCCCAAATCAACTCTGAAATCGATCGGAAATACTGATGGCTGATTCGATTAGACCTGCCAACCCGCAGGAAGCTTGGGGCGCAATGGTTGAAGGAAACCATCGCTTTGTTGCCGGCACGCCCGCTCACCCTAGGCAAGACATTGATCGTCGCAACCAGTTGGCCGAGCAACAGAAGCCATTCGCGGCACTATTTGGCTGCGCCGATTCAAGGCTCTCGGCAGAGATCATTTTCGATGTCGGCCTTGGCGACCTGTTCGTCGTTCGAAACGCCGGTCAAGTAATTGCCGAGACCATCTTGGGTTCACTCGAGTACGCAGTCGAGGTTCTGGGAGTCCCATTGATTCTGGTGCTCGGCCACGACGAGTGCGGGGCGATTAGAGCAACCATCGATTCGAGCCAGGGCAAGGTTGCAACCGAGGGCGAGTTCATTGCCGATTTGGTCAGCCGCATCGCGCCGACCGTGAAAGCCGCCAACGAGCAGGGTCTCTTCGAGATCGACGATGTCACCCAACTGCACGTGCAAGACACCGTGAACGAAATGCTGACCCGATCGAAGCTGATTTCGGCTGCGGTCAAATCTGGCAAGCTCGCCGTGGTCGGCGCCAACTACAAACTGGCGCTGGGCGAGATCCACCCGATAGTCACAGTAGGCACCGTCTAAC
>CANCKM010000031.1 GCA_947378555.1 Microbacteriaceae bacterium
ATGATTTCGGCCACCGGCGTGGCGTTCCTGATTGGATACCTGCTGTCCAGGATTCACCCGATAGCCGGTCTGATCGGTGTTGTAATCCTCACCGGACTCGCCGCTCCCGACTATGCCTACCGTCGCACCGTGTACGCCAAAAGCAGCGACTTTGCCTCAATTGCCAAGCAGCTTTCGGCGCGCAGCGAACCGGGCGATGCCATCATCTTTGATGAGGAATCCAAGGTTTGGCCGCGAATGAGCACAATCAAATATGCCTACCCAGACGCCTTTAAGGGTTTGAACGAGGTTGCTTTCCTAAGCTCATACGAGCAAACGACTTGGTTCCGCGATTACTCCTACGCCATCCCAACGGTAGCTGGCAAGCTGGCAAGTGTGCAGCGAGTTTGGGTCATCGAACATCGGCAACCGGGTCAAGCGGCCAGCAGCTATGCGCTGCAGGACCTTGCCAAGTTAGGCTTTACCGTGTCCAGTGAACTGCCAGACCGGTACAGCGTTACCTACCTGCTGACCAGAAAGCTGGACCCGCCGAGGCATCAACCCGGCCTCTAGTGTCCTGCTGAGGAGAAAAATGAGCAGATTAGCCAAGCTTTTATCCATCGTGGGTATTTCGGCTCTCAGTCTTGCGCTTTCGGGTTGCAGTTTCTTCATCTCAGATGCTCAATCAAGACCCGATGGCAACCAGAACGCGGACGCGGTTTCGGTTTTGCGACTCGGATACTTTGCAAATCTTACCCACGCACCGGCATTGGTAGCCGTTGAGCGGGGATTGTTTGAAACAAAGCTAAAACCTCTCGGTATCGCCCTAGAACCCACCGTGTTCAACGCCGGCCCTGATGCGGTGACCGCACTGTTGGCGGGGTCACTGGACATCGCCTACCTGGGCCCCAACCCGACGATAAACGCCTATACGGTTTCGAATGGATCGGCTGTTCGAGTAATCGCGGGAAGCACCTCTGGTGGGGCGGCTCTGGTGGTTTCAAAAGACATAACCCAGATTTCGCAGTTGGCTGGAAAAACCCTCGCGACCCCGCAACTTGGAAACACTCAAGATGTTGCTCTCAGATATTTCCTAAAGACTCACGGCTTGAGCACCGATAAAACCGGATCCGGAGACGTCAGCATCCTTCCGCAGTCAAACGCCGAGGGCTTATCGGCTTTTCTGCTAGGTCACACAGCTGGAGCGTGGGTTCCTGAACCTTGGGTTTCGGCGTATGTGAAGGCTGGCGCCCAGGTTTTGGTTAACGAGAGTGACCTGTGGCCGAATCATGAGTTCATAAATACAAATGTTGTTGTTAGATCCGAGTTCCTGCAAAAGTACCCTGCGGTTGTGGCAGCATTCCTAGCGGCTCATCTTGATTCGCTTGATTTCATTGCCAAGCAACCTGCCCAGGCGCAAAAAATAGTCGCAGACAAGATAGGCGAGGTGACTGGTTCGAAGCAGGATTCCTCGGTTATCGCGTCCGCCTGGAAGAATGTGGCTTTTGGGTTCGATCCGCTGGCAAAGACGCTCGCTGTTTCGGCAGATCACGCAGTCGCGGTTGGTTTGTTAGCGCCACAACTAGTCAAAGACGTTGGCGGTTTCGGTGATCTTTACAACCTCGATTTGCTGAACGCCGAGCTTCGGAGCCGAAACCTCAAGCCAGTAGATTAGGGCTTGTTTTTACTGAGCAGGAACCAAGTATAGGCGGTTGAAAAACCAAAACCAACGATGGCATAGGCAACTGTAAACCAGGTCAGAGCCACGGGTATCAACAGGGTTAGGAGCCCTAGGCCGCCGGCCGAGACCTGCATGACCCTTGCTGAGAACCGAACCGCATAATCGCTGCCGAAGTGGGCAACCGAAAACATGTTGCCGGCCAGCGCAACGAGAGTTATGCCAATCATGCGCATCGACCAGTCCAACTCTGCTCCTCCAGGTAGGCCCAAGAGTGACAGAAAAATACTTGGAGCTATCAAAAGCAAAACGGCACTGAGACCAAAGACCAGACTTCCGGTTTTTAGGGTCAGGCGCAATGGTCGATCTTTAGCGAAGCTGTTCATTTAGATTCCTTAGCTGCGAAAGCATTTGGGCAAAGAAAATGCGGGGCCACCGCAATGGCGACCCCGCATTTCTAACTGTGGTTCTTAGTCGCGGAACTCTGAAGCAGCAAATGCTGCGTCATCTTCAGCCGACTTGATGCGAGCGATTGTGAAGATGATCAGACCGAAGAGGCACTTAGCAAGTACGTCGGCGATGCTGTAACCAACTTCGCGAGCAACGAATGCGTCAGCGCTGAAAGTGGTTTGTCCCATTGCCAAGATGAAGGTGATTGGGTAAACGCCCCAGGTTGCGATAAGCAGGATGCGAAGCAACTGAACCTTCTTCTGTACTGCCTCTGACTGGCGAGACAAGCTCTTGCCAAGTTCGATGAACAATACGTACAGGATGTAAAGGAACGGAAGGGTTGATAGCAAGCCCCAGATTCCGGCGCTGATGCCCCAGAGTTCTAGCTTTGCGTCGCCAGGGTATCCGAGCACGATCATGGCAGCTGCTGCTGGAACGAGACGGGCCAAGATTGAGCTCTGAACTGAACGGGCTAGGGCCAATACTGCAACGACCTCAACCAATAGCAGTGGAACGGTCAACAGCCAGTCAACGTAGCGGTAGCCAACGTTGTATGCCTGAGGAACGTTGCCGGCTACGCCAGCGAACGCGTGGTTGAACGAGTCAAACATTCTGAAGTAGTGGTAAGCGGCGATTGCGGTTACGGTACCCGAAACCATTACTGCCATGCGGTAGCGCGGCAAGACTCTTTCGCGACCAACAAACAAGAAGATCGAGGTGAAGATCATGCTTGCAAGACCGAGGGAGAGGATGTTATAGACGATGTTGAACTGGTTATCGTTCAACAGTTGTGACAAGTTGTTCATTTGAAGCCTTTCATTATTCGTACGTTTCAACATTGAATGTGACGCTTAACACTTGGCGCATAATTCTTAGATTCCGATACTTCTACCTCTAAGGCGCAAAGCCGCACAGCTTTTTTCAAAGTATGAGAATCTGCTGTTAATCTAATGCTCAGACGGGGTCGCTTTAGCCCAATCCTTTGTAAAGTTCCGATAACGTTATATTTAGGCTTATCAAGCTGGACCTGACTTGCCTAACCTACCCCACCCCCGAGAAATGCAGACGTATATGAACCAACCCACCGTCGTGGACCTTCGGCACGTTTCCAAGAGCTACTCGAGCGGATCCAAAACCACCGAGGTTTTGCAGAACCTCTCGTTGGCTATTTTGCGCGGAGAGTTCGTCACGGTCGTCGGAGCCTCAGGCTGTGGCAAAAGCACTCTTCTTCAACTCATCGCTGGTCTAGAACAACCAAGCAGCGGAACAATCGACACCAAAGCCAAGATTGCCTTCATGTTCCAAGACGCCAACCTGCTGCCGTGGCTTACCGTGAGGCAAAACATCAGTCTCGCCTTGAGGCTTGCTGGAGTAGCCAAAACCGACTGGGCGGTGCGCGTTCAAGAACTTATCGACAAGGTGCGACTCACCGGCTGGGAGGAAGCCAGGCCTCATGAGTTATCTGGAGGCATGCGTCACCGGGTTGCCCTCGCCCGCTGCCTAGCTCAGGGAGCCGAGATTGTTTTGATGGATGAGCCACTCGGTGCTCTCGACGCCATGACTCGAGACCATCTGCACGAGGAAATCGAAAGGATTAGTCGCGAGGCTCAGTTGACAGTGGTCTTCGTCACGCACAACATGCGCGAGGCGGTGCGACTGGGTGACCGGGTGATTTTGATGGCTAGTGCGCCGGGGCGCATCCTGCATGAGGAGAAAGTAGCACTCGTTCGGCCGAGGGTCATGGATTCTCCCGAAGTCGCCTCGCTAGCGGCAAAACTCACTGGACTATTGAAGGCCGCTGGTTCATATGAAAAGAACTAAATCCAAGACCACGTTGTCGGGCGTGTGGCAAGTACTGTGGCCAAAGTTATTGGCAATCGTTATCGTCGTGCTGATCTGGGAAGGCGTTTACTGGCTCGGGCTTCGACCATCGTTTGTCCTGCCATCGCCAGGCGAAACCTTTCGAACCTTGGTGGCAGAACTAGCAACCCCAAGGCTTTGGTCGGCCATGGCTACAACCTTGGGCAGAGCAATAGTTGGCTTCTCGATAGCGGCCGTAATCGGCACGGCATTAGGTTTAGCGGTATCGAGTTGGCGCACCCTGCGCTTGGCGGTTGGTTCGCTGATCACCGGCCTGCAAACGATGCCTTCGATCGCCTGGTTCCCCTTCGCTATTTTGCTGTTCGGGCTCAGCGAGCAAGCAATCTTCTTCGTTATAGTCCTGGGCGCAACGCCATCCATCGCCAACGGATTGATCTCGGGCATAGACCACGTGCCTCCCGCCTACCGCAAACTCGGTCAGGTTCTTGGAGCCAGAGGTTTTGCGCTCTACCGACACATTATTTTTCCGGCCTCTTTGCCGGCATACGTTTCCGGTTTGACTCAGGGTTGGGCATTTGCTTGGCGCAGCCTGATGGCCGGTGAGTTGCTAGTCATCATCGCCTCTAAGCCGTCCCTCGGCGAAACTCTCGAGTTTGCCCGGCAGTTCTCAAACGCACCGCTGCTTTTGGCAACCATGATTGTGATTTTGATTCTTGGCATGTTAGTTGATGGGCTATTTTCAATGTTGGCCCGTCAGGTAAGACGCCGTCGTGGACTATTGGCTGAGTAAAGGGAATCACCCGTGACTAGAAAAACGATTCTGCACATTGGTCTGGAAAAGACTGGCACCACAGCGATTCAAGAGTTTTTGCATTCGAACAGCAAAACTCTCAAGGGCTCGGGAATCTTGACCCCGCAATCCATCCGCCCGCGCAATAACTATTGGCTTGCGGTTTCGAGTTACCTAAGCCACCGAAGTGACGCTCTCACGCGGGCGCTGAAGTTAGAGAACCAGCAGCAAATCATCGAGTTCAGAACTCAACTTATAGCCAAGCTGCGTCAAGAGTTGGCCGAAAATACCGATTGTCCAAACGTGATAATCACCAGTGAGCAACTGCAATCGCATCTGAAGTCCCTTGGCGAAATTGGGCAACTAAAGACCATCCTCAATCAGGCTGGCTTGGCAGAGGTGCAGATTTTGCTTTACGTGCGAGAGCCAATCCGCATCGCAATCAGCCACTGGGGCATGGCCATCAAAAAAGGTGCCCATCTTGAAGCCGAGGACTTTGAGCCGAATCATCGCCGAGTTCAGCACATCTTGAACTTTCGCAAGGTGATTGAGAATTGGCAACAGGTGTTTGGTGCTGAAAATATTTTGGTGCGTCGCTACCCCGAAGGGGCTGCCCCCGAGGTGCTGATAAAAGATTTCTTGGCCGCAACTAAAGTCGCCAACCCAAGCCTGCAGTACCCGCCGATGGATACCTCTAAAACCGAACGAAGTAATCGCAACCTCAGCGGTGGCTCACTTAGAATCCTCAATGCATTCAACGGCAAAAGTGATCTCATAAAACAGTTGAATTCGAACCGGCGCCTATTTTCCCGGCTGGAGGCCACGGTTCCCGGTTCCGGGTTTAGCCCGCCAGAGGCGGTGGTCGCCAGCTTCGAGGAATACTACCGAGAAAGCAACGAGTGGCTTCGAGCCAACTTCTTCAGTGACCAAGACTCGCTTTGGTCAAAGCACTATCGCCCGAGTGCGGAGGGGCTCGACTTGGAAGCCGCTAGTGCCCCGCTTGCCGACGTCCTGGGCCTGCTTGAGGCCAGCCTTGGCCTGTTGCAAGAATCCGATGCTAAGGCTAGCGTGGCACCAAAGAGCATCGGCTCTAAGCTTCGAAGCCGCCTGAAGCTCTAAAAGAATTCTGCGAGTAGCCTGTCGACGTTCTCGGCAACATCCATCGTTCCATCAATGACTAGATCGGCATCGGTCGGGGCCTCGTAGCCTTGACCAACTCCGGTCATGTTTGGCAACTGGCCGGCAGCGGCCTTCTTGTACAAGCCCTTCGGGTCGCGCTCGACGCAAACCTCGGCAGGGGTTTTCACCCAAACTTCGGCAAACTCGCCCTCGGCAAATAGCGCCTTGGCTTGCTTGCGGTCTCGTTCAAACGGGCTCACCAGGGCAACCAAAACAACCAACCCTGCATCGGTCATTAGGTGGGCAACCTCTGAAACCCGCCGCACGTTCTCGGCCCGATCTTCTTCTGTGAAGCCAAGGTCTTTGTTTAGGCCTAGACGCAGATTGTCGCCGTCCAGGACGTAGCTGTGGATTCCGAGGTCAAAGAGCTTTTGTTCGAGGGCGTTGGCAACGGTTGATTTGCCAGAGCCAGATAGCCCGGTAAACCAAATCACCTTGGCGACCTGGCCTTTTTGGGTTGCCCGAGCGGTTTGGTCAATCGCGTAGCGCTGCTCTGAAACATTTCCGCTGCGTCGCAGGGAATGTTCAATCATTCCGGCTCCAACGGTTTCCATGGTCAGCCGATCAACCAGGATGAAGTTTCCATTGAAGCGGTTAGCGGCGTATGGGCTAAGCGCTATTGGTGAATCGGTGGCAATTTCTACCAGACCAATTTCGTTGGCTTGCAGGGTACGAGCCGATTCGTGGTCACCGTTGTTGATGTTTAGCACGTGGCGAATCGAGGTAACGATGGCGCCAACCTGCTTTGAGCCGGCAATCAGAAAATAAGAACGACTATGGATGAGTTCTGACTCATTGAGCCAAACCAGGTTGGCACTAAATCGGTCTGCCGGGATGGTTGCCCGGTCGGCAAGCTCAACCACATCGCCTCGGGTCGCATCGACGTCTGGTTCGAGAACCAGAGTTGTCGCGGTTTGGTCGGCGGCCTCAGGTTGGTCACCGTCAAAGGTCACGAGCCTAGCGACTGTTGCCTTGGCTCGGCTCGGCAGAACAACCACCTCGTCACCCTGTCGGATGACGCCACCGAAAACGGTTCCGGAAAGCCCTCTAAAGTTATCGGCGCGGTTGACCATTTGCACGGTGAGCCGGGGTGCGTTTGCGACCGTTGCCTCGGCTGGCCATTCCTGAACGTATTCAAGAAGCGTTGGCCCCGAATACCAAGGGAAATTTTCGCTCGATCGAGCAACGTTGTCTCCGGCTAAGGCGCTCACCGGAATGAACTCGAAGTCGGTGATTCCCAGTCGATCCAGAGAAGGTTTGAGTTCACTGGAGAGCTGGTTGAAAATGCCCTCATCGAAACCAACCGCGTCAAGTTTGTTTATTACTAGAGCGATGCGGGTAACTTTTAGCAGCGAACAGATTGTCAAGTGCCTAAGGGTTTGCGTGCGAATGCCGCGAGTGGCATCGATGAGGATTAGGGCAATGTCGGATCTTGAAGCGGCAACCACCATATTGCGGGTGTATTGCTCGTGGCCGGGGGCATCGGCGATGATGAGGCGGCGGCCATTCTTTAGAAACATCGACCGATAGGCGACATCGATGGTGATGCCCTGCTCGCGCTCAGCTTCCAATCCATCGGTGAGCAGAGAAAAATCAATGTCTCCGGCCTTGATGTTTGACCCGGTGCGACGCACGGTTTGAGCCGCCAGGATCGTGTCGCTTGGAACGCTATCGGTTTCAACCAAAAGGCGGCCAATCAGGGTGCTTTTACCGTCGTCCACGCTGCCGCAGGTAACCAAACGAATAATGGGCTTCAGCATTAGAAGTAACCCTCGGCCTTCTTCTGTTCCATTGACACTTCTTTATCGCCATCGATCAGGCGAGTGGCCCGTTCGCTGAGTTTTACCTCGCGCAGTTCCTGGATGACTTCATCTAGAGTCGTGGCAGTTGATTCAACCGCCGCGGTGAGCGGGTAGCAACCAAGAGTCCTAAAGCGGATGAGGCGCAGTTCTGCGGCTTCCCCTGGCAACAGCGGGTACCGTTCGTCATCGACCATAATGATTTGATGACCCCGCAAAACCGATGGTCTCGGTTTTGCAAAATAGAGCGGGCTAACTTCGATCGATTCAAATTTGATGTAGTCCCAAACGTCCTGTTCGGTCCAGTCGCTCAGTGGAAAAACCCGCATGGTTTGGTCGGCGGTTAACCTCGGGTTGTAGGTTCTCCACAACTCCTGACGCTGTGCCCGTGGGTCCCAGCGGTGCCCAGCTTCGCGCACGCTAAAAATACGCTCCTTGGCTCGACTCTTCTCTTCGTCTCGCCGCGAACCGCCGATCGCCGCATCAAAACCGTGTTGGTCGAGGGCCTGTCGAAGACCCATGGTCTTCATTACCCGCGTGTACTCAGAAGCGCCAAGGGTGAAGGGGCTTGCGCCTTCCGCCACTCCGGCTTCGTTGATGTGAACTAGTAGGTCGAGATTTAGATCCTTGGCCGTCTGGTCTCGAAAAGAGATCATCTCTTGAAACTTCCAGGTGGTGTCAACGTGAAGCACCTTGAATGGAATGTTGCCGGGATAAAAAGCCTTGCGAGCCAAGTGCAACAGAACCGAGGAATCTTTGCCGATTGAATACAGCATCACGGGGTTCTTAAAGGCGGCTGCGGTTTCGCGCAGAATCTCTATCGATTCGCTTTCCAGCGCTCGCAAAACGTCACGTTTATCATTCACCCTTTAACGGTAATAGATGAAAGGCCTGCACATTCTCAGTTAAAGTTGTCAGGTGAGCCAGCAGAGTAAAAACCAAGAGGTCAAGCCGAAGATTATTTTGGTTTTGGCACCGCACCGCACCGCTAGCACCTGGTTGTTCAATACCCTGCTGCAGGCTCTGCGTCAAACCTCTGGTGAGCCTGCGCACGAGTACTGGAAATTGACCGTTTTTGTGGCTCTTGCCAAGGCAGAAGCTGCTTCGGGCAACGGCCAAGAGCCTTCGGTGATCCTGCTAAAAGCGCACCACGAACCAAGTCTCGAAACCATTCGCTTCATGCGCGACCATTTTGACCTAAGAATAGTTTCGACCCTGCGAAGTGGTCGCGGCATAGCCAACTCCTGGATGCGCGTGCTCGGGTCACCCAACTTTGAGGCCGACCGTCCGTTGCGTCGAGTTTTTACCGTGCAGCACCGCTTGGCCGACCTGTTGCGCCTTGGCTTTCAACCACTGCTGATCTCCGACGCCGAGGTAGCCAAAAACCAACCGGCTACCTATCGCAAAATCCTGAAGTTTGTTGGCATTCCAAGCGATGCTGCTTTGCTGCAAGATCTGGCGCGATCCAACTCGCGAGAGAAAAACTGGGTAAAGGTCTCTGAACTAGAGCAGAGCTTCGAAACCAAAACCTTCGAGAGCTTTGACCAAGAGACCCATTGGCACGCCAAACACGTGTCGTTTCAATCGAACGACGATTCTGAGCAGTTGCCGTCCTCGGTGCAGGATGACATTGACCTAATCGATCGGCTCAACACCGAGATCAAGAGGCTTGAGTTTTGGTCGACGTTATCGCGCCGAAGGGTATCCATCGCGCCTATTGAAACTTTGGAGGGCGAAACCAGATTGCAAGCCCTAGGTCGCCTTGCCGAAATCGATTCTAGATTGCCCTAGCCCGAAGCTAAATGGCTAGCAAGCCCTCGGTGTCGCCGAAGACTTCCATGCCGCTCACCCGCGCCAAACCCTCGAGGAGCACCTCGCCGGTTGGTGAACTGTGCCGGAACTCGATTGTCGCATCAAGGGTTTCCTCAACCCGCTTATGCATTGCCACTCGCAGCGGTGCGTGAAGCAAACCGCCACGAACGCGCTTGGCTCTTAGGCTGAGCAAACCGTCTGGCCCATTCACCGACCAGTTGACGTGGCTGTCATCGATGGTGAGCGAAACCTCCTTTGAGCCGTTGTAGGTGGTCCAGCGGTGCAGCCGGCCGTGGTGCATGAGCCCAATCACGAATCCGCGGAAGGGCCTGCCGATCCAGGGGATTATCGCCACCGAAGCGATGAGTGAAGCGTCAGCATCTTGATCTAGGTGATTGGAATGCAGCCACACGTAGCCTGAGGGGAAGGCCTTGCCCCAATCTTTTTCGATGTAGCCGCGACCCGAGGCAAAGTCGATTATCTCGCCCTCCACCTCGAGTTGGCCAGACAGTTCGTGACCAAACGAGACCACCCCGTGAAAACATTCCATGAAGGGCACCAATCCGTACCAACCCATGATTCCGGGCGATGCCAGAGTCACGGGCCATGGCTTTAGCGCGGTGCTGTATTCAATGTCGCCTTGCAGTTGCGGCAGCTCAAGGTGAACCCCGGTGCTTGTGAAGTGGTTTGGCCCAATCCACACGTCAAACCCGCTGGTCGAGGCCCGAAACTCGGAAATCTCAAATCGGTGGTACCAAGATCTGCCGGTCAATCCATCGAGAACCTGAACGAAAGCCTCGTCACCAGAGGCGGTGCCAGTGCCAAGCCCTCTAAATATGCCTGGGATCACCGCCCAGCGCTGCTTGGTGTCTGCTGAGACCAGCTTGACGTACCAGCCCTCGAAAAATTCTCGGCGAATACCGGCGCCATGGTAAGCCTCGGGGTGCCTAACCCCGCGTACAAAGGCACTTGGGCTCTGCATATTTAGAAGTATAGGCAGGAACTGTTGTAGAAATACCCTCTAAAAACCTCGCGAATCTGATTTTTTTGAGAAACTTATGTAGTCAGTGGATTTTAAAAGCTGCGAAAGTCAAGGGAGGATGTTTTTTGTGAATTGCGCGTCCTGTGGCCAAGAGCTTGATTCTCGTGCGATTTTTTGCTCCAAATGCGGAAGCGCTGTAGATATCTACGTGGCCGGTCTCCCAACCGCCGGAATAGCCGTTGCGGCTTTGATCTCGGTATTTTTCGTGCCTGTTCTGGGAATCGTCCTGGGTTACGTTGCCCGAAGTGAAATCAAGAACTCACGTGGCACCAAGGTGGGTCGTGGCTTGGCCACCGCAGCCATCGTTTTGGGTTGGGTTTTCTCCATTTCCTACATCCTGTTTTTCGTGATTTGGATCGCCCTTTTGCTCGCGTCCACCCCCGATAGCCTTTTAGTGGACTAGCCGGCTCAAACCGCCGTTTGAAAAACCAGATTTTTGACTCTTGCGCCTAAAAGTTGCGCGGGTCTAGGCTAGGAATACCGCTCCTGAAGTAAAAACTAAGGAGAAATATGTCCAGAATGAACAGCAAATCAGTTTCGATTGGCGTTGCAATCCTGACAGCGGCGGCACTATTTGCCGCTCAACCAGTGGTTGCGCAAACGACAAACAATCAAAAGCCAAGCACTCAAACGTTTATTGATGGGGCCTCTTCGAGGCAGGCCCTAGCAAAGCACTTCGTCGCCATAGGCAACGAGGGCACCCACATTGTGGTTCTAAAACCCGGTTCAGATTTGGGTTTGCAGGTATCCAAAGTCAAGCGATGGGGTGCAAAACTTACCTATCGGTTCAACAAAACCATCAAGGGTTTTGCGGGGGACTTCACTCCAAAGCAGTTGCTCGCTCTGCGAGCAAATCCGGCCGTAGCCTATGTCGAGCGCAACGCGCAGGTCTCAATCAATGACACAGCCGGAAACGAAACGGTTGGCGACCTTTGGGGTCTAGACCGTATCGACCAAGAGCCGGGCCTGATTTACTCGGATCTAAGTGGCGGCCTAGATGGTCAATACCACTATGACTCGACGGCACCCGATGTTTACGCCTATGTGATTGACACCGGAATTCTCTCGACTCACACCGAATTTGGGTCAAGGGTTACAAGCGGGGCTTCCTTCATCAAGGGTCAAAGTTCGACCCAGGATTGCAATGGTCACGGCACTCACGTTGCCGGAACCATAGGTGGCGAACACTTCGGAGTTGCGAAGGCGGTTCACCTTGTCCCTGTTCGTGTGCTCAACTGCAAGGGCAGTGGAAGCAATGCCGGGGTAATCGCCGGTATGGATTGGGTCGCCAATAATCACGTTGCCAATAAATCGGTTGCCAACATGAGTTTGGGTGGTGGTTTCTCTCAGGCCGTCAACGATTCGGCAGCCGCCCTGGTGGAATCGGGTGTTGTTCTCGTTGTTGCGGCCGGAAACGAATCTTCAGATGTTTCAAGTCATTCGCCAGCCAGTGCCGCGGCCGCAATCACCGTTGCTGCCAGCACCTTCCGTGATGTCCTTGCCAGTTATTCGAACTATGGCTCTGGTGTGGATCTTGCTGCACCAGGTTCGGCGATTTTGTCTTCGGTATCAAGTTCAACAACGGCCACCGATTTCTATAGTGGAACATCGATGGCCTCGCCTCACGTAGCCGCAGCTGCGGCTCTGCTTTTGCAGGCCGGCACGACACCTGCCAATGTAGACGACGCTCTCTTGGCAAACGCCAAAGCGAATGCGATTGGGGCAAGTGCATATTCCGAGGTCGGCAAGAGTTATCCGTTGCTTCAGACTCGACCAACCAGCAGCGTTGTTGCCGACAGTCCGGGGGTTGCCCTTCCTGGCAAGCCAACCAGCCCGGTTGCTGTGTCGAGTCGAAAGGCCGCGGTTAGCCTGAGTTGGTCTGATTCCGGTGGGGCTTCTAGCCAGCACTGGGTCTACGCCTATTACGGCAGCACCTTTGGAATCTTTGTCGTTCCGGGCTCCTCAACTGGCGTGAAGCTCAGTCTCGCCGGGGTGAGTGCCGGAACCTCGGTGAAATTCAAAGTGGTGGCTTTCAATCGGGCGGGCCACAGCGCTTTCTCGGTGGAATCCAATGCGGTAACCGTTCGCTAAACTCATTCCTCAAGAGGCGAGGGGAATGAGATTCACGCAAAAGATAATCGGTGGCGCATCAACAGCCGCGACATTTGGCACGCCGTCAAATGTGATCACTGTCTGAAACTTCAGATGGCGGTCGCGGCCGGGGTGCCCGAGGCGCTCGCTGTGGTCGAACCTTTTCGGCAAGACCTCAGCGTTGCGCTGCCGATTATTCAAGGCAACGAATACGAGCGGTTGCGGCTGGCACAACTTGCCGAAAGCATGCCCGAGGGTTCTTTCATCGAGCTGCCAGCTAGAGGCACCGAAGCCCAAGCAAAAGCTGCGATGGATACCGGTTTTGCCGTCATCGCTCAAGCTTGCCTGAGTGCCGAGTATGGCAGCGTTGGCCTGCGCGGTTATGCCGACCTGCTGGTTCGTGAGGACTACGAACTGTTCTTTGACGAGCTTGGTCGGCTGAGCGCAAGACCTATCGCGGGAGCGCCGAGCTTAACTGGCGACGCTCAGTATGCAGTTTGGGACATCAAACACAGCAAGCGTTTTGCCAGCTCGGGGGCAAAGCTAAAGGAAAAAACCAACCCCCACTACGTGAATCAAATCGCAACCTACTTTGAGATTCTGCAGGGCATGGGGCGGGCTGCCAACCGGCCAATCGGTTTGGTTTATCGGTCAACCGAACTGGCCGAATACGAGGGTCAGCCAGCTCTCGACACGTTGGTTGCCGCCCGCACCCCGATGCTGGAGCACCTTGAGCAAAACCCACCCGCGTCGGTCACATCCATCGTCGGGTTGGATCTTCATTGCCCGAGCGAAAGTGTTTGCAAAGAGATTCACTGCGATTACCCGGATTTGTGCGCGGCCGAGCGGGTGCGGCTTGATGATTTGAGTCAGTTGTACATCTATAACCACACGCACCTGCGCGCGCTGCGAGCCGCCGGGCTAGACACCGTGGCAAAGGTTGCCGATTCGGCTTCGGGTCTTGCCGTGCCAAAGCTCAGCCCCGAATATGTTGAAAAGTATCAGGCTTGGTCCAAGGTAATAACCGCCGAGAAACAAACTGGCGTTGCCCAATACGAAGTCATCGTCAAGCCAAGCCAGAGTGAGGTGCCGCTGCCGAAACCGAGCGAGGGCGACATATTTTTTGACCTCGAATGGTTCAACGCGGTGAACTCCGATTTCGCCTTGCACTATCTCTTTGGCTACTCAGATCGAGCCGGCAAGTTTGTGCCCCTGCTGGCTGCCAATCAGGAAGAGGAAAAACAGCGTCTCATTGAATTTGTGACACTGGCCTTGGCTCGAATCGAAGAGCACCCGAGCGCCCACGTCTTTCACATTTCGAACCCAGAACAATCAAACCTGCGGGCCATGGCCAAGCGTCACGGGGTGATGCAGGCCGAGGTTGACCGGCTGTTGCCGAGCATGTTTGATTTGCTGAACACGGCGCGCGCCTCAATCGTGGTTGGGGCCGGTGGTTTCGGCATCAAGAAACTCGAGCGTTATTACAACACCGAGGCTGAGGCCGAAACCGAGACCGAAACTTATTCCGAAACCGACGATTCGTTGACCTTCGCAAGAGACACCGAAACCACCGATGGTGCCAGCAGTATGGTGCAGTACCAGAGCTATTTAGAGGCGGTCGGCGCCGGCGAAACCCGAAGGGCTCAGGCAATCCTCAAGGACATCATCAAATACAACCGCGCCGATTGTGTTTCGACGCTCAAGCTTTATAACTGGCTGGAAACGTTCGGTTAGAGGCGTTCTTGGCGCGCCACCTAAAACCTGTGGGCCCCAGAGCGCCTAAGTCTATGGCGTGTAGTTATCGTGGTGGGCAACCTGGCTGAGTTCATAACCGGCACCGTCTGGCAACTTGAAGTAGTGCAGGCGCTTGGCTCCTGCAACCCCGCTTTCAACGTAGATGCGCATGCCGGCGGCTTTGTCTTCACGCACGTACGGCCGCCCGTTTGCCATCAACGGGTGCTGCTCCCGTTTGTCATCCAACTTGTTGCGCGTGGTCACCAGATCAAGAACGCAGCGCACCAGTTTGCGAATCTCACCCTCGTCTAGTTCGCGTTCGTTCAGGCAGCCAAAGAAACGTTCGCCAAAAATCCAGTTTTCTTCCGTTAGGGGGTACTGAAGGCGGTCGGCCGGCGTGTATTTGCTAATCCAAACCCTACGAACTTCTTCTCTAAACCACTCTTGGTCGCAGGCAAAACGGTTGCGCCGCGAATAGGTGGTGCTCGAAACCCGCTGTTTGCTGCGGTTTCCCGAGCGAGCCTCCGAGCGTTCCTTGCGCAGGTCGCCATTCTCGGTTCTGAGGCGAGCAAGTTCGCGCAAAGCATTGGCGCGCTCTGAGGAAATCAGTAGGGCATCATCGTTCAGTTGCCGATAGCGCAACTCTTGTAGGCGCAACCGCTCTTGATAACCGGCGATGGATGTTTGCTCAAGTTGCCTCGCCTGCAGCGATTTGGCCATCGGGGCAGTTTGCATTCCCGGCAAGCGGCCAGGCCCTGGCAACGGCACCCCCAACTGTTCGGAGGTCGTTGGAAGGGTGATGAGACCGGTATCCGAGTCGAAGGGGTTTAGTGTTTCGGTTATCTGGGTTAGTGGTTGTTCTTCGATTTCCTCGGTTTCGTAAAGCGGCCGGTCTTCTGAAAGCCAAGGTTCGCCACCTGGAAGCAGTGAGAGTGCTGGCAATACAACTTCATCGTCGTCGATGTCGATCATGCGCAGTCGAGTCTTGCCCTGCGGGTCGCGGTAAATTCGCACCGCAATCACATCGCCGATGTCGAGGGATCTGGAAACCACGTCGATTGGGTTTCCGGTGATTTCCTCCTTGGCCATTGTGATGTCTAGATTTGGGTGAATGTTGACCACGGCAGATACCCGATCGGTTGACTTGACCAGCGCAAGGGTCACGCTGTCGAACTTGTAATCTCGAACCAATTTTTCAAGGTCATAAGTTGCTTGGTCGAGCACGAAGTTGCGCGTGCTCGGGTCGTATTGCCCGGTGACAGTCTGGCCTTTTTTGAAAATCCACTCGAGTGGCACCCCTGGAAAGCTGGTTTCTTGGCGGATGGCAACCATGTACTCGCCATCTTTACCAAGCCTTGCAATTGCGAGGTGGTCGTTCATCACGGCCGCGATTTTTCCGCTGATGGGTTGACTATATTTGGTTGGTTTGTTGAGCAAACCGGCCGCGTTGGCAAAGCCCCAAATGTCATTTTCGAGCGCTTCGGCGACCTTGGTTGTTGCCTTGGCATCCGAACCGTATCTCAGCTTTCCCACATTGCCGAGTGGGTCCAGACTGAAGGTTGTTGGGTATACCCTTGCTCCGCCGCCATAAACGTGAAGGTTATCGGGCAGCAGGCGCTGCAACTCTCGCGTCAAATCGCCGGTTTGTATGACGTAGAAGTCGCAGAATTGACCAGCATTTGATGCGAGTTGCTCAAGGTCGAATGCCGGCTCTTGAGCGTTGACGGCAAT
>CANCKM010000032.1 GCA_947378555.1 Microbacteriaceae bacterium
AGCGATGGATACTCCACGACGTCAACCTGCTCGCCAAATGGGGTGTGTGGCGCGACTATGGTCACCTTGTGGCCGGCGCGCTCAAGGAACTTCTTTTGCAGCATGGCCGAAGACTGCGCGCCACCGAGCGTTCTCGGGTGCTGGTCAAGGAAAAAAGCTACGTGCACGAAACTGCTCTCATTATCGATTCTGAGGTGGCCTAGTCGAGTAGGTCTGCTACCGAATTCAGAATCTCATTGGGGCGAAAAGGGTATTTTTCAATTTCGGCTGAATCGGCTATTCCGGTGAGCACCAAAACGGTGTGCAATCCGGATTCGATTCCAGCCACCACGTCGGTGTCCATGCGGTCACCGATCATTCCCGTGGTTTCTGAGTGGGCAGAAATCTTATTCATCGCGGTGCGAAACATCATCGGGTTTGGCTTGCCAACAATGTATGGCTCGCGACCGGTGGCCTTGGTGATCAGGGCGGCAACCGAGCCGGTTGCAGGCAGTATGCCCTCGGCTGATGGGCCGGTGGCGTCTGGGTTGGTGGCGATGAAGCGCGCGCCGGCAACGATTAGTCGGATTGCCTTAGTTAGGTTTTCGAAGGAAAAGTTTCGGGTTTCACCAAGTACCACGTAGTCGGGGTTTACGTCGGTTTGAATGTAGCCGATTTCGTGAAGGGCGGTGGTCATTCCCGCCTCGCCAATCACAAAGGCCGAACCCTGAGCCTTTTGGGATTTCAGGAAAGCTGCCGTGGCCAAAGCGGAGGTCCAGATGGATTCCTCAGGAATGTTTAATCCGGTGGCTTGCAGCCGAGCCGATAAATCGCGAGGAGTGTAAATCGAATTATTGGTGAGCACCAAAAAGCGCTGGCCGTTGGCTTGCCACTGGTTTATGAGCTCTGCCGCACCGGGAATGGCGTGCCCCTCGTGAACCAGCACGCCGTCCATGTCGGTCAGCCAGCATTCGATTTTCCTACGATCAGCCATTTCTCAAGCCTACCCAGCGATGGATAGGCTTAGGGGATGTCAGACCAAGAACATGCAGTAAATCCTCAGCCGGCGGACTCGCACGAACTCACCACCTGGGGGGTTGGTCCCTGGGTTGGCGAATTGCCGACGGCCGACTATTTTGACCCGGAATTATTGGCCGGTGGCGACACCAGAAACGTGCTTGATGAGTTTCGGTACTGGAAGATGGAAGCCATTGTTGCCGCTTTGGATGAGCGCCGACACAAGTATCACGTGGCAATCGAGAACTGGCAGCATGACCTGAACATTGGCTCAATCGTGCGCACGGCAAACGCCTTTTTGGCCGCCGAGGTTCATATCATCGGAAACCGCAGGTGGAATCGGCGCGGTGCGATGGTGACCGATCGCTATCAGCATGTGCGACACCACCCGACCGTTGAAGATTTCGTGGCTTGGTGCCAAAGCTGCGGTCTCGGGCCCGACGGGGGCCCATTGCCAATCATCGCAATCGACAACGTTCCGGGTTGCCAGAAAATTGAAGAGTATGACCTTCCAGAGGCCTGCGTCTTACTGTTTGGTCAAGAAGGCCCGGGTCTGAGCGAAGCCGCAATCGCGGCAAGTGACGTTGTGCTCGAAATCAGCCAGTTTGGGTCGACGCGTTCAATCAACGCATCTGCCGCAGCCGCCATAACCATGCACTGCTGGATCGAGCAGCACGTTTTTCACCGTCGCTAGGCAAAGGTTTCGTTTTGGTTACGGCTCGTGAAATCGCTTTCACGAAGACCCGCACAGAGGCTAAAGTTTAAAAAGTAGCGGGGTAGCCATTACATTCTTTTAGACAGAGGCCAATAATGAACCGCAACAACTTATTTCGCAAAACCCTTGGTGCGCTGGCAATCGCATCCATCGCCTTCACCGGTTTGATTTCGACGACAATCCCAGCCGCCGCCGCGGGTCACGCCTGCTCAGAAGCCCCAACTGTGATTTGCCCATCTCTGGATATGCTGACCATCAAGAGCGGTGCTGATAAAGCCGCGGTTGCTGGCGACATCGTAAAGGCCTCCCCGGCCTGGTCCACGATGGATTTCAATTTTTCATCAGGTAGCAGCGCAGATGCCGGCCTAACTGCGATTCTAGTTTTCTTCGACAAGTCGGGCCTAGAAATCACCCTTCCTGCTGCCGCTGGCCTAAGCAGCAGCAAGTGCGAGGCTGGCGCGGCCGCAAATGGGCAGTGTGTTTTTGTGCTCGATTCGATGGGTAAAGCCAGCATTCCAATCACTTTCTTGGGTCTGACCGAAGGCGATTCGGTCAAGTACCAGTTCCTCGGTCAAACCGCTTGGACCTCTGGTTTCAAGACCATCAAGTTCACCGCCAACTGGGACGGCCACTTGCCAGCACCGGTTGACGCTTGCCCTAATGGCTCGGATGTTTGCCCAACCGTAGACAAGGTTTCGATGAGCGAAGTCGGCATGCAACTGCCGGTCACCTTCAACAAAGACGGAATCGGTGCTGCAACGGCAAGCATTAGAGTGACCGACATCAAGTTCACCTATAACTCAGATGCCTCGAACGCTGGCCTCTATGTTTACGTGCAGTTCTTTGATGTGAAGAACGCCACCCTAATGTTGGCTTCAACCCCACTCCACAGCAGCAGCGCTTGCTATGCTCCGGTGACCGCTGGCCAGGGTTGCCAAATGATCCTCGATGCCAACGGTGACGCAACCTTCACCCTGTCGACTTTTGGCACGAGCGCAACCAGTTCGTTCAACTACCAGTTGAACGCCCCTTCCTACGCCTCGAAGATGGTAAACGTAAAGTTCGCTGACATCCCAATCGCTCCTCCGGTCATCCGCTCAGCCAAGGCAACGCTTTCGAAGCGAGTCATCTCGGTGACCTTCAAGAACCTATCCGGTGAGACCGTCAAAATCAGCATCACCGGGCTTCGCTCAGTCACCAAGAAGCTAACCAGCAACAACCAGGTCTTGAAATTCACAGTCGCCAAGGGAACCCGAAAAGTGACCGTCGTATCTGGACCGAATAGCTATCGGGCGTCTTTCAAAGTCAAGTAGCCCTGCTGCCTAGAGGCTGGCTGACCGCTAACCGAGTAAACTTAGATAAGTGCGCCAAGGGGTGCGAAATCTAAGATCTTTGAGAATCGAGTCAGCCATGCCTGCAGTAGTTCTTGTTGGTGCTCAGTGGGGCGATGAAGGTAAAGGCAAGGCAACCGACCTGCTCGGTGAGCGCGTTGACTATGTGGTTCGCTACCAGGGCGGAAACAACGCCGGCCACACCGTGGTTATCGGCGATAAGAAGTTTGCCCTTCACCTGCTGCCCTCCGGCATCCTGACCCCCGGTGTCATTCCGGTCATCGGCAACGGTGTCGTCATTGACCTCGCGGTTCTGTTCCACGAGTTGGACGGACTCATCGAAAAGGGTGTCGACGTCAGCCGCCTGCAGGTTTCTGCCAACGCCCACATCATCACCCCGTATCACGTGACCATCGACAAGACCTCCGAGCGATTCCTCGGCAAGAGAGCTATCGGAACCACCGGTCGCGGAATTGGCCCAACCTACGGAGACAAGGTCGGCCGCCTAGGAATTCGCGTTCAAGATCTTTTTGACCCAAGCATCCTGCGCCAAAAGGTTGAGGGTTCGCTGGCTCAAAAGAACCAGTTGCTAACCAAGGTTTATAACCGTGCCGCCATTCGCGTTGACGATGTTGTTGCCGAGCTGCTTTCTTTTGCCGAACGTCTACGCCCAATGGTGCGCGACACCGCACTAGAACTGCACCAGGCGCTTGAGGCCGGCAAAACCGTTTTGCTCGAAGGTGGCCAAGGCACACTGCTAGATGTTGACCACGGAACCTACCCGTTTGTCACCTCATCCTCTCCAATAGCCGGTGGCGCAACCATTGGCGCTGGCATTGGCCCAACCAAAATCACCTCGGTGATTGGCATCCTAAAGGCGTACACCACTCGCGTTGGCGCCGGACCGTTCCCAACCGAACTGTTTGACGAATCCGGCGAGTTCTTGCGCAGAGTCGGTCACGAGTTTGGAACCACCACCGGTCGCGAACGTCGCTGTGGTTGGTTCGATGCACCGGTCGCCAAATATGCAACCCGCATCAATGGTCTAACCGATGTGTTCCTAACCAAACTCGACGTACTCACCGGGCTGGAGCAGATTCCGGTTTGCGTTGCCTACGAAGTTGACGGTGTGCGCACCGAAGAAATTCCGGTCTCGCAAAGCGACTTCCACCACGCTGTTCCGGTTTACGAGAACTTTGCTGGCTGGCAAGAAGACATCACGCAGGCCAAGACCTTCGAAGACCTTCCAAAGAATGCCCAAGATTATGTTCTTGCCCTTGAAAAACTAACCGGCACCAGAATCTCGGCAATCGGCGTAGGTCAGGACCGCAACGCAACAATCGTGCGCCACGACATGTTGCACCAGGGCTAACTAGGCATACCTTCACCCGCGGCCAGTTAGACGCCCGCCACGATTTCGTATGGCCGAACTAGATCCAACTCGGCCCAGCTAAGGCCGCCTGCGATGTCAAAGTGAATGTTCGAATTGACCCTGGCGATTCCGCGTCGTTCCATCAAAAACGCGAAAAGCGATTCTGATTCAAACTCGGGAATATAGCCGAGCACAACGCCACCGCAAGTCACGGCTACCGCATGTTGGCTGTGCTCGTTCGCCGGCTCGGCGACCAAAGCCGATTGCACCTCGAGGGTCGAACCATCAGTCATCTCGGCGTATTGCATAAGGTCTAAGAAGTTATCGCCATAGGCCTTCTCGCCTACCACCCTTTGGCTGTAGCCTTCGTCGCCTCGCAGGGCCGGCGAGGTCGCGATCGCATCGGCAAGCTCTTGGGGCAACTGCCCGTTGAAGGGTTTGGCGGCCAACTGGTTGCGGGTATAAATCTTGGTTTTGGTTTGCCACCAGGCCACAAAGGCGGCGATCAGTCCAAAGAATCCACCGATTGGCAGGGCAAGCCAAATCGGCCACTGCAACATGGTTGCCGCGGCCCAAAATGCGAATAGCACCAGACTAAACCGTGCCAAACTTCGTAGCATGCGCCTCGATTCCGGTTGCTACAAATTTACTTCAAGGCAGCGACACCGCGTTTAGTTTATGCAGATGACGAAAGTGCGAGTCGTCATTCCTTAGGCAGGTTTAACCCTCTGATGCCGTTGTTTCTGAGCAGGTAACCCGCCAGGTTGATTGTGACGATGGATACCAGTGCCACGCCGGCCAGCATGATTAGCACGGCAATGCTGCGACCCTCAAAAGTGATTGGTGAGAACGAGGCGTCTCCCACCTGAAAAATCGTCACGATGGCCCACCAGACAGCGTCGGGGAAGTCGATGATTGTGGCTCCCGCCGCGCTATGTTCGGCCTCGTAAACCCCTAACGAGCCGGCAAACACCACCATCGGCAGCATGACGGTGACGTATAGGTTGACCCGAGCCTGAAGGGACTGAGCGGTTCGGGTGAGGATCCCAACCGCCGTGATGACCCGCAGGATACGAAAAGCCCGAAAGGCCGGCACAGCAAGGGCAATGATTTCGATCACGTTGCTGCGAAGGAAGAGGACCTTGTCGTGGTGAAAGAACAATCTAACGAGGAAGTCGATTACAAACGCCACCCAGATAAACAGAATTGCAACCTCAACGGCATCCCAAGTTTGGATGTCTAAATCGCCAAGAACCTGCCAGGCCCAGAGCGCCAGAAACCCAATTGCCAAGAGGGCGAGGGGAACCGCCGACCTTTTCTCCCATGTCTCGATAATCCGTTCTCGGCGGGCGACCAATGCCGCATGGGATTTTTCGACAGACTCCAAGGGTTGATCCATAAGAATGAAACTACTAAACCTTTATGACAGTCGGGTAAATTTAGAAGATGGAACCACTCAACCAAGATGTAGATGAGGCGATAAACCGCTGGGGCGCTGCCGCAGCCGGAACCGACCCACTCTTGGCTTCGTTCACCATCGAGCCTTACTCTGCCGTAAGGCCACACGTTCCCTTTTATCGGTTCTTCTCTTACCCAGACATCCTTGATTTGCGCAAAAAAGGCTACGAGGTTGACCGCTTCATACCTGTTTTCGACCAACTCGACGATGCGCTCTATAGCCAGGCAATCCGCATTCACGAACTGTTACACCTGCACCAGGACTACCCGAACCCAATCTGGAATCCACGTCGTGCCAGAGAAATCGAGTTCTCAGTTCGCGCTGAGCTGCATCGCTTCGGGCTCAGCGATATTCCCACCCTGCTGCGCCGAATGCTTGGCCGAGCCTTCCCTGAGGATTCGTTAAGCCACCTGAGCATCGACCTGCTACACGCCTTCTTTTGGGCGGCGCTATCCGAGGTAGCCAGAGACTACGCCTGGCGCAGCCCAATCCTCGAAGGCTACGCCGACTATCTGGCGTACCCGGTTCGGGCCGCCGGGTTTAGCGAGCGGGTTCGCTCTTAGCCGAAAACCCTTGGCACCCGCCCCATGCCTGATAGATAATGTGATTGGGTGCAGCAACTATTGGTTGTTGAGAGAAAACTACGGGGGTAGTTATGGGAGCTTTACTAAACACAAGCGGCGATACGTTTTTGGGGCCGGAGTGGACTCCGCTGATTGAAGCCTTCGAGTTGGTTTTCAGCCGAGTAACCCATGAATCCAGCACCTCGGTAGTTCAAACCCTGACTCGCAAGCATGCCTTCAGCCCAGACTTCTCGCCCTATGTTCAGGCGAGGCTCTATCGCGACGGTTCGCTGTTAGTCGAGCTGGCGGATGGTGATCACAAATCTAAAGTTGCGGCCAAGCGTCTCGGTGAAATGAAGTTTTTGGGCTGGAATCTTCCAACCGGTTCCAATCCGCATTTCAGTCGCATCTTCAATGTCGGCTGGGAGGCCCGCCAGCTGGGGGAGCAAGTGCTCGAAGTGCTTGTCTCGCTTCTCGATCTTGAGGTCTCTGACTGGTTTCATTTCATGACGCCCGGCATGACGCCATTTATCGCCGCGCACAGCAAACTCAAGTTGTTTGCCAAGCAACCGTATTTCACGGTGCCGGGCTACAACCGCGAGTTGCTGGTTTAGCAGCCAGACCCTGATCTAACCCAGACTTCCTGAACCAACCGTTTCGCTCAGAAACTCAACCGAAAGAGGTAACAAAAATGGCCCAAAAAGAGCCTGGAAAAATGACGCTTTACATCGACATGGATAACGTGCTCGTCGACTTTCAATCCGGAATCGATCGCCTCAGTGAGCAACAACTTCTTGAGTACCAAGGGCGGTATGACGAGGTGGAGGGAATATTCGGATGGATGGATCCGATGGATGGTGCCGTTGAGGCGGTTTCCGAACTGGCACGACATTTCGACTTATACATTTTGTCGACCGCACCTTGGAATAATCCCTCGGCTTGGAGCGACAAACTCAAATGGGTTCAGGAAAAATGGGGGGCCGATAGCAGCAGCCCAGTGCATAAGCGTCTAATCCTGAGTCACCACAAAGACCTAAACGTTGGTTCGATACTCGTCGATGATCGTGCCCAGCACAATGGGGTTCCATTCTTTTCAGGCGTGCACCTGCACTACGGAAAAGAAGGGTTTCGGAATTGGGAAGAAACCAAGGCGTTCCTCTTAACTTTGGTTAAACCCGCTCGCGTGGATGCCTGAGCCCAAACTAATTCGCAACCGAGCTAAATCGCAACGAAACTAAATCGGCACAACCTTGATAAGGGCCTGTTCGACGGTGTGCCCGCAGGATTTTGTGAAAGTACCCCAACTGCCCTCGGGTGCTCTGAGCACCTGCTCGGCATGCGGTGTGCAAAGCCCCTCATGCGCCCCGCAGAGTGGGCAAATGATCAGGTGGCTGGCGGCGTCGTCGCAGTCATCATGATTGCAGGGCAAGACAGCGTCAAGGTCGATGAATTCAATGGTGCGCTCTTCGACCTGACTCATTAGTGGAGGTTAGCCGAAGAGGTCGGGAATCGTGGCTGCCCAAGGTTCGCGCAGATCTTGCAAACTGAAGTCGGCCAGGTCTTTCACCTGAAGCAAAGCGTCATCGCCACGGCCATCGGTCACTCCGATGCGTAACACCGAAACCCCGCGAGCCTCGCAGAGCCCGACAAACTTCACGTCGTCTTCGCGACCAACCGAAACCAAAACCCGAGCGGTTGATTCACTAAAGAGCGCGGCGGTGGTATCCAAGTTGTCACGCTCTTGCAGTTCACCAAGCCAGATGCGAGCACCAACGTTGAAGCGCAGGCAAGACTCGACCATGGTCTGAGCCAAACCGCCCTCGCTCAGGTCGTGAGCCGAAGCCAACAGGCCCTGCAGGGTTGCGCCGTGTAGCAAATCGGCCAACTTCTTTTCTTCCGCGAGGTCAACCACCGGAGGCTTGCCACCAAGGTGATCGTGAATGACCTCTGACCAAACCGAACCGTCAAGTTCGTCGCGAGTCACACCGAGCAGGTAAATGTTGTTGCCCTCGTCTTGCCAGCCAGATGGCACGCGGCGAGCCACATCGTCGATGACACCGAGCACACCAACCACCGGGGTTGGGTGAATGGCAACGTCGCCAGTCTGGTTGTAGAAACTCACGTTTCCGCCGGTCACCGGGATTCCAAGTGCCAAACATCCATCGGCAAGTCCCGCAGTTGCCTGCTTGAACTGCCACATGACCTCGGGGTTTTCTGGGCTACCAAAGTTTAGGCAGTTGGTGACGGCAAGCGGTGCCGCGCCAGAGGCGGCCACGTTGCGGTAGGCCTCGGCCAGTGCCAGCTGAGCTCCGGCGTAAGGGTCAAGTTGGCCGTAGCGACCGTTGGCGTCGGTTGCCAGGGCGACTCCGAGCCCGCTGGTTTCGCTAACGCGCACCATGCCAGAGTCATCCGGCATCGCGAGTGCGGTGTTGCCACCGACGTAGTGGTCGTACTGGTCGGTGATCCAAGACTTCGAAGCCTGGTTTGGCGATGAAATAACCTGCACCAGCTCGGCCGCCAAATCAGAGGCAACCTCGGCGCGCCTGAGGCCAGCGGCAATGACGCCGTTTGCGTTCAGTTCATCAATCCACTTTGGATACTTGACTGGGCGCTCATAGACCGGGCCGTCGTGGGCCACGGTGCGTGGTGGAACGTTCACAATCTCGTCTTCGCCCCACATGATGTAGAGGCGTGGTTCGTCGATTACCTCACCGAGCACCGAGGTTTCAACCTCCCACTTGTCGACGATTGCCATGAATGCCTTGAGTTTCTTTGGTGGCACGATTGCCATCATGCGCTCTTGGGATTCCGACATCAGAATCTCTTCCGGGGTCAAGGACTCATCGCGCAACAGCACGTCTTTGAGTTGCACGCGCATTCCGGCGTTGCCGTTAGAGGCAAGCTCGCTGGTTGCACAGCTAAGGCCGGCACCACCGAGGTCTTGGATTCCGGCAACCACGTCGGCCGCGTAAAGCTCGAGGCAGCACTCAATCAAAACCTTCTCGGCGAAGGGGTCGCCAACCTGAACGGCTGGGCGACGGCTAGGGCCATCGGCGTCGAAGGTCTCAGATGCCAAAACCGAAACTCCACCGATGCCGTCGGCTCCGGTGCGAGCACCAAACAAGATAACCAGGTCGCCCGGGTTTGATGCCTTGGCAAGCTTGATGTCGGCGTGCTTCATGGCGCCGACGCTCAGGGCGTTGACCAGTGGGTTGCCCTGATAAACCTTGTCGAACACCGTCTCGCCACCAATGTTTGGCAGGCCGAGGCAGTTTCCATAGAAACCGAT
The DNA here is from genome assembly GCA_947378555.1 of Microbacteriaceae bacterium. Classification (GTDB taxonomy): domain Bacteria; phylum Actinomycetota; class Actinomycetes; order Actinomycetales; family Microbacteriaceae; genus Rhodoluna. The sequence goes on from CANCKM010000032.1 coordinate 9,726, forward strand.
TCCGTTTACAACTCCGTGCACCACGCGAGCGGTGTCCGGGTGCTCAACAGCTCCGAAACGCAGCTGATCCATGACGGCGATTGGGCGGGCACCCATGGTCAAAATGTCGCGCACGATGCCACCGACACCGGTGGCTGCGCCCTGGAAGGGTTCGATGTAGCTGGGGTGGTTGTGGCTTTCAACCTTGAAGGTCACGGCCCATCCCTCGCCAATGTCGACGACTCCGGCGTTTTCGCCCATGCCAACCATGAGGTGTTTCTTCATCTCGTCGGTGACTTTTTCACCGAACTGACGAAGGTAAATCTTTGATGACTTATAGCTGCAGTGCTCCGACCACATGACCGAGTACATCGCCAACTCGGCACTGGTTGGGCGGCGACCTAGAATCTCAACAATGCGTTCGTACTCGTCTTTTTTGAGACCGAGTTCCTTCCAGGGTTGCTTCTTCTCTGGGGTGCTGGCGGCGACCGCGGTGCTGTCTACTTCGTAGGTCATGCGTTAACCAAGGCTTTCATTACTGATGTGAAAAATTTGAGACCATCGACGCCTGAGCGCATAGCGGTTGCGGTGTCTGGGCCAAAACCGGGTTCAACGGCGTGCTCTGGGTGAGGCATCAGGCCAACCACGTTGCCCCTGGCGTTTCTCAGGCCGGCGATGTCGTTCATCGAACCGTTCGGGTTTAGTTCTAGATAGCGAAAGGCAATCAGCCCGTCGCCTTCGAGTTGCTTGAGGGTCTCTTGGGTAGCGATGTAGCCACCTTCACCGTTCTTTAGCGGAATGGTGATTTCCTGACCCAGTTCAAACTCGTTGGTCCAAGCGGTGTCAACGTTTTCGACGCGCAGTTTCTGATCGCGGCAAATAAAGTTCTGGTGCTCGTTGCGAATCAAGCCGCCGGGCAGCAGGTGGCTTTCGACCAAAACCTGAAAACCGTTGCAGATGCCTAGAACTGGCAAGCCGCCATTAGCAGCCTTGATGATCGATTCCATGACCGGGGCTTGAGCGGCAATCGCTCCGCAGCGCAAGTAGTCACCGTAAGAAAATCCGCCGGGCAAGACCACGGCGTCAACCTTGTGCAGGTTGGTGTCGGCGTGCCAGAGGCTGACAACTTCGGCTCCGGCCAAACGAGCTGCCCGAGCAGCATCGCGGTCATCCAGAGTGCCAGGAAAAGTTACAACACCAATCTTCATGTCGGGCCTTAGCCTTCGACGTGAATGTTGACAACGTCTTCGATGACGCCGTTGCTTAGAAAGCTTTCTGCCACCAGTTTGGCCTGAGCCAAGTCGGCTTCGGTGACCTCGCCCGAAACGTGAAGTTCGATGCGCTTGCCGATGCGAACATTTTCAAAACGTTCGTTGCCCGAGCGGTGCAGGGCGTTTGCCACAGCTTTGCCCTGAGGGTCTAAAAGGTCGGCCTTTGGCATGACTTCAACAATGATTTTTGGCACGGCGGCTCCAAGCTTTGTGGGGGACTGCTCCTATTTTAGCGCCCCCGCGGGCTCTTTAGTCTTTTGGCAGTGCGGTCAAAAGTGAAACCAGTTCGGCGTACTTGGCGGCGGTTTGTTCAACCACCGCGGCGGGCAATGCCGGGGGAGCGGTTTCGCTCGAGGTGTCCCAGTTATCGGCCAGCCAGTTGCGCACAATCTGCTTATCAAATGACTCTTTGCGCTCGCCGTTTAGCCAGGCTTGCTTCGACCAAAATCGGCTGGAGTCGGGGGTCAAAACCTCATCACCAAGGGTGATTACGCCGGTTGCCGGATCGATTCCAAACTCAAACTTGGTGTCTGCCAAGATGAGCCCGGCTCTTTCGGCAAGGTCGCTGGCACGGGTGAAAATCTCGAGGGAAAGTCGGCGAAGCTCTTTGGCGTTCTCGAGCCCAACCAGTTCAACCACACGTTCGAAGTCGATGTTTTCGTCATGCTCACCGAGTGGCGCCTTATAGGCCGGGGTGAAAATCGGCTCAGGCAGCTTGTCGCCAAAGCTAAGGCCCGCTGGCAGTTTGACTCCGCAAATCTCACCGTTTGACAGGTAATCCTTCCAGCCGGACCCAGAAATATAGCCACGCACCACACATTCAACCGGGAACATGTCTAGCTTCTTGGCGACGGTGGCTCGGCCCAAAACCTCTGGCGGCACCGGCACCTCAAGGGACGCGTGATTTGGAACATCGAGTCGGTCAAACCACCAGTTGGTTAGTTCGGTGAGGTGGGCTCCCTTGCCCGGAATCGCCGGTTCGAGCACCTGATCGAATGCGCTGACCCGGTCACTGGCAACCACCAAAATCAGGTGCGAAAGCGCCGCGTCATCCGACTCGTAAAGGTCGCGAACCTTGCCCGAATAAACGTGGTGCCAACCCTTGATGGCCACCGCGGCCTCGATCAGGCTCAAAGCGCAACCTGTCTGGCAATGTCGCGGCGGTAGTGCGAACCCTCTAGGGCAAGCTTCTCCATCGCGTGATACGCGTGGGCGCGGGCGTCGTGAAAGTCAGACCCAACGGCAACCACCGAAAGTACACGGCCACCGGTCGAAACCAGTTGCTCTTTGCCATCAATGACGGCGATGGATGTTGCCGCGTGGCAAATCTCAATCTCCGGCACCGACTCTGCGGCCTCAAGGTTCAAAATCGGGCGACTCGGGGCTGCGCTGTCAGGGTATCCCTCGCTCGCTAGCACCACGGTGATGGCCGCTTCGTCGCTGAACTTTGGGGTGGCCGAGGTGTCAAGGCTTCCGGTTGCCGCGGCATAAAGCAGCGCGGCCAACGGCGTCACGAGTCGGCGTAAAACCACTTGAGTTTCTGGGTCGCCGAAACGCGCGTTGAACTCGATTACGCGAAGACCACGATTGGTGAGGATGAGACCGCAGTAGAGCAGCCCAACGAATGGTGCGCCGAGCTTGGCTAGTTCCTTCACCGTTGGCAGAGCAACGGTGCGCTCTACCTCTTCGACAAAACCTTCTGGCAACCAGGGAAGCGGCGAGTAGGCACCCATGCCGCCGGTGTTCGGGCCCTCATCGTTGTCGTAGGCGCGCTTGAAGTCCTGCGCCGGGGCCAGCGGCAAAACATTGGTGCCATCGGATAAGAAGAAGAGCGAGACCTCTGGGCCGCTTAAGAATTCCTCAACCAAAATGCCACCGTCGATAAACTTTGCCGCGTGCTGCAGTGCAGCCACCCGATCGGTTGTGACGATGACACCCTTGCCGGCAGCCAAACCATCGGCCTTGATTACGTATGGTGCGCCAAACGCATCCATCGCAGATTCGACCTCAGTCATGGTGTCGCATTCTTTGGCCATGCCGGTTGGCACGTCGGCCGCCGCCATGATTTCTTTTGCGAAAGACTTTGAGCCTTCGAGTTGCGCGGCCTTTTGGGATGGCCCGAAAACCGCTACTCCGGCGGCTCGAAGGGCGTCGGACACCCCGGCAACCAGGGGAGCCTCGGGGCCAATGATGACGAGCTCAATCGCGTTGGCGAGGGCAAACTCGGTGACCTCGGTTGGGTCGTTTGGGTCGATTCGAACACAGTTCACATCGGTGGCGATTCCGGCATTGCCAGGGGCAACCAAAATGTCGGCGGCCGAGGTGCCGGTGCGCAACAGCGATTTAACGATGGCGTGCTCGCGGGCACCTGAACCTAGCAACAGAATCTTCACGGTTCGAGTTTACCGAGGATGACTGCTTAGAGCGGAAGCCTTAGTTCGAAGGCGGCACCGACGGCAGGCTGGTTGGCAAGGTAAACCAAGGTGCCACCGTGGGCATCGGCGAGCGAACGAGAGATGGCAAGGCCAAGACCCGAACCGCCCGATGATCTGGCGCGGTCAGGCTCGAGGCGCACGAAGCGCTCAAAAATGTTTTCACGTTCGGCCTCGGGAACACCCGGGCCATCGTCTAGCACCTGGAGCCAAAAGTCGCTTTCGGTCGAACCGATTCGAACCTGAATCTTTGATTCGGCCCAGCGATTGGCGTTTTCCAGCAGGTTGTTCAAGATCTGGGTGACTCGCTCTGGGTCTGCCGATATTCGTTGCTCGTTTAGCCCGTCGGCGGCTTGCAGTTCGATTTCAAAAGCGCTGTGCTTAGCGGTTTCGTTGACCACCGATTTGACCAGCGAAACGATGTCGAAATCGCGTTTGGTTACCTGCTGGGCGGCTAGGTCATCGATGTCGAGTTGAGAAACCAGGGTCAGGTCGCCGACGATTCTTGAGGCTCGTTGCCCCTCGCGCACCATGCCGATAGCAGCTTGTTCAACTTGCGATTTCTTGGCGCCGTTTCGCACCAGGTTATCGGCGGCAGCGACGATGGATGCTAGTGGGCTGCGCAGTTCATGTGCCACGTCGGCACAGAGTTGACGCAGTCTCGACTCGGCGGCTTGAGCCCTGGTGAGTGAAGTTTCGAGGCTATCGAGCATCGAGTTGAAAGCGGAGGCTGTGCGACCAAGTTCGGTGGATTCCTCGCCCGGCACGAGATCGAGCCGCCCGCCGCGCTCGCCACTGGCTATTTTGGTTGCCAGTGCCGTCATGTTATCGAGAGGGCGCAACGCGGTTTTCATGGCACGCCAAAGCACTAGACCGAGCACGAGCATGATCACCAGCATGGCGGGGGCACCGATGCGCAGAATTTGAGCTATGGCATTTCTCGAGCCGGAGTTGGCGGTGGCGATGGTGATGTGAGCACCAGAAACCGGCAACTGCGCCTCGATGGTTAAGAAGTCTTGGCTTTTTTGCAGGATGGCGAATGGGCCGAGGGGTTTTCCGTCATCGAAATCGTGACCGCCCTGCGAGATTGAAACACTGATGCCCGAGCGTGTGACCCGTTGAGCAAGAACGTCTGGGTTCACCACGCCATCTAATGCCGCGGCGCTTTGCAACACGTTTTTCAGTTCGCCAATCTGAGCTTCTTTCATTACCGGCTCGATGAACAGTGCAATCACCGCAACTACGGATACGCCAGCGAGAGCCACGGCAATGAGTGCGGTGGCTACCACGCGATAACGAAGGGATTTGATGTTCATGGGTTGGTTTTCAGGCTAGGGGGAGGGTCAAGATGCGGCACCTTTGATTATGTAGCCAACGCTGCGCTTGGTGGAAATCAGATCGCCAACCCCAGCCTTGTCGAGTTTTTTGCGCAACGAGCTAACGTGCACCTCAACCAGGTTTGGATCGAAGGCGTCGTAGCCCCAAACCTGAGTCAAGAGGTAATCCTTGGAGAGCACTCGACCCTTGGCTCGCATGAGCTCGGCCAGAATTCGAAACTCGGTTGCCGTTAGTGGCACTTCTTCGCCGTTGAAGCTGGCGGTCACGGTGTCTTCGTTAATGGTCAAGCCATCGACCACGATTGGGGCGGTGGTCACTCCAGTGCGGCGAAGCACCGATCTGATGCGAAGCAAGAGTTCACCCATCAGGATTGGCTTGGTGACGTAGTCATCGGCGCCGAGGTCCAGGCCCTTGACCTTGTCTTCTACCGCATCGCGCGCGGTCATAAAAATCACCGGAACCCCGGTTGCTTCGATGGCCCTTCGGCCAACCTCAAAGCCGCCGAGCCCTGGCAACATCAGGTCGAGCAAAACCAAATCGGGCTTGGTCGTGAGAATCGCCTCGAGGGCGGTGGTGCCATTGTGTTCCACCCGGGTCATGTACCCGGCGGCACGAAGGGCAACCGAAATCTCGGTTGCTAGACCAACCTCATCGTCAACGATGAGAATGCGTGACTTCTCGGCAGTTGCGTTCATAGAACTATTAGATGGGAAAAGGCTGAGAGTCACCTGAAAGCGAATGGGGGTTGTTTACTGCTTGCGAGTGCACGGCTGGGCGAGAATAGAAGAATGGGTCGTCGCAGAATCAACACGCAGGTTGGCCGCCAAGCCGTAGCCGAGCTCAAAGCTTTGGTCGCGGCCGGCGGAACGCTGCCAACGGCACAGGATGCCAACTTTGCCTGCGCGGTGCGGTTTTTGCTCGAGGAGCTGGCATCCATCGCGCCTGGAAACTCCGTTGAGGTTCGCGTGCCGCCGCTAGGTGCCACCCAGTGCATCGAGGGCCCGCGTCACACTCGTGGCACGCCGCCCAACGTCGTTGAAATGTCACCCGAG
>CANCKM010000033.1 GCA_947378555.1 Microbacteriaceae bacterium
TTGAAAACACCAAGGGTCAAGACAACAAGAAATAGCAAATGGTCCAGCCCAAAGGCTATGTGCCTGAGCCCTTGCACAAAGAAGGTGCCGGCTGCCGCCCAAGAATCGAGATTGAAGCTGACTGCCCGTGCCTCATCGAGATTGGCAATCAGCACAGTGTCGCTGGTTTGAAGTATCACGGCATCATTCGGTGTTGCAATGTGCCAGGTGATTGCCAAATTTGTGGCAGCGCCCTTGAACGCCGCCGATACCAAAGTTATTGAAACAAATGGCGAGGCTTCGCTCAGACCAGATGCAGAAGGTATTGGCAGATTAACCCAAGCTGCGGCTATCGAAAGCGGTTCACCATTTACCGAGAGTTCAACATTCTTTTGAATCGACTGCAGAACAGATTCCGCACTCGAAACCAGTTGACTGCTCAACTCGGCCGCATCCATCGAGCCATCGCCATTTCGATCTACTAGCCCGAGCTCGGCGAAAGCAGCCTTGCCGGTGCCAACGAGTTTGCCGTCGACAACACTAAATGAGATTGCATCACTCGTGAAGGCGTGCCCCCACGAGGCCGTCGGCATCAAAACCGCAAGCAGCAGAGAGGCACCCAAAATTATTAAACTTTGGATACCTCTCTTGCGTGCAATTCTCAGCGGTGAACTACGCGTTTTTGGCAGCCTTTGACTTTTTGCGTCGAAGCAAGACAACTGTGAGGGTGATGCCACCGCCAACCAGCAAGACAACCGAGCCGCCGATAATCACAAGCAACTCGGGTGGCAACATTCCACCAGCGGGTGGACCATTTCCGGCGGGTGGACCATTTCCGTCTGCCTTTGAGCTGTCAACCGCGGTTAGCCCCATGTAGCATTTCAAGATTTTGTTCTTCTCGGGGGACTGAGCGTAGTAGTGGTAGCCATCCTTAGCGGTGGTGCGACCGTTGCAATCATCGAGCTCAATGGTGCTGTCGTTGGCTAGTGGTGCAAATACTCCTACGCCATCCATCGCGTAACCAATTAGCGAGGTTTCAGCGTTGACGTCAGTGATCTTTGAACCGTAGTCGGCCCCCTCACAATTTGTGTAGGCGTGCATGTGGTAGCCCTCGATGGGATTAAAGTGACCACCGCAGTCGTCGAAAGCTGCAATCGTGTAAGCACCGAGAATCGCATCGACCGGAGCAGAGGCGGCGATAACGACACCGTTCAGTGCCACACCAAGGTCAGCACCTTGGCTTGTGACGGCCGATGAGGCCTTTACCGGGTTCACTGGCACCAAGACCGAAATGGGTACGGCCTTTCCGGTATTGGTCCATTCAAACCGGCCCTCGACACAGTGGTATTTATACGCTTCCTCAACATCTGGCTTAGCTGCACCTTGGAAGGCCGCCTTGCTATCGGTGACGTTCACCTTGCCCGTTTCGTCATAGAGCTTCCACTTGGCGTCACCATAAATGGTTGCCAAATCCAGAATGAACTGCCCGTCGGTGTTATATATTTTGCTGCCGTCTAGCCAGATACCCGCATCGGCGGCAGAGGTTGTGGTTGTGGTTGGGCAAAACGGACCGATTTTGGTGCCAACCGGGTCGCCAGCGACAATAACGCGATAGCAAGTGGTTTTGGTTCCGTTGGTGAGGGTGCAATCTTCCTCGCTTATTGCCTCTGAAAGAGCCCCGTCCTTGAAGTTGGCGGCAACCACACCCGGTGAACCAAGCGAGGTGCCCTCATCGGCTGAAACGCTCGCGCTGTTGCTAATAGACAACCCGGCGACGACAGCGGCAATCACTCCCGCTGAGGCTAACGAAATAACGATTCCTTTTTTCATTCTTTTCCTTCTTTTTGATTAACCGAGCGGGCTTGGTGCAGTAAATCGATTATTTTGAGAAACTCAGGTTGGGTTTTCCGGTGAAACAACCCATGACATACGGATAGCTTGAAGTCACGTAGTAGCCGTATTGCCCATGTACTTTCATGCCGTTGCACTCATCGAGCGATCCAACACCGGTGAACTCGTAGTCTTGAATGTAAGTGCCGTCATAGCTTCCGCCTGGTGACGAACTGCCCGTTGGTCTTGAGCCGGATTTTAGGCTATAGCCCGAGGTGGCTTGAAGGATCTTCCCTGAAGCGGGGTCGAGGTAGTTTGGGCCGTAGATTGGAAAGCCATCGGCCGCGAAACCAATAACGGGAGAGACCTTAGACGCATCGTCCTTGTCAAAGAGAGCATTCGGGCTGGCGTGATAATGGTAAAAACCACCCGGTTGGGTGTGACCGTTATGTGAGTCAGTGCCGAACTTTACCGGGCCCAGCGGGTCTAAACGCCAATCGACAAAGGGGCCGCAACCGTTGGCGATATTGCCATTTGCGTCTGCCATCGAGTCATCCGGCTTATAGCAACCATTGGCAAGTTGATCCAGAACCACGCCGTTGAGCATGACTGCGTTATAGGTTAGCAAGCTGAGTGCAGTTGAATTCCCTGCAACCTTAGGGTTGCGGGAAACGGTCAGCGCAATGGTTTGTGCCGAAACGTCATCGTGAAAGTCAGCCGTATCATCGTTGAAATCGTAGTTTGGTATGTCGTTGGCATTTATGCTGCATGAGTCCGCTTCATTGGAAACACGAAGCTCAGAGTTGAACGATACGTCGCGTTTCAAGTCTTTCACCTTGGCTTGATAACTAGCAGAGTAATCGGCACAGTCACCACTGGTGTTGGTCAAAATAATGTTGGTTGTGTCAACGTCAATCACGGCTGAGCTGCTGGTCGAAGATGCAGAGCTGCAACCCGTTAAGAACAAGACGCTGGCAACAAGACCAACCGAGACTCGAGTCAACTTTGCTGAGTTCAACACTAGTTCTCGTCCTCCAGCTTGATTGTTGGCAGTCGCTTGGCAAGAAACTTGGGCAACCACCAGTTTCGGTCACCAAGGAGTTGCATGAGCGCTGGCACCAGGATTGACCTTACTAAAGTGGCATCCAAAATAATGGCAACGGTTAATCCGGTGGCAAGTTCCTGAATGATCCGCATGTCAGCAAGCAAGAAGGAAAGGAAGACGGCCACCATTATGCTGGCCGCTGCCGTAATGATTCCCGCTGAAGACTGCAGGCCTCGTCGAACAGAGCCCCTGTTGTCTTTGGTTCGCAGATAGTCCTCTTGGATTTTGCTGACCAAGAAGACTTCGTAGTCCATTGAAAGGCCAAACAGGATCGCAAACATAAGGATCGGCACGAATGGTTCAATCGGCCCAACTGCGACACCAAGCAGTTCGGCACCCCAACCCCACTGGAACACCGCGGTCACCGCACCGATTGCGGCACCAACCGACAAAAGGTTCATGAGCGCAGATTTAATCGGAATAGCAATGCTGCGGAAAAGGAAGAGCAGAAACACCATGCTCACGGCCACTACGGCGCCGATGAAGAGCGCCAGACGGTCTCGGACCGTTGATGCAAGATCGTAGTAACTTGCTGTCCCGCCGCCGATATAAGCCTTGAGCCCGGTTCCGTCTGTAGCTTCGGGAATGGTCACACTTCGAAGACGCGCGATTAGCTGGTTTGTGAGGTCGTCCTCGCCAGAAGTAGTCGGGTAAATCGTGAAAGTTGCGAGCTCGCCACCAACATCCATCGTGGCTTGGGTTACTGCTGCGACACCCTCGTCTTCAGCTACCTTCTTGGTGAGATTGTTCAGGTCGACCACCGTCGATTTTGACGACAGGGTCACGGCCGCCGTTAGTGGAGTGAGGTAGCCATCACCGAAGGCCTCGGTAAGCAGGTCGTAGGCTGCTTTGGTTGTGGTTCCCTTGGCGTCACTACCAGAGTTGGCTTGGCCCAACTGGATGCTTAGGGCAGGCACGCAGAGCGTCAACATGACAAGCGAAACGCTCAACATCCAGAGCCATGGGCGCTTGCTCACCGTTGTGGCCATGCGAGACCACCAGCCGAACTCGCCAGACGAACCTGTCTTTCTGAGTCTTGGCAGAGCTAGCCGATTTATGCGAGAGCCAAGCAATGACAGCAAGGCCGGCAACAGTGTCATGGCTGCCGCGAGTGAAATAAGAACGGCGACGAAAGCCGAGATAGCTAGACCGTCGAGCACCGAAATCTGGACTGCGAATATTCCCAGGACGGCAAATGACACGATGATGCCAGCAAAGAGCACAGCACGCCCAGAGGTTCTCATTGCGAGTCTGAGTGAAGTTGCGACATCGTTGCCGTTTGTGATTTCTTTTCGGAAGCGAGTGACGATGAAAAGGGCATAGTCGATGCCAACGCTAAGCCCCATTAGGGCCCCGAGAATAGGGCCGTTGTTCGAAATCTCGAAGTAGTTGCTAAGCAGCCCAATGGTCGCGGTTGAACAACCAAGGGCAACAATGGCAATCAAGATTGGGGTCAGGGCCGAAACTAGGCTGCCAAAAGTTAGCAGCAAAACGATTGCGGCGATGCCAAGCCCGAATACTTCGCTCGAGGTCGAAGATGAAGGATTCTCGGCGTCGGCCACCCCGTTTCCCAAAAATTCGATGCTGAAACTGCTTGATGAATACTTATCGGCTACCGCGAGAATGTTTTGAATCGGCACTGTGGCGAGCTGGCGATCGACATCGAGTGCAACGTTTGAAGTAGCAATCAGTCCGTCGGTACTAAATGCCTTTGCTCCAAGTTTGAAGGGGGACTGGATTGCGGTCACATGGTCAACAGCGGCAATGGCTTGTAGTGCTGGAGCAATCTGTGCTTCGCTTAGGGCGACCTTCGTGGATGCAAAAACCACTTGAATCATGGTTTCTGAGCTCGAGCTCGAACTCGAACTTGAGCTCGAACTCGAACTTGAGGTGCTTGTTTTTTGTGCCGAAGCCTGGAATCCCTCTAGGAGGGTGCTTGCTACTTTGCTTTCTGAGTCAGGAAGTGTCAGCGAATCGGAGTAGCTCGACCCGATTTGACCGCTCAGGGCTAGAAGCCCTGAGAGAAGTGCAATCCAGACGATAACCGTGGTTTTTTTGAATTTAAACACAAAGTCGGACAAATTATTTAGCAAAGCAGAGCCCCTGAGGTTTGTGAACGTATGTTCACAAACTCTAGCCAACTTCTAGAGGCAAATCAAATGGGTTGCTAAGGGGTTAGAACTTCGCGTCAATCTCTTCGATTAGGGCTTCGACCTTCTTGCGGATTTCATCGCGGATCGGGCGAACTTCTTCAACGCCCTTACCAGCAGGGTCGTTCAGTGGCCAGTCGAGGTAGGTCTTGCCAGGGAAGAACGGGCAAGCATCGCCGCAACCCATGGTGATTACATAGTCTGAGTCTTTGACCGACTCTGTGGTGAGAACCTTCGGGGTGCTGTTGGCAATGTCGATGCCCTCTTCCGCCATCGCGGCTATTGCCGAAGGGTTCACCTGATCCTTTGGCTCGGTTCCGGCTGAGAGAACCTGAACGCGGTCACCGGCAAGGTGCTGCAGGTAACCGGCGGCCATCTGTGAGCGTCCCGCGTTGTGAACGCAGACGAATAGGACTGCTGCTTTTTTCTCTGACATTGCTGCTCCTAGTTTTCGGTTAGTTCGTTGTATAGGTCATCGATTCGGCGAGCAATGTCGTCACGAACGATTCGGGTCTGCGCCAGCTTGTCTCCGACTTCAGGGCCAGGCTCTGGCGTTAGCCAAGTCTCAATGGTTCCGCGCATGCCGTCAATCGCGGTTAGTTTTGCTTCGTTGCCGAGTATCACTATTCGGTCAAAGTTCATGAAGACCTCATCGGCAATCTCTTTCGGGTGCTCACCCTCCATCGATGCGCCTAACTCTTGAGCCGCGGTTTTAGCCTCTGCGTTTAGAGAGCCTCCCGGGTGAGTTCCACCAGACAGGACCGTTATCGAATCGCCGGCCTTGGCTCGCATGAGTGCTGCCGCCATCTGCGATTTACCGGCGTTGTGAACGCAAACGAACAGTACTGCTGGATGGTTATTTGGCATTCGACACCCTTTCACTACTAAGACTCCAAGTGCCGCACCAATGAGTTGGGCGGCAATGTATGGCAGCACCGAAGCTGGGGCGATGCCGGCGAACGTGTCGCTGAATACGCGGCCAATTGTGACCGCGGGGTTGGCAAATGAGGTTGAAGAGGTAAAAAAGTACGCCGAGCCAATCCAGGCGGCCACTGCTACCGGTATCAACTTGGCCTGATCTCGATTCGAGAGAATGCCGATCACTGCAATCAGGCCAGCTGTGGCCAGCACCTCACCGACTAGCGTTCCTAGGCTTACGCGGTCATGCCCTGAAACCTGGACGGCAGACAGATCAAACATCACGTTGGCCAGAACGGCACCGGTGATGGCACCGGCCACCTGTGCCACGATGTAGAAAAATACTTCTAGCGGTTTCTGATTGCGAGAGAAGAGTTGCACCAAAGAAACCACGGGGTTGAAGTGAGCCCCACTAATCGGCCCGAGCAGCAGAATCAGCAAGGCCAGAGCGAAAATTGTCGAAAAAGCGTTAATTAGCAGAGCAACGCCCGAATCAGGCGAAAGGTTTGAGCCCATGATTCCAGAGCCGACAACCACGCAAACCAGAAGTGCTGTGCCGGCGAACTCCGCTGCTGCTTTACTGAGGGTTTTTGCCACTCGAAAACCTTTTCATTACATAGATGTTTATCTATGTTTACACTAGGGAACATAGACACTTGTCTATGTTTTCTAAATGTTCATCTTTTTGTGATGAGGTTCGTGTGATGAAAACACTTCAGCTATCCCTAGTCGATGTCGAACGTTGTGCCCCAGAAGGCCTCGCCGCCGCGATTGAACGACCGCAGGCAGAACAGCTTGCCTCGCTGCTAAAAGCTATTGCCGACCCCACGCGCATTCAACTCATTAGCTACATAAATGCCAGCAGCAACGCCGAGGCCTGCGCCTGCAACCTCACCGAGCCGCTTGCTCTCAGTCAACCAACGTTGAGCCATCACCTAAAGGTGCTCACCGATGCCGGTCTAATCGAACGCGACAAGCGTGGAACTTGGGTTTGGTACAGGGTTAACCAAGAACGTTGGAAGCAACTCTCAAAGTTATTCGAGCTTTAAGGTGGAGAAAAACATGATGACCTTCGAAGTCCAAGCCGATCGCACCGATGCTTCCGGATCCATCGTCAAATCAAAGCAAGCGGCATTGACCATCGACACCAGCATGACCGGTCGCCCAGATGCGCTAAACCCGGTGGAACTTCTGCTGGCTGCACAGGCTGCCTGCATCATCAAGGGAATCGAGCGGGTTGCCGCAACCCTCGGTATTTCCTACGATTCGGTGCATGTTGCCCTAACCGCCCATCGCCCACAAGACGAAGCGAGAATCGAAGACATTACTTATCTAGTGACGATGGATACGAGTGCCAATCAGGCCAAACTAGACCTATTGCACAAGAACGTGATGATATTCGGGACCATTTACAACACCATCAGTTCGGGCACCAGACTCGAAGGTTCAATCGTCGCAAAATAACGGAACGACTTGAGCGCCTATGATTTTTACTCGTGGCTAACTTAGTCCAAGAAAGTTGTTTGAAGGGCTAGGCATGGATTCGCTGGAACCAGAAGACGAAACTAGGTTAAGCCTGAAGTTTCGACTGATTGAGGTTGCAACGGCACTTTTAGCCGAGCCCAGAACTGTGAAGTTACCCACCATGAGACAGATTGCGAAGGCCGCTGGCGTCGCCCCTGGTGCCGCCTACCGGCATTTTGCCTCACAAAGTGAACTTTTTATGGCAGTCGTGAGCCTACTTTTTTCGCAACTTGAGAGCGCTATTCTTGAGGCAACTCAAGGCGTCACCGACCCTCGGATAGCGGTTCGCAAGGTTGTGAACGCTTACATCTCTTGGGGTCTCAAAAATCCCGGTGGATACCAATTGCTTTTCGAGGTAACCGATGATGAAGCTTTATTCGTTTCGGACGAGCGACCCGGCCTGCATTTAATTGATCAATTGGCGGCTCTGATTTCTGGGAAGGCAATCCCAGATAAAACCGACATTGAGCAGGCCACTCGGGTCTGGGTATCAGCACATGGTTTGGTCTCGCTGAGAAGCCACAAGACAGGGATGACCTGGAAAAATGATGTCGAAACGGAAGCTGAACTTTTGCTCGACGCTCTGCTTAGTCCGTCTGCACGTGTTCCGGATTCATCCAGAACAGATCCCAAAGGTGACCATCTAGGTCTTCAAAACCCCAGCTGAACATGAAGCCTAGGTCTTGAGGCTCATTTATTTTTCGTGCACCGAGATGGATTGCTTTCGCGGTAAGTTCACGCACTTGGTCCGGTGATTGGCAACCGAAGGAAAGTATGGCTTCAGATGTGTTAATCGGGGCAATCGGCTTATCGATAAAGCTTTCGAACTTGGCGTGCTCAAGCAGCATGACGTAGATGTTCTCGCCCACAATCATGCAGGTTGAAGTTTCATCGGTGAACTGAGCGTTGAAGGTAAAGCCGAGGGCGTCAAAGAATTCGACAGACTTCTTGAGGCTAACCACCGGCAGATTCACGAAAATTGAGTTGATCATAAAAAACACACTAGTCGTCCGCTACGTAAACGAACGCTTCGACTCCCGAGGCCAATGTGACAATGCGACGAACGTAATCTGAAACCTCATAATCGTCTGTGGCAGCAAGTTCCGCGCCAGATAGTTGAAGGTATGCGCCTTCAACCGCATCCCCCGAACTGCCCCTCCTCAAAATTGGGTGTCGATTTGAACCCGAAGCCGCAATCACCGCGGGGTCCGTTATCTCAATCCAATCGAGGCGCCAGCCAGGAAGCGAATCTGCGACGGTCTCAACAGCGTGCCCGTATAACTTGTTTTGAACATTTGTTTGCCGCAGAGTGCCATATGAAAAGACGCGATGGATGATGGGCTCGTTCATGATCTCAGGTTACTTTGCGAGAGGCTTTATCTGCTGTCCCACCATCGAAGTGATCGGATTGCCGACAAAGTCAACCATTTCGACTCTTGACCGAGCGGGGCATCAACTTCGAACCAAACGCTTCCTTTGTCAGCACGCTGGGTTACCCAACGGCCGTTCGCGTTGCGGGCAGTTCGAACGGTCTCGACGGCTTTCTCAAGTCGGCTGTCTGGAGTGGAGGAGTCGAAGAGCCCCGCCTCTCTGAAATAATCTAGGGCACGCAAGGTCGAATAACGCCAGCGGGCAGGGTAGTAGAACTGCGTGACCCATTCGCCAACGAGTTCATTGGTAGCTTGCTTGAACATCAGGTTGCGTGTCAAAAGGTACTCTTCGCCACGTTTTCTTGCGGCAGCGATTCTTTCGTTTCTCCCGACTGTCTTCTCGTAGTCGAGTAAGCCGTTCAAAGAGTTCAAAGTTGAATGAAATGACGATCGCGTTGACCCTTCAACCCACTCGCAATTCCAACCCCCGTCGGCAAGCTGGTGCTCGATGAACCATTCGGCGTTTTCTGAAACATGCACGCCCAACCAGGCTCCGTTGGCCAGGGTGAACGCGTTGATGCAGCAATCGACTTCGCCTTTCCAAAAAGGCCGATCCTCGTATTCCCAAAGGCAACTGGCCTCAAGTCTTTGGGCGGTGTCGCCAAGAGCACTTGCATCGACTCCCCATTCGCGCAGAGCGTTGAGTGACCATGAGGTTGCGATAAAGGGTTGGGCATCATCGCCTCCTTCGCGAACCAGGGCCCTCGGTTCGACCCGTCCTGGAAAGTGAGCGCCGCCAGCCCACTGGCCGTCAACATCTTGAAGGCTCAGTAACTTCGCGCCGAACCCTGTCGTTGAGGTCAGATTGCGAGTTGCCTGCCACTGGGCCGATGGAACTTCCAAAACGTCGCGTTCAACCTGCCACTTAAGGGCAGGGTCGCTATCTAGCAGCCAGTCGATCGTCTCTCTCAATAATTCCATTCGACCAGCCTAGAGATTCTCTCCACAACAACAAAACCCCTAGCGCTTTCGTTTCTTTGGCGGCGAATCCGATGTGCTCACTAACCCTCAGAGTTGGTTAGGTCATTCGCGTAGAACCTGATTGAACGAGCATAGAGCCCTTCCGCTGGATATAGGTCGGCCAAGGCCAGGCTCAGCGATTTGGACTGATGCCCGGCATCAAAGTAGGCCAGGGCTAGAAATGAGCGAGAAGCAAGCCAAGTGCTCTCGCTGAAAACTGCCTCTTCAAGCAGCGAAATCGCCTCGTCTGGTTGTCCGATATTCCGCAGGGAGCTCGCCAACTGAATAACGGCTTTTTCACGTTTCAAACCATCAAGTCCTGCTGCAAGTGCAGCTTGGTAGATGGGGATTGCGTCCTGTTCAAGGCCCAAGAAATCATGGACAGAAGCCCATTCAAACAACCTTTGGGGGTCGGTTGGCTCCAATTCATCGACTAAGGATTTCATGCCCGCAAGCAATCCATCGGGCTCGCTGCCGTCGGCAGACTTCCAGAACTGCGCCACGCGATTTTCCCAATCATTGTTCATGCCGAAAGTCTAACTTTTGGCCCTCAACCTTGGCCGCGCGACAAAACTCGATGAGCGCGTAAATTCAGAAAATGGAAATCTAAACCGAGGATTCACGCACTGCAGATGTCTCTGTTGTTCTTCAATGTGACTTGCATGGTCTTCAGAACCTCAACGACTAATCTTTTCGGATCAAATTGCTCGAAGCAGCTTTCGCAAGCGGTCTGGTTTCGCTGTTTTTGGGCATAACTTCAATGAATCGCGAGTAAGCAGAATTCAAGTGCAACCGCATGGCTTCTTCTGCCGAGGCAGGATCTCCGACAGCAATCGCATCGGCGATTGCCTCATGCTGAGCGATGCTCGTCTTCCAATCCCAGTCATCACGAAACATTCTGAACAGGTGTAGGTGACAGTGGGTCTGCTCGAATGCCTGAATTGCAGCTTGGTTTTCGGTTGAACTCAAAATCGCGCTGTGAAAACGGGTGTCGTGTCCAAACATTTCGTGCTGAATGGAATCAGCTTGCGGATCGAATGACTTGATTTCAGCGTGCAGTTCTAGACCGGGATTGAGGAGCCGATTTGAGGCCGCGACCCCGGCTGCCCAAGGTTCAATCAGCAGTCGCAATTCGAAAAGGTCCCGAACCCCTTTCAGACCCAACGTTTCAGTTGTTGCATAGCCTTTATTGGAGGTGGCCACCAGCAGATTGTCACCTTGTAAAAGCCGCATCGCCTCTCGAACTGGAGTTGCCGAAACTCCAAGTTCCTTCGCGATTTGCAGGATGTTGATTTTTGTATCCGGTGCAATGGAGTGCTCGAGGATCTTTCGCCTCAGCAATTCGTAAACGTCATTGGTTGAAGATCGCCCGCTCGAAGCCGGCTTCTTGCCTTGGTTATCTAGCACCGCTCACCCCTTGTTGCTGTCAGGACGTAATTTTATCAGGTTACAATTTCGACACGTTTCTGCGATTTGCGCCAAATAGTAAATAATGTACGATTACCCTCAAATCTATACAATTGGAGGTCCCAGTGGTTAAGAGAAGATTCCCTCGTCCGAAGGACTTGGCGCCCTTGATGCGGTTCAAGCGTTTCGAGCCAAACGGTAAAAAGCGGAGACTGGAAAAAGCTCTCACCATTTACGATCTTCGCGAAATCGCCAAGCGACGAACTCCTCAAGCTCCTTTTGACTACACTGACGGTGCAGCCGAGAAGGAGATTTCTTTGTCTCGTGCAAGGCGAGCCTTTGAGAACATCGAGTTTCACCCAAATATTCTCCGGGACGTTTCAAAAGTAAATACTTCCAGCACAGTACTCGGTGGTTCTAGCGCATTCCCTCTGAGCATCGCACCGACTGGGTTCACCAGAATGATGCACACCGAAGGAGAGCTTGCTGGAGCCAAGGCCGCAGCCGAGTTTGGAATCCCGTTTACGCTCTCGACCATGGGAACTGCCTCCATAGAGCAGATAGCTGAAGTTCAGCCCCTTGGACGGCGATGGTTCCAGCTGTATCTATGGACGGACCGCGACAAGGCGCTTGAACTAATCAAACGAGCCCGGGTCAGTGGGTTCGACACCTTGTTTGTAACCGTTGACGTTCCGGTGGCTGGGGCCAGGCTCCGAGACAAACGAAACGGAATGTCTATTCCGCCGGCGCTGACAGTCCGGACAATCACAAACGCGATTCCCCGGCCAGAGTGGTGGTTCAACTTCATCACAACACCACCACTCGAGTTCGCATCCCTCAACAACTGGGGTGGAACGGTGGGTGAACTCATCGACAAAATGTTTGACCCAACAGTCACTTTTGAGGACTTGAAGTGGATTCGAAGCGAATGGCCTGGAAAGCTCGTCATTAAAGGCGTTCAGTCAGTAGAAGATGCGGTCGCACTCACCAGATACGGTGTCGATGGCATCGTGCTGTCAAACCACGGTGGCCGGCAACTTGATCGAGCTCCAATTCCCTTCCACCTTCTTCCTGCGGTAAATAAAGAGGTCGGCAAGGACGTCGAGCTCATGATTGACACGGGCATCATGTCCGGTGCCGATGTCGTGGCGGCAGTTGCAATGGGTGCCAAGTCAACCATGATTGGTCGAGCCTACCTATATGGATTAATGGCCGGTGGTCACGCAGGTGTCGTTCGATCCTTGGAAATTTTGACCGGTGAAATCAACCGAACCATGCAATTGCTTGGTGTCGCAGATTTGTCAGAACTAAAACCAAAGCACGTGACCCAACTTCAGGAGCTTATTCCAGTCAATTCGGCAAGGAGATAAACAAAATGGAAGAAATCAGTTTCAAACCTGAACGATCGCAGTACACCTACACGTTCGGTGGAGCTAAACCTGTGATGAAAATAAAACCGGGAACACTGCTTAGGCTCTGGTCTGAGGACGCCTTTAACTTCGCACTAACTACCGTTGACGATCTGCCCAGCCAGAAGATTGATATTCGATACGTCAATCCTCAGACTGGACCTTTTTATGTTGAAGGGGCCGAGCCAGGCGACACACTCGTGTTGCACATCGTTGAACTTACTCCGGCTAGAAGTTTCGGCGCTTCCTCGACAATTCCTTTTTTCGGGGGGCTTTCTGGAACCGACCGAACAGCCATGTTGCATGAGGCACTGCCTGAAGCGACATGGATTTATCACGTAGATACAGTGCGGAACCAGGTTGGGTTTCAATCTCGATTCGGGGATTTAGAAATTGCGCTTCCAATCGAAACCATGCTCGGAACGGTTGGTGTTGCTCCTCCCGCGGGTGAAGTCCGCACCAGTCTCGTGCCAGAACGCTTTGGCGGAAACATGGACACACCCGAGATGAAGGTTGGAACAACCGTCTATTTGGGTGTCAACGTTGAAGGGGCTCTTTTCTCAATCGGTGATGGTCACTATCGTCAAGGCGAAGGTGAATCTTGCGGCACAGCAGTTGAAGGTGCCATGAATTCGGTGATTATGGTCGAACTCATAAAGGGCAATGCTCCGTTATGGCCGAGGCTTGAAAACGATGACTTCTGGATGGTTGTTGGATCCTCGCGCCCCATGGAAGACGCCTGGCGAATCGGCCAAGTGGAGATGGTGCGATGGCTTTCAGAGCTGCTCGATATCCACTACATGGATGCCTACCAGCTCGTGACACAGGTCTCACTTTCACCGATTGCCAATGCCGTTGATACCAATTACTCCGTTGTCACCAAAATCCCAAAAAAGCTTATGCCCAAAAGTAGTGCTTACCAAGGCATGCATTCAATGCTCCGCGAACTGGCAAAAACGGTCAAGTAGGCGGCGAAAAAAAGCACCAAGGAGAAAGACATTCGTCTTTCTTTTCAAAGAACAAGGAGGTTCAAACAAATGGAAAAACAAGCTAACCCAGGTGTACTGGGACTGCTCGGATATGGAATGTCAACAGTTCTGCTGAGTCTTATCAACAGTGGAATTATTCCTTTTGATGGAATGATCATCGCAATGGCGCTGTTCTTCGGTGGCGCTGCACAAACTCTAGTTGCCACTATGGCGTTCAAGAACAATGACACCTTCGGTGTTGTTGCGTTTGGAGGTTACTCATTCCTCTGGCTATCCTTCGGTCTCATTCAGGCTGGTGTAGCACTCGAGTGGTGGACGGCCGATGCCAAATCCATGGGAGCGTACCTCATTATGTGGGCAATCTTCACGGTATTCCTAGTGATTGCATCCGCAGTAGCACCACGTGTACTAACAATCATTCTCGCGCTCACAGTCGTGCTATTGGGATCCCTCGGTATCTCAAGTCTCACAGGAAACGCTTCCCTAGGCCTTTTCGGCGGATACGAGGGTATCTTGACTGGAGCTTTGGCGATGTACATGGCCTTCGCTTCACTACTGAACGAGATGTGGGGAAAGCAAGTCCTTCCACTCGGCAAACCATTCCGCAGTTAATTCAAGAAATTAGGAGTAAACCATGGATCTAGGAATCAAAGGGAAAGTCGCCATTGTCACCGGCGGTACAAAAGGTATCGGGCGAGCCATTGTTGAAGGGTTCGCTAATGAGGGTGCCAATGTTGCTTTTTGCGCCAGAAACGCTGACGAGGTAGCAGAAACTGAGAAGGCTCTGACCGCAAAAGGCGTCAAGGCAAAAGGCACAGTTGTAGACGTTGGAGACGCGCAGGCGCTTCGCGCCTGGGTTGACTCAACAGCCGAGGAGTTCGGCGGAATCGACATGGCGGTTGCCAACGTAAGTGCATTGGCAATTCCAGACGAGGACGACAACTGGGACGCCTCCTATCGGGTTGACCTGATGGGAACAGTGAACCTCTGCAAGGCAGTAATTCCTTATCTCGACAAGAGCTCGGTCAAGTCCTTGCTCGCAATCTCGAGCGTTTCTGGTCGTGAAGCTGATTTTGCTTCGGGCCCTTACGGAACATTCAAGACGGCGATAATCGGATACATGGGAGGTTTGGCTCTTTCCCTTGCCGACAAGGGAATCCGCGCAAACAGTGTCTCCCCTGGAAACACCTACTTCCCTGGTGGAGTATGGCAATCTATTGAAGGTGGCAACCCTGACCTCTTCAAGTTTGCTATGGACCTAAATCCAACCGGACGAATGGGAACCGCCGAGGAAATTGCGTCGGGAGTTGTGTTTATCTCGAGTCCAGTTTCATCACGTACAAGCGGAGCAAACCTGCTAATCGACGGAGCCCTCACCAGAGGCATCCAGTTCTAATTAGCTAAATCGAGTGGCCGAAGGTTAGTACCTTCGGCCACTCGATTTTTCAATATCTTGGGAGTGAACTTGGATGTTTTGAGACGCTCGCCGTGGTTTCGATAAACGGATCCTTCGACTCGCTCGGGCCTCGCGAACCGTTCGAATCCCACACCACAAAATCCAGCCATTAAAAAAGACCCCTTTATGAACTGAACCCCGAAAGTTGGAGTTCTAAATAGGAGTCGCTCTAAGGTTAGCAAGGGACTGAGTTCGGTAATCAACCGGACTCAGTCCCTTCAGCTTTAACTGGATTCGGTCCTCATTCCATGATATGCCCCACGTTTTCCGGACAGTTTCTTTGTAAGTATCCTCGAGATACAGAGAAGGAAATGAGATGCCTAAAGCATATTCGGAAGAGTTTCGGGAACGTGCCATTGATTTGGTGTTGAGTGATGGTTGGTCGTTGCGCAAAGCG
>CANCKM010000034.1 GCA_947378555.1 Microbacteriaceae bacterium
GGCGATGGCGACCCGCTAGACGCCCTCGTGCTTTTGGAGTTCCCGGTTTACCCAGGTGTTGTTGTTTCGGTGCGCCCGGTTGGCGTTTTGCCGATGGAAGACGACGGCGGCATCGACGAGAAGGTCATTTGCGTTCCGGCCAAAGACCCTCGCTGGCAGCACATTCAGGACATCAACGATGTGCCTGAGCAGACCAAGAACGAGCTCCTACACTTCTTTAGCCACTACAAGGACCTCGAGCCGGGCAAATGGGTCAAGGTTGGCGAGTGGGCTGGCAAGGATGAAGCCGAGCGTCTAATCGCCGAGGCCATCGAGCGCTTCAAGACCGGTCACTAAACAAATGTTTAACTACGGGGGTAAGTACGCCTTGGTCTCCGGTGCCAGTTCTGGCATCGGAGCCGAGTTTGCCAAGGCGCTTGCCGCCCGTGGTGCCAACCTGATTTTGGTTGCCCGCCGTGGCGACCGGTTGGACGCCCTGGCTGCCGAGATTCAAACCGCCCACAACGTGGCAACCATGGTCATTACCGCCGACCTGGCCAACAAAGACGCCGGGCGCAACATGCTCGCGGACCTTGACCGACGTGGCATTCACGTCGACGTGTTGATCAACAACGCCGGATGGGGCTACATCGGCAAGTTTGTTGAAGAAAGCGCCGATGGCATGGCCAGCGAGATCGCGCTAAACGTGACCTCGCTGGTTGATTTCACCAGAGCCTTTTTACCCGCGATGCTAGAGCGCAAATCGGGTGTGATTGTGAACGTGGCTTCAACCGCCGCCTACCAACCGCTTCCTGGCATGGCCGTCTATGCCGCCACCAAGGCCTTTGTTTTGTCATTCACCGAGGCCATCTGGGGCGAAACCGTTGGCACCGGGGTCAAGGTATTGGCGCTATCCCCTGGCGGAACCTCAACCGAGTTCTTTGAGATTGCCGGTGGCAACTCCGGTCTCGGTCAGATGCAAACCGCTCAGCAGGTGGTGAAGACCGCAATGGTTGCGCTAGATCTGAAGAACAGCCCGCCGAGCGTCATTTCGGGTCGGGTCAATCACCTAACCAGCCTGTTTTCCAGATTGCTCAGCCGCAAGGCGGTCGTCAAGATCACCAAGCAGGCAATGGTCGCTCGCTAGTTTCCCAGCGCGCTGTTGCTTTAGGCGCCGTGCTTTATGCGCTGGGTCTGCCGGCGTAAGGCGCAAGCTCGCCCCAGCGAATCGGAACGATGCGCACCACGGCACTTGGGTTTGGTGCCTCAAGCATGAGCCCGCCACCGACAAAAATCACGACGTGATATTTGTCTCCGTTGAACGAGCTCGACTGGGTGTACCACATCAGGTCGCCCGGCTGCAGTTGGTTTAGCGGCACCAGTCTGCGCTGAGCCGCCATCGTGTTGAACTGATTGGTGGCCGAGTGGGTTCCGATAAAGATGCCGGCCGCGGCGTAGGCCGCCTTGGTGATTCCAGAGCAATCCCAAACGGATGCCCCTATTCCACCGAGCACGTAGCGTTCGCCCAACTGTGCCCTGGCAAAGTTGAACATGGTTGACACCTTGCCGGCATTGGCATCGCCAACCGAATAAAGCTCCGGCGCCACGTCCGGGGCGTTGCCCTCTTCTTGGCGCTTGATTGCAGCCAATCCCTCGGCTCGCTGGCGCTCAAGATCGGCAGAGGTGTTTTGCAGGGACGCCAACTGGGCGTAAAAAGTCTTATTTAGTTGCTCGTTCTCGGCAACCTTGGCTTGGGCGGCATTCGAGGCGTTTTGGGCTTCGGTCAGGGTCTGTTTGGCCACCTTGGCCCTAGCAGCCAACTGCTCTTTGGCAACGGCCAGCTCATCGGTTAGCGACTGGGCATATTTTTGGCGCTGCACCGAACGCTGATAAATGGTGTCGGTTTGCTGGGCGACCTTGTCTTGGGCCCCAAGTTGATAGAGCAGGTCATCGGCCTTGCCGGCATTCAAAAACAGGTTTAGCGAGGTGTTGCCACTGCCGTTGCGATACATTTGGGCGGCCAAGCGCCCCAGTTGGGTTTGCGCCTGCTTGGCCTGCGACCTCGCGGCATCGACCTGGCCCTGCAGGGTGTCAACCTTGGCTGCCATGGCATCGACGAGCTCTTTGGCCTGGTTATAAGCCTCGCCCTTGATGAGGGCAATCTTGTTGAGCTTGTCGGCCTGCACCGAAAGGTCGGCGATGTAGGCCTGTAGTTCAGCGATGACGGCACGCTTCTTGGCAACGTTGCGTTTAGCGGCCTGAACCTCAGACCAGCTCGGGAAATCAGGCGCACCCCAGGCAGGGCCAAGAACGGTGCCGCCGGTAATCAGGGCAACGGTGGTGGCCGCGGCGAGTATCCATCGCGTTCTTTTAAGACGATTCAACTGCACCTCCTGACCCTCATTGCTATCAACGCTAGCATTTTTAGGGTCGAAAACCGCCCAACAAGCGCAGAGGGTGGTCTTCGGTTTGCCAAAACCGGATCGAGCGACTAATCTTGGCTTCTGGTGCTGTAAGGCTCCATTGCTTAGTACGGCCCCATCGTTTAGTGGCCTAGGACGCTGCCCTTTCACGGCAGTAGCACGGGTTCGAATCCCGTTGGGGTCACCAAGCATTGGAATCAGAAGTACTGCAAGGTCCTGTAGCGCAGTTGGTTAGCGCGCCGCCCTGTCACGGCGGAGGTCGCGGGTTCAAGTCCCGTCAGGATCGCTCAGTGCGAGCCCTTCGAGAGAGGGGCTTTTGTTGAATGGGCACGATTTAGTTCGTGCACGGCTCTGTAGCTCAGTAGGTAGAGCGAACGACTGAAAATCGTTAGGTCCCCGGATCGATGCCGGGCGGAGCCACTCGAAACCCCAGCCCCCGCGCTGGGGTTCGCCATTTAAGGACCTTTTGGCGTTAACCTTGAACCAACGCCAAAGGAGGCGGTTCGTTGATCACAATCATTCTTGGATTCGCCACCGCCCTCGCCTACGGATTCGCCGACTTCTTCGGGGCCGTTGCCTCTAAAACCCTCAAATCGATTTACGTCACTGCGGTCGCCAGCTTGGCGGGGCTAGCCATGATGCTTATCGTTTCGGCCTCGATGGGGGCAACCTTTTCGGCAAGCACCATGTTCTGGGGAATCAGCGCCGGTCTTGCCTCGGCCTTTGCGATGAGCTGCCTCTATGCGGCACTTGCCATCGGGCCCATCTCAATCATTTCGCCGCTGACCGCGGTCATTTCGGCAATCGTGCCATCCATCGTTGGCATTTTGCAGGGCGATCGCTTCAGCGTCTGGGGCTGGCTGGCGCTGGTTTTGATTTTTGCCGCCGTGATTCTGGTTGGTTTCGTGCCGGGTAAAGACGTGCGGCTGCCGAGTGCGGCCGGCTTGGTCTATGGAACGATGGCTGGGCTTGGAATCGGGCTCGTGCTGGTGTTCTTGCATCAGGCGCCGAGCGACTCTGGGCTGGCGCCGATCATTTTGCTGCGAATCGTCGGCTCGGTGGTGCTTGGATCCCTCAGTCTGTTTCTGTTTATTCGTGGGCGAGGCGCTTCTCGGCGAGCGCACGTTGGCTCGGTTGACATGCGTGCCAAGGTGAGCCCCAAGATTTGGGCCGCCGTGGTTGCCGCCGGCCTCTTTGACTCGCTTGCCAACCTGTTTTTTCTGCTCGCCGCAAGAGCCGGGTCGCTAACCGTTGCCAGCGTTTTGACCGCTTTATACCCGGTTGGGACCATTTTGCTGGCTAGATTGGTTCTCAGGGAAAGAATCGCAACATCACAAACTGTTGGCATTGGCCTTGCCATTGCCGGCTGCATGCTTCTGGCAATCGCCTAGTCGACCAAGACAACAACTAAAACACCAAACAGATACGAGGAAAACCATGGCTCAAGCCATTCGCAACCGTTGGATTGGATTGATTTTCATATCAATGTCGATCTCGCTGGTCATCATCGACGGCACCATCGTCAACACAATCTTTCCAACCGTTATCAAGGCCCTCTCAATCTCGTCAACCGAGGTTCAGTGGGTGCAAGAGAGCTACGTGTTGGTCTTTGCATCACTGCTTTTGGTTTGGGGCTCGATAGCCGACCGTATTGGTCGCAAGCGGCTGCTGATGATTGGTATCTTGATCTTCATCGCGGCTTCGGTTTGGGCTGGTTTAGCGCCTGACGCCAACGGGCTCATCTTGGCCCGCGTGGTTCAGGGTGTCGGTGGCTCAATGGTTCTGCCAACCACCCTCTCGCTCGTCAACGCCAACTTTCAGGGCAAAGAGCGCGGAATTGCCTTTGCGGTTTGGGGTTCGACCATCGGTGGAATGGTTGCCCTCGGCCCCGTCCTCGGCGGCTGGCTAGCCAGCTATGAAACCCTATGGGGCCTTGACGGCTGGCAGTGGGCCTTCATGATTAACCTGCCAATCGGTCTCATCGTGGTTTCCGGTCTCTGGTGGTATGTTTCCGAATCCAAGGCCACCCAGCGCGCCGGTGGCATCGACTACTTCGGCGCATTCCTTTCGGTGATCCTGTTCCTAACCATGGTGTTCGGTCTAATCGAAGGCCGCACCTACGGCTGGTGGGATGCCAGCGACACAAACGTCTTCGCGCTTGGCGGCTTCGAGTGGCCAACCGGTGGCATTTCGGTCATTCCGGTTTCGCTTGTCATCTCGCTGGTATTCGGCATTTTGTTTGTGCTCTGGGAAAAGGCTCGTGAGAAGGCACACAAGAACGTCTTGCTTGACCTCGACCTGTTCAACATTTCATCGTTCAGAAACGGTTCGATTGCAGCCCTTGTGATTTCACTCGGTGAGTTTGGAATCCTGTTCGCGATTCCACTTTGGTTGCAAAACGTTGAGGGCCTAACCCCAATCGAATCCGGTTTGGTTCTGCTCTGGCTTGCCGGCGGTGCCTTCTTGGCTTCTGCAGTGGGTGGCGCCCTGAGCGGCAAGTTGGCTCCGGCCGTTGCCGTTCGAATCGGTGTTGGCCTTGAGCTTGCCGGTGTTGTCGGCATCGCACTGATTGCCAACGCGGGTGGCGGCTGGGGTGTAGTTGCACCGTTCCTATTCCTTTACGGAATCGGTATCGGTTTGGCAACCGCTCAGTTGACCGGCGTCATCATGGTCGACGTGCCTTTCAACAAGATTGGTCAGGCCTCAGGCTCGCAGTCCACGGTTCGTCAAATTGGTTCGGCCCTCGGCATCGCAGTTTTGGGAACCGTGCTCTTCACGGCCACCCAGTCGAGCCTCGAGGCCAAGCTAACCGAGCTAAACGTGACCGGCAGCAACCAGACCACGGTGGTTACCGCAGTGGTTGAGACCGCTGGAGGAGTTATCCCAGGCCTAGAAGGCATTTCAATCGGGCAGTTGCACCAAGACCCGGCAACCGCCAAGGCGATTCAAACCGCAGCTGGCGAGGCTTTCACCGATGGTGCCAAGTGGTCGGCTGGCGCGGCCGGTATCTTCTTGCTGTTGGGATTCGCCTCGACCTTTAGGTTAGGTTCTCGCAAGCCCAAAGAGTCATTGACCGACGCATAAACTCGGCCAAACCGGTGGCGTGCTTTTCATAGTTCTGCGCAAAACGCTGATCTTGCACGTACAGCTCACCTAAACCAATGTACGAAGCCTGACTGGGAGTCCAGAAACAGTCAACCCAGCGGTAGTGACGGCCGATTAGCTCTTGAACCTGAGGGCTGTCGGCCGTTTCGCCGTTAATGAATAAACCGGCGATGGATGTGGTGATTGCGCCGCCCGAGTCGAACAGAACCTTCTGTTCCGAGGCGCTCAACTTTTTGAGTCTTGCGCGACTCTCGGAGTATTCGGTTGGCCAACGTTCGGCAGCCTCGGCCTGCAACTGTTTGGTTGGATCTTTGGATCGGTCAGCAGTCATTTTTATAAACTAACCCCTGCGCTCGCTCAAGTAAATAGTCTTATCAAATCGTGACCATTGATTGCGAGTAGTCTTATTCCTCGTGAACGAAGCGCTCAAGCCAAAACGTATTTTTCTAGGCAAGAAACTCTCAAATAAAAACCTCGAGGGTCAACTCCTGCCTAAATTCATAGCCCTGCCGATCTTTTCCAGCGACCCGCTATCTTCGGTGGCCTATGGCCCGCAAGAGTTGCTGATGATTTTGACCCTCGGTGGTGTCAGTTTCTTGGCTTTTGCCCCCGGAATTGCCGCCGTGGTTGTGCTTTTACTCACCGTTATCGTTTTGAGCTATCGCAAAATCATTGAGGCTTACCCATCCGGCGGTGGCGACTATGAGGTTGCCAAAAAGAACATTGGTGACCGAGCCGCGTTGATTGTGGCCTCTGCCCTGCTGCTCGACTATGTGATGACCGTAGCGGTATCCATCGCCTCTGGAACCGACAATGTGATTTCGGCCTTCCCCGAACTCTCGCCCTACCGCGTTGAAATCGCCGTCGGTTTTTTGATTGCTCTCTGCGCCGTGAACCTTCGCGGGGTGCGCGAATCCGGCACCGCTTTTGCTATTCCCACCTACCTTTTCATCGGCTCGGTGCTTTTGATGATTGGCACCGGAGTTTTCAAGCTGATCAGTGGTGCCGCCCTGGTTGCCCCATCGGCCGGCTATCAAGTTGCGGTTGAAAACACCGATGCGGCCCATGCCCTCAGCGTTGGCGGCCCTTTCCAGGCGGCTGTGATTTTGCTTTTGCTGCGCGCCTTCGCATCCGGTTCGGCCGCCCTGACCGGCATCGAGGCCATCGCCAACGGTGTTCCGGCCTTCCGCGCGCCCAAGGTTAAAAACGCCCAGATCACCATGGTTCTGATGGGCATCACGGCAGTCACCATGTTTATTGGCATCGTCACTCTGGCGCTGCTGTCGAACGTGCACTATTCCGAGAATCCCTGTGACCTAAAGGGTTGGGTGGAGTGCGCGACCGCGCCTCAGCTAAGCGTCATGGCGCAGATTGGCTCGGCGGTTTTCGGCGCTAACTCAATCCTGTTTTATGTGATTCAGGCCGGCACCGCGCTGGTTTTGCTTTTGGCCGCCAACACCGCCTTCAATGGCTTCCCGCTTTTGACCTCTGTGCTAGCCAAGGACGGTTTTGCACCCAAGGCGCTTTTGACCCGCGGTGACCGCCTGGTTTACTCAAACGGAATGCTCTCGCTGACCCTGGTTGCACTTGGAATGTTGCTGATTTTTGAAGCCAACGTGACTCGACTGATTCAGCTCTACATCCTTGGCGTCTTCACCTCGTTCACGATCGGTCAGATTGGAATGTTGCGTCACTGGCGCCGCGGCCTTGCCAAGGGCAGCATCACCCCAAGGGCCGCCCGTTCCGGCCTTGCCATCAACGGGCTCGGTGCATTCCTAACCGGAAGCGTCTTGATCATCGTGACGATCACCAAGTTCACCCACGGTGCCTGGATGGTCTTTGTCATCATGCCGATTCTTTACTGGATCATGTTCAACACCGGCAAGTACTACAAGGCGGTGAAGCGCGAGATCGCCCTCGACGCCGACACCAAGTTTGGCTCAACCGGCGACTACGCGGTGGTCTTGATGGATCAGCTCAACAAGCCCCAGCTCAAGGCCCTTGACTATGCCCTGTCGAGCCGCCACACCGAGCTCGACGCCGTTCACATTGCCGTTGACCCAGAGCGCGCCAGAGCCTTTGCTCGCGAGTGGAAGAAGTACGGCATGGAGGTGCCACTCAAGATCATCGAGTCGCCTTACCGCGAGTTCTCAGAACCGCTCATCAAGTTTCTTGAAGACCACCGCGACCGCAACGGCTCAGAGCGCATCGCCGTTTACCTTCCAAAGTTTGTCGTCGGAGCCTGGTGGGAGCACTTCTTCCACAACCACCGTTCAAACCGCCTCAGAAAGCGTCTGTTGTACGTGCGCGGCGTAATGGTGACTTTGGTTCCTTGGAAGCTCGAGTCGGCCCTAAAGGTCGACCTCTTCAGCCGCCGCCCACTGCCGGGTGATGCCAGACGTGGCAGCGTGCGCCCTATGCGCCGCACCCACAAGCCAGGTGCCAACGTGGTGCAGACTGTAAAGCCAGAAGACATTCACTACGAGGTTTAGGCAGAACTTGAAACTTAACCCGACCACGATTGGCCTCACCTTTGCCGGTGGTGCATTGGGCACCCTCGGGCGCTTTGCCGCCGACACCGCAATCTCAAACACCCTGTTGACCCTTTACGTGGTCAACCTGCTGGGGGCTGCGGCTCTCGGCTGGTTTAACGGCGATAACCGATTCCACTCGGATAACGCCCGTGCGTTCTGGAGCATTGGCTTGGCCGGAGGTTTCACGACCATGAGCGGCGTTGCCCTTTGGTATGCGGTCAATCTCGGGTCGATTTTCGGCAGCACGGTACTGGTGGTTAGCATGTTTGGCGCCGGCATCGTCGCCTACTGGGCAGGTTTGCGTTTCGGCTACCTGTCCACCCAAAAAAGAAAGCTGGAGGACTAAATGCAACTGAGTTCTCAGGGAGTTTTGGCACTGCTGGCGGTTGCCGGCCTTGGTGGTCTCGGTTCGGTTTTGCGGCTACTTTTGTCGCGCTGGGATGGCTTTTTGCCATACGGCATCATGGTTGCAAACGTTTTGGCGTCCTTCCTCGCCGGTTTCGCGTTGATCTTTAGTTCGGCCTCCGGCCAGCAGAGTCTAATCACCGTATTTTTAACCATGGGCTTGGCCGGTGGGCTCTCAACCTTCAGCACCTTTGCCGCTCAAACCGGTGGTTTCTTTCAAGCCGATAAGCGCCTAAAAGGCGTGCTCAACCTGCTTGGCAACCTGCTTTTTCCACCGGTTGCGGTTGTGCTGGGCGTGCTTTATGCTTCAAGCCTGCTAAAATAGCCTAAGGTTTCCTGGTTTTTAGAATCGTTTGCCGAACCCGATGCGGTTTGGCCCAATAGACAGAGGGGGTCTCGCCATGGGGCGTGGCCGTCAAAAGGCTAAGCACACGAAAGTGGCGCGAGAGCTGAAGTACTTTAGTCCTTCAACCGACTACAACGCCCTTGAGCGTGAGCTTGGGCACAAGTCTGAGTCTGGTGAGCCCGATTACGAAGACAAGTGGGCCGATCTTTACGGCGAGGACGCCGAAAACGACCCTGAGGACGAAGAATCCGAAGAGTCTGAAGACGAGTCTGGTGCTGAGGATTCCGAAAAACCTGCTGACAAGCAGTAATTCAACCGGCCCTAAATCAGGTCTCTAAATCAGCCCGGCAGCCGTTGCCTTATGAACTATTTCGGCCCGGCGCTTGGCGTTTAACTTCTTTGACGTGTTTTGCAGGTGAAACTTCACCGTGCTCTCGCTAATAAACAACTCCTGTGCAATCTGCTTATTGCTCAAACCCTGACCAACCGCTTTAATCACTTCGATCTCTCGAGTGGTTAGGCGTTCGGCGCTGCCCCTGGTTGAACCTAGCCCGTGGGCAATCAGCGAGCCAACCCCTCTACCAAGCACGGTGTCGCCCTCCTGAACCGCGCGAACCCCCTTGCCAAGTTCATCGGCCTTCACGTCGTCCTTGCAGAGATAGCCGTTGGCACCTCGCCGCAAGGCCTCAATCACGATCATTTCGCTGAGGGTGTTGGCCAGCACCAGAATCTTGGTGGCGGGAAACCGATCGGTGATTTCTTCACAGAGTTTCAGACCACGGGTGGTGTCATCGCCAAGGTCAAGGTCGATGATCAAAACGTCTGGCCCGTGCTCGTCAACGGCGTCCAACGCCGCTTCATAGCTGGTCGCCTCGGCAACCACTGCCATTCCGGCATTGCGTTCGAGGATCGAGCGGATGCCCACTCGCGTGATTACGTTGCGATCGGCAACCACCACTCGAGTGCGAGCCGTCGGCGAGCGCCTCCCCAAACCAACATCTGCACGAACGTCACTATCCATAGTTGAATCGTACCTGTCTTACTAGCCGTTTGGATAGGTGTCAACTAGCCGTTGGTGTTGCTTACGGACAGTACGGGCAAACCGTTATCGAACCTTTACCAGCGCGGGCGTAGTCTGCCAAATGTGAAGGTCGGCAAGGGTGCCGGCCGCTGAAAGGATAAAGCGATGTCAGTTTATGCAGCTCCTGGGCAAGCCGGGAGCGTGGCCGACTACAAGCCACGTTATGACCACTGGATCGGTGGACAATACGTTGCACCAGCTTCTGGTCAGTATTTCGAAAACGTCACACCGGTCACCGGCCGGGTCTTTTGTGAGGTAGCTCGCGGCAACGCCGCCGACGTTGAGAAGGCGCTTGACGCCGCACACCTGGCATTCAAAACCTGGGGCAAGACCTCAGTCACCGAGCGAGCCAACATCCTCAACAAGATTGCCGACCGCATGGAGGCCAACCTAGAGGCGCTTGCCGTTGCCGAGACTTGGGAAAACGGCAAGCCGGTGCGCGAGACCCTGGCAGCTGACCTTCCACTGGCAATTGACCACTTCCGCTACTTCGCAGGCGCTATCCGCGCCCAAGAGGGCTCGATCGGTGAACTAGACCAAGACACCGTGGCCTACCACTTTCACGAGCCACTGGGAGTTGTAGCCCAGATCATCCCTTGGAACTTCCCGCTCCTAATGGCCACCTGGAAGATTGCGCCGGCACTGGCTGCCGGCAACACCATCGTTCTGAAGCCGGCCGAGCAAACCCCGGTTTCGATCCACTTCTGGATGGACCTGATCAAAGACCTGCTTCCGGCCGGTGTTCTTAACATCGTCAACGGTTTCGGTGTTGAAGCCGGAAAGCCGCTGGCTCAGTCGCGCCGCGTTTCCAAGGTTGCCTTCACGGGTGAAACCACGACCGGTCGCCTCATCATGCAGTACGCATCTGAGAACATCATTCCGGTGACCCTGGAGCTCGGTGGCAAGTCACCGAACATCTTCTTCAGAGACATCGCCGATGAAGACGACGCCTTCTATGACAAGTGCCTCGAGGGCTTCAACATGTTTGCCCTCAACCAGGGTGAGGTTTGCACCTGTCCATCGCGCGCACTGATTGATGCCCCGATCTACGACAAGTTCTTGGCCGATGCCATGGTTCGCACCAAGGCAATCATTCAGGGCAACCCGCTCGACACCGCAACCATGCTTGGTGCGCAGGCTTCGAACGACCAGCTCGAGAAGATTCTGAGCTACATCGAAATCGGCAAGCAAGAAGGCGCCAAGCTACTCATGGGTGGCAACCGAGTCGACCTCGGTGGCGACCTGAGCGGCGGTTTCTACATCGAACCGACCATCTTCGAAGGCACCAACAAGATGCGCATCTTCCAGGAGGAAATCTTTGGTCCAGTGCTTTCGGTGGCCAAGTTCGACGGCTTCGACGAGGCAATGGAGATTGCCAACGACACCCTTTACGGCCTCGGCTCGGGCGTCTGGACTCGCAAGATGAACACCGCCTACCGTGCCGGTCGCGAGATTCAGGCTGGTCGCGTTTGGACCAACTGCTACCACGCCTACCCAGCACACGCCGCCTTCGGTGGCTACAAGTCATCCGGCATCGGTCGCGAGAACCACAAGATGATGCTCGATCACTACCAGCAGACCAAGAACCTGCTGATCAGCTATTCAGAGAACAAGCTCGGTTTCTTCTAAACCGAAGAGATTGTGAACTCTAAGGGTGGGAGTCGGCTGAAACAGTCGGCTCCCACTTTTGGCTAATCAAGGAGTATGTTTTGAACATGAGCATTCCAAAACGCGTGGATGTTACCCCGATTGCAGCCGACCTGCTGCGCAAGTTGACCGCCATGCACGGACCCCTGATGTTTCACCAATCCGGCGGTTGCTGCGATGGGTCTTCGCCCATGTGCTACCCGGTTGGCGAGTTTCGGGTTGGTTCATCAGACGTGTTGATAGGCGAGCTGTTTGTCGATGGCATCGAAGCCCCGATTAGGGTTTGGATGTCGCTCGAGCAATTTGAATACTGGCAGCACACCCATTTGACGATTGACGCCGTGCCTGGCCGCGGTGGCGGGTTCTCGCTAGAAACCCCGGAGGGCTTGCGCTTTTTGATTCGCTCGCGAATCTATACCGATGCCGAGTGGGATCAGTTGAAAGACGCCCCGCTGATCATGGGCGACACCGTCACTGCCTAATCGGAATAGTTGCCGATGTTGCGGCAACGTTAATCGGCGTAGTTGCCGATTAGGCGCACTGCCCCACCGCGAACACCCTTGGCTTCACTGACGTATCCCGGCAACTCGGCATCGCAAGGTGTTGACTCGATGATGCCCAGCTGCCAGGTTTTCATTCCGGCGGCATTCAAAAACTCACTGATTTGGGCGGCGGCTTGACCGCGCACAATCACGGCAAATCCGAGACCCAGGTTCCAGGTGCCCTCAAGTTGCTTTAGGTCGTAGCCGCCCCATGAGGCAACCACGCGAAACAGATCGCTTGGTGACCAGCTGGCACGCTCAACGTCTAGCGAAACACCCTTTGGCAAGACTCTGGATAGGTTTGCCGCGATACCGCCACCGGTGATGTGTGACATGGCGCTGACCGACTCACCAAGTGGTGATTCGAGCAAATCGTTCAAGACCGCCGTGTAGAGCCTGGTTGGAGTGAGCAACGCTTCACCAAGTGACTGCGAACCAAACTCGGCGACCGACTGGCGATAGTCAAGCTTGCTGTCGGCAATGATTTTGCGAACCAACGAGTATCCGTTGGAATGAAATCCTGAGGCCTCAAGGCCAAGAACGATGTCGCCAACCTGAACTCGGTCGGCGGTTAGCAGCTTCGAAGCTTCGACGGCCCCAACGGCGGCACCGGCAACGTCGTATTCCTCGGGACCGAGAAGGCCCGGGTGCTCGGCGGTTTCGCCACCGAGTAGGGCAACGCCGACCTCGGCACAGGCGTTTGCGATTCCCGCAACGATATCGGCGATGCGGGTTGGCACCACCTTGCCGCAGGCGATGTAGTCGGTCATGAACAAACTCTTGGCGCCAACCACCACGATGTCGTCGACCACCATGCCAACTAGGTCTTGGCCAATGGTGTCGTGCTTATCGATGGCTTGAGCGATGGCAACCTTGGTGCCGACACCATCGGTTGAGGTGGCAAGCAGTGGTCGATCGAAAGATTTGAGGAACGAAACATCCATCATGCCGGCGAAGCCACCTAGGCCACCAACGACTAGGTCGTTATGAGTTGCGCTAACCGCGCGCTTCATTAGGCTTACCGCCAAGTCACCGGCTTCGGTGTCAACTCCAGAGGCTGCGTAGGCGTCAGTCATTCAATGTCTCCTCTTGGGCGCGAACCAAGAGGTTTAGGTCGCTGTCTGGGCCGGGCTCGCAGGCCGCGGCTGGGCGTTCGAGCAGGTTCTTGCCCAATCGATCTGCGGTTGGCAACTCGATCGGATATTTGCCGGTGAAGCAGGCGGTGCAAAGTTCGCTTTCTTTCTGACCGGTCGAGGCAATCATGCCGTCTTTGGTCAGGTAGCCGAGGCTGTCGGCGTTGATTGACTGGCGCACCTCGTCAACCGCAAGACCGGTTGCGATGAGCTCGGCGCGGGTGGCAAAGTCGATGCCGTAGAAGCAGGGCCAGGTGATTGGCGGGCTGGAAATGCGAATGTGGATTTCGGCGGCGCCGGCCTCGCGCAACATTTGCACGAGCGCGCGCTGGGTGTTGCCCCGCACGATTGAATCGTCAACCACGATGATGCGCTTGCCGCGAATGACCTCTTTGAGCGGGTTCAGCTTGAGTCTGATTCCACGCTGGCGGATGGTCTGTGATGGCTGAATGAAGGTGCGGCCGACGTAAGCATTTTTGACCAGGCCGTGACCGAATGGGATTCCCGATTCCTGCGAGTAGCCAATGGCGGCCGGGGTTCCAGATTCCGGAGTTGGAATCACCAGGTCGGCTTCGACCGGGTATTCGCGAGCCAGTTGACGGCCCATTTCGACTCTGGCGTCATAAACGTTTTTGCCGTTGATTGAAGTGTCTGGTCTTGCAAGGTAAACGTATTCAAAGACGCAACCGGCGCGCTTGACCTCGGCAAAACGGGTGGATCTGAGACCGTCTTCGTCGATGGCGATTAGCTCGCCAGGTTCAACCTCGCGCACAAAACTGGCACCAACAATGTCGAGGGCTGCGGTTTCAGAAGCAACCACCCAGCCGCGCTCGAGGCGACCAAGGACTAGTGGGCGAACACCCTGTGGGTCGCGAGCCGCATAGAGGGTTTGTTCGTCCATGAAGACCAAACAGAACGCGCCTTTTACCTTTGGCAAAAGTTCGAGTGCGGTGGCCTCGAGGGTGTGGTCGAGGTCGCCGGCCATCAGCGCCGTCAAAACTGCGGTGTCGGTGGTGTTTCCACCGGTGATTTCGTTGGCGCCACTGTCTGGGTAGCGCTTGGCAAGCATGTCGAGAAGGTCTGCGGTGTTCGTCAGGTTGCCGTTGTGGGCGAGGGCAATGGTGCCCGCCGAGGTGCGACCAAGGGTCGGCTGAGCGTTTCGCCACGAGCTTGCGCCGGTGGTTGAATAACGGTTGTGGCCAACCGCGATGTGACCAACCAGGCTTTCGAGGGCGCTTTCACTGAAGACCTGAGAAACCAAACCCATGTCTTTGTAAACAAGTATTTTGCTGCCGTTTGAGGTGGCGATTCCTGCGGATTCTTGCCCGCGGTGCTGAAGCGAATAAAGGCCGAAGTAGGTTAGCTTGGCAACCTCTTCACCCGGAGCCCAAACCCCAAAGACACCACATTCGTCCTGCGGACCTTTTTCATCAGGTAGCAGGTCGTGATTTAGAAGTCCATCGCCACGAAGCAAAGGCTGGTTTCCTTTTCTGTAGCAGCTAAAAAAGTTTGGCTTTTGCGCGGCCCAGATTGGGGCTTTACCCCTCTAGTTTAGTTGCTTCGGCGGTCTTGGAACGAGCGATAAAAATGCGGTCCAAAATCACCACGAGCAAAACTCCGAGCCCAAAACCGACACCGGCCAAAAAGACCACGAGCAAGCCGAGAAGCGATTTGCCGGTCTGCTGATCAACCGGAACGCTGAGCCCGATGATTAGACCGAGCAGTGCACCCAGCCCGGTGCCGATCGCCATGAACGGAATGAACTTTGGCGCGCGCCTGATTTTTACTTCTTGGTTGGTTTCAGTTGGGTTATTTGCCATGTCTCAATTCAATCCTGTTTTTGCGCAACGGATTCCCTCAACTGACCAAGCACCTCGGCAAGGTCGGCGCGCACCCCGCTGGCAAGAATCTGCCCAGCACCAGCCGCGGCCGCCCAATCTAAACCGCCGGTTGCCAAACCAAACCAAATCTCGGGTGACATTTCAACGACGTTGGGCGGCGTGCCACGAGTGTGACGCGGGCCCTCGATGCACTGGGTGGCACCTAGCGGCGGCACGCGAACCTCAACGGAGTTTCCAGGCGCGATGGATGCCAGCTCCTCGAGCAAAAACCGCACCG
>CANCKM010000035.1 GCA_947378555.1 Microbacteriaceae bacterium
AGAAAGCAGCAACGTAATTGGCTGAACTGTTATACAGACTTGGATCTTTTTCGGCGAGACGAGCTTGGTTGGTAATCACAACCTGGGTGCTCATCTTGGCGGCCACCGTTTCGCTTGCAATTTTGGGAAACGCCAAGTTGTCGACCGCCACCAACATTGATGGAATTCCATCTCAGGTCGTAATCGATCAGTTGAAAGCTTCTTTCCCGGCAGCCAGCCGCGGATCTGGCCAGGTTGTCTTTCACAGCACTTCTGGTGCCAAGTTCACCTCGGCTCAAATCCTAGAAATTGGCAGTGCTCTGACCGAGGTATCCAAACTTGATTCCGTTGCAAGCACACTCAACCCGTTCACGACTCAAAAGAAAATTCGTCAGCAAAGAAAAGATTTGGCCTCGGGTTTTGCAAAACTGGCACAGGCCAAAATCGACTTGACCGACGGCCAGGCATCCATCGATTCTGGTTTGGTTAAGCTCTCAAAGGCCAAAGCTGATTTGGTAGCAAAGTCAAAGCAACTTGAAGCCGGAATCAAGCAGGCTCGAGCCGCCGGAGCCCCAGCTGCCATGATTGCCCCGCTACTTCAAAACCGCGCAATGATTGCCGCCGGGTTTAAACAGATCGCGAAAAACGAACTCAAGCTTGCTGATGCCCAAACCAAAATCGACAAGGGCTGGAAAGATATTGCCTCGAATTTGCCAAAGCTTGAACAGGGCAAAAAGTTGTTGGCCGCTGCCGCTAACTTTGGAACCGTTTCAAAAAACGGCCAGACCGCACTCGCGGCAATCTACTTTGACAAGCCACTCGACGAGATTGAAAAAACCCAGATAACCGCTGCCACCAACCTGCTTGCCTCGGCCGGCATCGCTGGCGTTCAGGTGGAGTTTTCAAAGGACCTGAGTCAGTCGCTCAATGGAATTCTGGGAGCCGGCGAAGTAATCGGCTTGCTGATTGCCGGCATCGTGCTCTTGGTAATGCTCGGCAACTTCATCGCTGCGGGGCTTCCGGTTCTGGCAGCACTACTCGGGGTTGGCATTTCTGCCACCCTTACCCTCGCTTTGGCCGCGGTCATTGACATGACCTCCACCACTCCGATTTTGGGCGTGATGCTTGGCCTCGCGGTCGGTATCGACTATTCCCTCTTCATCATCAACCGGCACCGCCGTCAGGTCAAAGCCGGAATGGCTGTCAAGGAGTCAATCGCAATCGCAACTGGAACCTCAGGCAACGCGGTGCTTTTTGCCGGACTGACCGTGGTGATTGCGCTCGTGGCGCTGAACCTCACCGGAATCGGATTCCTGGGCATGATGGGCAGCATGGGAGCCGTGGCTATTGCGATTTCAGTTCTTGCCGCTCTTACCTTCACTCCTGCGCTTTTGGGCCGCATTGGGTTGAGGGTCCTTTCAAAGAAAGAGCGAGTGGCGGCTGCCGCTCACGTTCCAGTCACGACGGCTGACCAACTGCACGAAGCCGAAGCGCCAAAGAACGCAAGCAAGCCGGTCTGGGCCTCAAAGCACCCGTGGCTTTCGCTGCTCTTTGCTGGGGCAATCTTGCTGACCGCCGCGATTCCGGCATCCAGCATGCGTTTGGGCTTGCCAGATGGTGGCTCTGAGCCGGTTGACAGCACCGCTTACCGCGCCTACCAACTAACCACCGAGGGCTTCGGTGCCGGCGCGAACGGCCAAATTGCAGCCGTCGCCACAATCTCAAAAGCTGTTGGCAAGGATGCAAAACTCGAGTTGCAAGCCGGCATCGCAACCGATCTCATGAAACTCAAAAATGTCTCTGCGGTTGTTCCGGCAGCCGTTTCCAAGGATGGCAAGACCTACCTATTCCAGGTGATTCCAAGCGAGGGCCCGGCAAGTGTCGAAACTGAGCAACTGGTCAAAGACCTGCGCCAGCTTAGCCCGACCATCCAAAGTGACTATCAGGCCTCCTTGGGGGTCACGGGAATCACAGCATCAAATATTGACGTTTCGCAAAAGCTAAACGACGCTCTTCCGCTTTATCTCGGAACCGTGATTCTGCTTTCGCTGTTTTTGATGATGTTGGTCTTTAGGTCGATTGCCGTTCCTTTGATTGCCAGTGGAGGATTTCTGCTGACAGTATTTGCCACCTTGGGCTCGGTCGTTGCCGTGCACCAGTGGGGTTGGCTTGGATTCCTCTTCGACATTCATAATCCCGGACCAATCCTGAGCTTTTTGCCGACCATGTTGATTGGTATTCTCTTCGGTCTGGCGATGGACTATCAGTTGTTCCTGGTCTCTGGCATGCGCGAGGCTTTTGTTCACGGAAAGTCCGCGAAGGACGCCATCAACCACGGTATTCACCTAGGGCGAGCAGTTGTGGTTGCGGCCGCGATAATCATGATCACCGTATTTGGAGGCTTTGCCTTCTCGCACCTCAGCTCGGTTCGCCCAATCGGGTTTGGTCTAGCGGTTGGCGTTTTGATTGATGCTTTCCTGGTTCGGCTGCTCTTGGTTCCAGCGACTATGTCGATTCTTGGTAATGCCGCCTGGTGGATTCCAAAGTGGATTGATCGAATCATGCCAGATGTTGACGTCGAGGGCGCGAAGCTCGAACGCAACCATTTGAAGTAATCGCAAGCTAGGCTTTTTGCACTCCAGCCCGCAGCAAAATCAGGTCTGGGAATAACAAGGACCGTAGTTTAGTCTTTTTATAACAATAAGATTCGTACCCGAACGAGAATTAGAGGATCAAATGTCAGAAGCTAAGTGCCCTTATCCGGGCGTTGACAACCAGCCATTTGGAACAGCTGCAAACACCTGGTGGCCTAACCAACTGAACTTTGAACCACTGTTGCATAACTCGTCCAAGAGCGACCCTATGGGTGAAGCTTTTGATTACGCGACCGAGTTCAAGTCGCTCAACCTTGCCGAACTGAAGAGCGATATTCGGGCTCTCATGACCAACTCACAGGATTGGTGGCCAGCCGATTACGGCCACTACGGCCCCTTCTTCATTCGCATGGCCTGGCACAGTGCGGGAACCTACCGAACCAGCGATGGTCGCGGTGGGGCAGGAGCGGGACTTCAGCGTTTCGCACCCCTCAACAGCTGGCCTGACAACGTAAACCTCGACAAGGCTCGTCGAATCCTTTGGCCGCTGAAGCAAAAGTATGGCAAGAAGATTTCTTGGGCCGACCTGATGATCTTGGCTGGCAACTGCGCACTCGAGTCGATGGGCCTAAAGACCTTTGGGTTTGGTGGCGGTCGAGCCGATGTTTGGGAACCAGACAACACCTACTGGGGTTCCGAAACCGAGTGGCTTGCCAATAAGCGCTATTCGGGCGAGCGTGACCTTGAGAACCCGCTGGCCGCCGTGCAAATGGGTCTCATTTACGTAAACCCAGAGGGCCCAGACGGCGCCCCCGACATTTTGGCTTCGGCAGTCGACATCCGCGAAACATTCAAGCGCATGGCGATGAATGACGAAGAAACCGTTGCACTCATCGCCGGCGGCCACACCTTCGGAAAAGCCCACGGCGCTGCCGACCCGAGCAAGTATGTGGGCCCCGAGCCAGAAGCCGCCCCAATCGAACAAATGGGTCTCGGCTGGGCCAATAGTTTTGGATCCGGCAACGGTTCCGACACCATCAGCAGCGGCCTCGAAGGCGCTTGGAACCCAACCCCAATCGTTTGGGACAACGCCTACTTTGAGACCCTTTTCGGCTACGAATGGGAACAAACCAAGAGCCCTGCCGGTGCAATCCAGTGGGTTCCAAAGGGCGGTGCAGCAACTGACGCCGTGCCAGACGCACACGACCCATCCAAGACCCATGCTCCAATCATGTTTACGACCGACTTGGCACTCAGATTCGACCCGGAGTACGAGAAGATTTCGCGTCGCTTCCTGGCAAATGTCGATGAGTTTGCCGACGCCTTCGCGCGCGCCTGGTTCAAGTTAACCCACCGCGACATGGGCCCAATAAGCCGATACTTGGGCACCGACGTGCCAGCCGAACAGTTGATTTGGCAAGATCCGGTTGCTAAGGGCTCCAACGACTTGCCAACTCCAGCCGACTTGCACGCTCTGAAGGCCTTGGTTCTTGAATCCGGCTTGACCGTTTCGCAGTTGGTCTCAACCGCTTGGGCTTCGGCATCGAGCTACCGCGACACCGATAAGCGTGGTGGCGCCAATGGTGCACGTCTGCGCCTAGAACCACAGCGCAACTGGGCTGCCAACAGTCCAGAAGACTTGGCCAAGGTGCTCAGCGTTCTTGAGGAAGTCCAGGAAGCCTTCAACGCTTCAGGTTCAACGTCTCAAATCTCTATGGCCGACCTAATCGTCTTCGCCGGCACTGTTGCGGTCGAAAAGGCGGTCGCCAACGCTGGATACTCGTTGAGCGTTCCGTTCGTGGCTGGTCGATCAGATGCCACTCAGGCAATGACCGACGTCGAGTCGTTCGAGCACCTGCGCCCGATGGCGGATGGTTTTAGGAACTACGCGAGCAAGGGCCACGCATCCATCGCCGATCGGTTGTTGGTTGAAAAAGCCAGCCTGCTGTCGCTAACCCCACCCGAAATGACGGTTCTGATTGGCGGGCTTCGCGTGCTTGGAGCCAACACCGGCGGGTCTAAGGTCGGGGTCTTCACTGGTCGCGCCGAGACTCTTTCGAACGACTACTTTGTGAACCTGCTTGACAACGCAAACAGCTGGCACGCGCAGTCCGATGCCGAAGAGCTCTTTGATGCTCGTGACCGCAAGACCGGTGCCGTCAAGTTCACCGGTAGTCGGGTGGATTTGTTGTTTGGGTCTAACTCGGTGCTTCGCGCGCTTTCCGAGGTTTACGCAAGCGCCGATGCCGGCGAGAAGTTTGCAAGCGACTTTATTGCCGCTTGGAACAAGGTAATGATGTTGGACCGTTTCGAAGTTTGAAGCCTGTGAGGGGTTAGGATTAAATCCCTCAAAATTAGAACAGTTAGGTCATAATTTCTAGAATGATTCAATACTCGAGCCACTACCGTCAGCTTGAACGCACACCGGTGCAACAACGCTCAGTTCCGGTAATGCAGCTATTGATTGATGCCACGAATGTTTGCATCAACGCTGGGGGTGAGGCTTCGGTGCGCATCAAGGATATTTCTGCGACCACCGGTGTCTCGGTTGGTTCGATCTATCATCACTTTGGCGACCGGGGTGGTCTGCTTCGGGCTACCTATGCGCACAACTTCTCAAGAGTTGTAAAGATTGAGATTGCTGACATTCACAAGTGGATGAGCGGCATCACCGAAATTAAAGATATCGCCGATCACTACCCAGAGATGATCAAGTTCGCCAAAGCGCACTTCTCGGTGCAGCCCGCTCTTGAGCGAGTGGCAATTGTTGGAAACGTGGCCGGGCGCCCAGACCTCTACCAAACCTTGGCGATGGCTCAGCATGAGTTGACCGATGCCGTCGCGCAGGTGCTTCAACTTGCCAAGGACAAGGGAGTTCTGAAGGCCCACGTTCACCCAAGGGCAGGCGCGGCAGTGATTCTGGGAATGTTGTTTGGTCGGGTGATCGGCGAGCTTGACACCGACCCGATTGACGATGACGAGTGGACCAAGGCCATGCTTAGCTGCCTTGGTGGGCTGTTTCAGTCGGCTCCAGATTTGCGCCCCTTCGACGCAGCGCAGTAAAGCGAATTTGACAATGCTCTGAGGCATAACGATAATCAATAACAACGATTATCGTTATGTCAAAGGAGAAATCATGAACCTAATTAATTCACTTTTGCCAGAAACACTTTTGCTTCTGTTGCTAGGCGTCTTCATCTTGCCCTGGGGTTCAAAGCGCGACCGCCTAAAGCTTGCCCTGATCAAGTGGTCTGCCGTTCTCGGCGTCGCAGCCATAGTCGCCCAAACCGTCAATACCGCCCGACAACACATTTTCAACAAGAACGTTTCGACGAACGTCTTTTTCACCGAATTCTTTCCGACCCTTCCAGGCGCTGTGACCCCGATGCACGCGCCACAGCTAGCGGTGGTTGGCGGTGGGTTTCGCGAAGCCAACGTGTCTATCAACGGAGCCTCTGCCGGCTTGCGAGCCTTGCTGGTTGCGCAAGACCTACTTTTTGGCCTGGTTTTAGCGCTCGCCGCCTACCTGCTCTTTCGAGTCTGTGTTTCGCTACTGCAGGGCGGCGTCTTTCAACCGCGGCTTGCCAAGTCGCTTCGTGGCTGGGGGTCGGTCATCACGCTTTTTGGTCTAGCCCTTGCTGTCGTCGATCAGGTGCGGCTGGTGAGTCTCAACGATGGCCTATACACCGGCTATCGCTTTGCCGATGAGCCCTGGGTGATTCAAAACGTTTCAAGCAGCGTTGGTGGGCTAATCATCCCGGCAGTCAGCGAACACTTTTTGCTCTGGCCGATTTTGATCGGCATCGTCACCATAGCGGTGGCTTTCGTGCTCGACTACGGGCGCAAGTTGCAGGCCGACACCGAAGGGCTGGTCTAGAAGTGCCCCAAATAAACTGCCATTTAGACGAACTGCTCACGCAAAAAGCCATGACACTGGCTCAGGTCAGTCGCCAAACTGGAATCAGCGTGGTAAATCTCTCGATCCTGAAGAACAACAAGGCCAAAGCCATCAGGTTTAGCACCCTCATTGCCATCTGTGAGGCTCTCGACTGCCAACCGGGTGAGCTCATCTCGTACCATTAGAAGACGATGGATAACCTGCAGATCACCTACCCGGAAGACCTGCCGGTTAGTCTTCGACGCGAGGAAATCCTAGAGGCGATTCGCAATAACCAGGTAATCATCATCGCTGGGGCCACGGGTTCTGGCAAGACCACCCAGTTGCCAAAAATGTGTCTGGAGTTGGGTCGCAAAAGCATTGCCCACACCCAGCCTCGGCGCATTGCGGCGAGAGCCGTGGCCGAGCGCATCAGCGAAGAGCTCAAGGTTGAACTCGGTGGTTTGGTCGGTTATCAGGTGCGCTTCACCGATAAGGTCAGCGCCGAGACCAAAATCAAGGTGATGACCGACGGTATTTTGTTGAACTCGCTGCAGCGCAATCGAAACCTCGGCCAATACGACACCGTGATCATCGATGAGGCCCATGAGCGCAGCCTCAATATTGACTTTCTGCTCGGCTACCTTAAGCAGTTGTTGCCG
Organism: Microbacteriaceae bacterium; assembly: GCA_947378555.1. Taxonomy (GTDB): domain Bacteria; phylum Actinomycetota; class Actinomycetes; order Actinomycetales; family Microbacteriaceae; genus Rhodoluna. Next base: position 7,113 of record CANCKM010000035.1, read on the forward strand.
AAGCGCCCAGACCTCAAAGTAATCATCACCTCGGCAACCATTGACCCCGAGTCGTTTTCAAAACACTTCAACGACGCCCCAATAATCGAGGTTTCCGGGCGCACCTACCCAATCGAGGTGCGCTACCTTCCGACCGCGCGCGAGGCCACCGAGGCAACCGACCCCGATGAAGAGACCACCGCTTCGGACTATGTCGATGGGATTATCCGAGCGCTAAAGCAACTGCAGTCCGAGCCAGAAGGCGACACCCTGGTTTTTCTCTCTGGCGAATCCGAGATCAAGGATGCCCAAGAGGCGATTGAGGGCGGAGTGGCCAGCGGAAGCCTAAACCGTGGCACCGAGGTGTTGCCGCTCTATGGGCGATTAAGTGCAGCCGAGCAGCACTTGGTGTTTCAACCGAGCAAGACTCAGGGAGTTCGCCGCCGCGTTATTTTGGCAACCAACGTTGCAGAAACCAGTTTGACGATTCCCAACATCAAATACGTCATCGATGCCGGAACGGCAAGAATCTCGCGCTACAGCCCGAAGGCCAAGGTTCAGCGACTGCCGATTGAGGCAATCTCCAAGGCCAGTGCCAATCAACGAGCCGGTCGCACCGGTCGCACCGGGCCGGGCGTGGTGATTCGGCTGTATGCCGAGGATGACTTCGAGGGTCGCCCCGATTTCACCGACCCCGAGATACTCAGAACCAACCTGGCATCGGTAATTCTTCAGGCGGCAACCATTGGGCTCGGCGACATTACGAAGTTTCCGTTTCTTCAGGCTCCCGACCCAAGGGGTGTAAAAGATGGATTGGGGCTGTTGGCAGAACTCGGTGCCATCGAAGATGCCAAGGACAAAGAGGTAAAGCTGACCCCGATTGGGCGAAGTCTCTCAAGATTGCCAATCGAACCCCGGTTCGCCCGCATGCTTCTAGAAGCCAAGAACAACGGTTTGGTTCGCGAGGTCATGATCATTGTCGCGGGTCTAACCATTCAGGATCCTCGTGAGCGCCCCCTTGCCAAACGCCCGCAGGCAGATCAGTCCCACGCCAGGTTTGCCGACCAAACCAGCGACTTTCTAAGCCTGCTGAATCTTTGGAACTACCTGGAGGAGCAGCAGAAGAAACTTTCTTCCTCGGCTTTTCGCCGGCTTTGCAAGGCCGAGTACCTCAACTACCTGAGGGTGCGCGAATGGCAAGACCTAATCCGGCAGTTGCGTTCGCTCGCCAAACCGCTCGACTTGGTAATAGGCAACCCGAAGGTTGACCCAGACGGCATCCATATGAGTTTGCTCTCTGGTCTTTTGAGTCAAATCGGCCTCAAGCAGTTGAGCGATAAGAAAAGCGCCGACCTAGCCAAGGGCAAGACGGCACCTAAGGCATCGAAGGGTCCTGGCGAGTACCTAGGTTCGAATCAAAAGAAGTTTGTCATTTTTCCTGGCTCAACCCTCGCCAAGAAACCACCGGCTGCCATCATGAGTGCAGAACTCGTTGAAACCAGTCGGCTCTTTGCCCGCATGAATGCCGCCATCAACCCAGAGTGGGCCGAGGCCTTGGCAGGCGACCGCTGCAAGCGAAGCTTTAGCGAACCGCACTGGGAGAAAAGCCAGGGCTCGGTTGTCGCCTACGAGCGTGTGATGCTCTATGGCGTGCCAATCGTGGTTTCGCGACGCATGCAGTATTCGCGCATCGATGCCGAACTCTGCCATGAGCTGTTTATTCGCCACGCCCTGGTGCAGGGGGAGTGGGATGCCAAGTTGCCATTTGACCGGGCCAATCGCGACCTGATGAAGCAACTTGAAGCCGAAGCCGACAGGGCTCGCAAACCGCAGGCCGTGCCAGACGAAGACGATGCCTACCGTTTCTATGCGGCTAGGGTTCCGGCCGACGTGCTATCAACTAGAAGCTTCGAGGGTTGGTGGCGCAAAGCCAAACACGAAACTCCAGATCTATTGACCATGACCCGCGAGGACCTGCTCGGTGTCGAGGCACCTCAACCAAACGAGCACGAGCATCCAAGTCAGTGGCTTCATAACGGCCAGCAGCTGAACCTGCGCTATCGCTTTGACCCAACAGCGATGGATGATGGTGTTTCGGTCGATGTGCCCCTGCCGATTCTGGCCACCTTGGTGCCGGAACCATTCAACTGGCTGGTGCCTGGCATGAGAGCCGATCTGGTCACCGAATTAATTCGTGGTTTGCCAAAAGCCATCCGGCGCAACGTCGTTCCGGCAGCAGACTGGGCTGCGAAGGCGCTCGCCGTAATGCCGACCGAACCAAACGGAAACTTGCTTGCCAGCCTTGCCAAAACCCTGCAGCAACTGAGTGGCACCCAGGTAAGCGCCAGCGATTTCGATGTCTCTCGTCTACCACCGGCACTGTGCATGACTTATCGGGTGCTCGATGCCGGCGGCAAGACGGTTGGGCTCAGCAAAGACCTAGGTGAGCTTCAACTAAAACTCGCCGAAAGCAGCCGAGGTGCCGTGGCCGTTGTCGCTCAGAAGACCCACTCGCCGATCGAGCGTGACAACCTGACAACCTGGGATTTCGACGAGCTGGCAACAAGTATTGTGAGTCGGCACGGCGCCAATGAGGTTAGGGCTTTCCCCTCGCTCGTGGTTGCCCCGTCAAAATCGGCAGAGACCGCTTCGGCGCACATCAGACTGTTCTCGACCGAGTCTGAACAACTGCGCCATCACCCGCGCGGAGTGGTTTTGCTGGTCAAAGCGGCCATCCCATCCCCGGCCAAATACGTTGAGTCGCATCTCAGCCAGAATGAAAAACTTGCCATTGCCAGCCTGCCCTACCCAAACCTGAGCGCTTTCGTCGATGATGTGACCATGGCGGTTGCCGATAAAGCGCTGCGCTCGGTTGAACCTCGCGGGTTGGTTTTCAAGCGTGCCGAGTTTGAAAAGGTTAGAGACGAAGCATCGGCGATTCTCATTGACGAACTGTTTAGGGTCGCTGGACTGGTCACCAAAATAGTGGCTGCCGCAAGAGAAGCCAACAAAGCCATTTCAGGCGTCAGCGCATTGAACTTCCTGACCGTGCTTTCGGCAGAAAAGGCACACGTCAACGAGCTGCTGCATCAAAACTTTGTGAGTGCCGCAGGAATCGACCGATTGCCAAGAATATTGGTCTATCTGCAGGCCATCAAGCAACGGGTCGAAAAACTACAAGAAAATCCGACTCGGGATCAGTTGGCAGCTGCCGAATACCATCAAGCGCTCGGGCTTTTCGTGCACGCCGGTGGAAATATTCCACTGTCCGTGGATGCCCCGGAAAAGCTAGTGGTAGCTCGCTGGCTCTTGGAAGAGTTTCGGGTCAGCCTGTTTGCCCAGTCGCTTGGAACAGTCGAATCGGTTTCGGTGCAACGCATTAAAAAGGCCCTTGGTTGAGTTTGGTAAATGCCGACAAAAAGGCATAATTTGAAGCATGAGCAAATACATTGTGACCAACCCAACGACCGGCGAAACCAGCAAGCCATACCCAGCTGCAACAGATGCTCAGGTATTAGCAGCAATCGCTGCGGCTGATTCGACCTACCAAAACTGGAGCAAGAAAACCACCGTTGCCGAGCGTGCGGCGCTGATTGAAAAAGTTGCCGGCCTGCACCGCACTCACCGGGTTGAGTTGGCAGAAATCATTGTTCGCGAAATGGGAAAGCCGATTGCTCAGGCACTTGGTGAGGTTGACTTCACCGCCGACATCTATTCCTTCTATGCAACCAACGGCGAGCGCTACCTGGCCGATGAGCCAATCGAGGAGTTTGCCGGCGAGGGCGAGGCGCTCATTCGTCGTGGCCCACTGGGCGCGCTCATCGGCATCATGCCGTGGAACTTCCCCTACTACCAAGTTGCCCGTTTTGCAGGCCCGAACCTGGTTCTAGGCAACACGATTTTGCTCAAGCACGCATCCCAGTGCCCAGAATCTTCAGCCAAGATGGAAGCAATATTCCTAGAAGCTGGCTTCCCAGTCGGTGCCTACATAAACCTTTACGCCGACAGCAAGCAGATTGCCGACGCCATAGCCGACCCTCGCATTCAGGGAGTTTCGCTCACCGGTTCCGAGCGAGCCGGTGCAGCCGTCGCCGAAGTTGCCGGTCGCAACTTGAAGAAGGTCGTGCTTGAACTCGGTGGCTCTGACCCGTTCATTTTGCTGAGCACAGATGACATGGATTCGGCGGTTGACGCCGCTGTTGCAGCCAGAAGCGACAACAACGGCCAGGCTTGCAATGCCGGCAAACGCTTCATTGTGATCGAAAGCCTCTATGACGACTTCCTCGAGAAGTTCACCGCAAAGATGGTGGCACTCGCCCCGGTTGATCCGATGGATGAGGAAACCTATCTGAGCCCGCTGTCTTCTCTTGGCGCAAGCGAAGATTTGGCCGCTCAGGTTGAGCGCGCTGTTGCCCAAGGTGCAACGCTGCACAGCGAGTTCAACCGTCACGGAACTTACTTCGGTGGTGCCGTTCTCACCAATGTGACGCCACAAAACGCGGCGCACCACGAAGAATTCTTTGGCCCGGTGGCAATGGTTTATTCCGTCAAGGACGAGGCTGCTGCAATCGAGTTGGCAAACGACACTCCATTTGGTTTGGGGTCCTATTTGTTCTCAACCGATAAAGACCAGGTTCAACGGGTCGCCAACCAAATCGAAGCCGGCATGGTTTATGTGAACGGTGTTGGCCTTGACAGCCCAGAGTTGCCATTCGGTGGCGTGAAGCGTTCCGGTTTCGGCCGCGAACTTGGCCGCTACGGCATGGAGGAGTTTGCCAACCGCAAACTCATTCGCATCCTCAAGTAGCGGGCAAACCCCATTTCGATGGCGTAACCTGCTCTAATGAGCGATTTAAATGAAGTTGGCGAACGCGATCACTGGCGTTGTTGGTTATGCGATGCACCGGTTGATCCGGAGGCCTCGGTCAACTCTGATCGTGGACCAAGCGTTGATAGCTTTCAGGTTGCAAAGTCGAAGAAGGGCGCCACGGTTGTTGAGCGACTAGCTCACCGCGATTGCAATACTAAAAAGGGCAAAATAGCACCCGTCGTGCCTTGGGCAAGCGATTTACTTGTGGTTGACCCGTCGCCAATCGTGGCAACCGTCGACCGCCTGGCACGCAAAGGCGGCCGAGAAGTGATTGCTCGTTGCCCTAGTCAGTCAGATGCCGAGCAGGCATCCGAGTGGTTGCTTGATCGCTTGTCACGATTCGCACCAGACATGAAGCTGGCTACCGAAATCAAGACCGGTGCGGGTCAGTTCATGTTGGTTTTGAAAACCAACTAACCCGAGGGTGCTACTGGCTGACAGCCAGGTTTGTCAGCGCTGCCGCCTCGTCTATTCCGCCTGCATTAGTTACGGTTTTGAAGCCGAGCGATTTCATTTCGGTGAGGGCGAGTTGCGCCCGTCGACCCGAGTGGCAGTAAACCAGGTAGCTGCCGGTCGGGTCAAGGCCTGAGACTCGAGTTGTGAAATCCGCCGACTCTACGTCGATGTTGATCGACCCAACCAGGTGGCCCGCTTGGTATTCGGCTGCCGTGCGAACATCGATTATTGCCGTTAGGGCAGATGTGTCAATTTCTTGTGGGGCGCAAGCGCTGAGGGCAAGAATTATGAATAAACCCGCAAACGCTGCGATGGTTTTTTTCAAGTTGGACATTTAAGTTCCTTTCAGATACCCCCTAGGGTATGCTAGGAATAGGTTAGCAGAAAGGTTGTGTTGAAAACATGAAAATCGAAGCAATCGAACTTAAGCAGGCAAGAGACCGGTTGATGCGGGTTCAGGGTCAAATCGGTGGCATCGTCAAGATGATTGATGAGGGTCGCGACTGCACCGAACTTTTGACCCAGTTGGCCGCCGCCAGCACGGCGCTCACTCGGGCCGGCTTCAACATAATCTCAACTGGCATGAGCCACTGTGGTCAAGACCTAGAGGGCACCGAGAATCGCAAGGCCCTCGAAAAAGCCTTTATGGCATTAGCCTGACTCGCACCGAGCCACCCTCACCACAATTTAGAGAGCAGAAACCCACGATGTGTTCAAAAGTAACCTGTAGAAAATGCGGCAAAGCCTCCTGGAGTGGCTGTGGTCAACATGTTGATCAGGTGATGCGCGGAATCCCAAAATCACAGCAATGCCAAGGCCACGCCAATGATCCAAAGGAACCGAGTTTCTTTGCCCGCCTTTTTGGTCGCAAATAAACCGCTGCTCTATTCGACGGCCCGCTTAACGAGTTGGGTAATCTGCTGCTCCGTTTCCTCGTCCATGCTCAGCAATGCGTAGGCGTTGGGCCAAAAAACGCCGCGATCAAGTGATGCCGAATCGCTGAAACCGAGTGTCGAGTAGCGGGATTTAAACTTGCTGGCATTCTGAAAGAAACAGATGACTTTGCCGTTTTTGGCGTAGGCCGGCATTCCGTACCAGGTTTTTGGGTTCAACTCGGGCGCTGCCGCGAGCACAGTGTCATGCACCCGCTGCGCCAGTGAACGGTCTGGCTCTGGCATAGCTTCAATTTTGGCCAATACCTCTGCTAGGTCTGCTTCAGGATTTACTTTCTTGATCCTCGGGGTTTTCGCCTCAGACGCGCGTTCTTTCATGGCGGCACGTTCTTCGGCAGTAAAGGCATCCATCGTTTCTCCTTTGAATGTAGACCTCTAGGTTAGGCTACGAAAACATTTTCCCCACTTTGCCAACAATCGTTGTAGCGTCGCTTGTAGAAGTTTGATTTTCTTACAAACGAATCGGGGGGTTCAAAATGGCATTTACGCCAATGTTATTCAAGAAGACAAAAATTTCTGGGACAGTCCTCGGAGTCGCCGTGGCTGCAACCATATCGCTTACGCTAGCCAATGCCGCCTCTGCGAATGGTTTGACACCGGTGGAACTTGGCCTTACTGCCGACTATGCGGTGCTTGCTGGATCTGGAATTACCAACACCGGAACAACGACGCTTTCTGGCACCTGGGGCGCCGATATCGGAAGTTCGCCAACCGGCACCTTCACCGGTGACACCTCGGTGACAACATCGGGCACAAAGTTCACTGCTGTGAACGCGACCACCACATCGGCAAAAGACGACCTTGTTTTGGGTTACGATGACGCGGCGGGCCGCACCCCGACCGCAGATGTATCGGCCGACCTGGGCGGTCAAACGTTGACCCCGGGGGTCTACAACTCCGAAAGTTCGATGGGGATTACAGGGGCATTGACTCTCGACGGTCTTGACGATCCAAACGCCGTATTCATTTTTCAAGCCGGTTCGACACTGACCACGGCGAGCAACAGTTCGGTTAGTTTGATAAACGGTGCTCAAGCTTGCAACGTCTTTTGGCAGGTCGGATCCTCCGCGACTTTTGGCACTAACTCTGATTTTGTCGGGCACGTGATGGCTCTCACTAGTATCACTGCCAACACCGGAGCCGGTTTCAATGGCCAGTTGCTTGCCCGAAACGGTGCGGTTACCCTAGACGGCAACACGATTGTTAACGATGCTTGCGCCGCTGTTGTGCCGACCGAGACGCCAACACCGACAGAAACAGTCACTCCAACGCCTACGCAAACCACTGACAATGGTGGTACGTTGCCAAACACAGACACCACAAACTGGGCGACTCCATTGCTCGTTGGTCTCGCAGCGGTCTTAGCTGGTACCGCTGTACTTTGGACTAGAAGAAGGCGTGGTTAAGCACCGGCGCGCAACGCCAGAACGTCGCGATGCCGCCCGAGTTTGGGCGGCATTCGCAATTGCGGCCGGCTTTGCGATTGTGCTTTGGGCTCTGTTTGTGGTTCGAGATCAAGCTCCGCCTCAGGCCCCACCAGTGACCCCATCGACCTCCAGCAGTGCCCAGACTCCATCGCCTTCACAATCACCTGCCCAATCACCGACTGGTGTTCCCGAGTTGTATCCGGTTCGCCCGCAATTCGGCAGCCGTTTCGGAACGATTACCCTTCCTAAATTGGACTTGAGTTGGCCCATCTACGAGGGAACCACAGCTGCTCTTTTAGCCAAGGGGGTCGGCCATTACGTTGGCAGCGTGTTGCCGGGATTGCAAGACAACACGGTTTTATCGGGTCACCGAACAACGGTGTTCAATCGCCTAGGCGAACTGAACAAGGGTGACCTCGCATACGTGGAGACCAGCGCTGGCATCTTTACATATGTCGTGCGCAGCTTCCGAATTGTGAAACGAACCGATAAAAC
>CANCKM010000036.1 GCA_947378555.1 Microbacteriaceae bacterium
ATGCTGGGCTACCAATCCATCGACGGTGTTCCAATCACCGCCAATAAGTGGATTCTCAACGACGTGCTCAAGGGCGAATGGGGCTTCACCGGCACCCTGATTACCGACTGGGATAACGTGGGCCGCATGGTCTGGGAACAAAAGATTCAGCCAAACCAAGCCTCGGCTGCAGCAGTTGCCGTGCTCGCCGGAAACGACCTGGTCATGACCACCCCCGGCTTCTTTGACGGAGCCCAAGAGGCGATTCGCCTAGGCATGCTCACCGAAGCCGATTTGGATGATGCCGTAAGACGAATCCTGAGACTCAAATTTGAACTTGGGCTTTTTGAAAACCCACGCCTGCCAGACGCCGAGCGTCAAGCCGCCGTCATCGGAATCGAAGAGCACCGCGAGCTAAACCTAGAAATCGCAAGGCAGTCGCTAACCCTGTTGCGCAACAACGGCACCCTGCCGATTGCCGGCGGTGGAGCGGCCAAGACCATCGCCGTGGTTGGCCCAAACGCCAACGATCAGCACGCCCAACTTGGCGACTGGGCCGGAGCCTCTGGTCAGGTCAACTGGATGCCGGATGGTCACCCGCGCGAACTCACCCAAACCGTGCTCGATGGCATCAAGATGGTTGCCCCGCAGGATTGGACCATCACCTATTCAAAGGGTGCCGACATCGCCATTTTGGCTGCCGACCCGGAAGGCGCTACCTTCGAAGATGGTCAGCCTCGCCCGCCGATCGCGGCCCCGGCCCCGGTTGATGCCGACCTGATTGCCGAGGCAGTTGCCGCCGCAAACGCCGCCGATTACGTGGTTGCCGTGGTTGGCGACATGATTGCGCTCATCGGTGAGGGTCGCTCAACGGCAACCCTTGAACTCTTCGGTGCCCAAAACGCCATGCTCGATGCTCTGGCCGCAACCGGCAAGCCGATGATTGTGGTTTTGATTGCCTCGAAGCCGCACATTTTGCCAGAATCTGCCATGAACGCCGCAGCCATCATCAACGCCTTCAACCCTGGGATGCGCGGTGGCCTTGCCATTGCCGAACTCATCTTTGGCGAGATCGAGCCTTCTGGCCGCCTGCCGATTTCCTTTGCCCGCCACGCCGGCCAGCTGCCGATCTATTACAACCAGATTCGCGGCCAGCACGGTCACCGCTACGCCGACCTCACCCAAGACCCACTGTTTGCATTTGGTGAGGGCCTGTCGTTCACCGAAATCGAGTATTCCGACCTCCAGGTTCAAGAGCCGAAACTCGCGATGGATGCCACCTTGCACGCCAAGGTCACCCTCAAAAACACCGGCAGCCGTCCCGCCCTCGAGACCGTCCAGGTTTATGTTTCCGACCTTGTCACCAGCGTCACCTGGGCCGAGAAGGAGCTCAAGGCTTTCAAGCAGGTTTGGATTGAACCGGGTCAAACCGCAGTTGTCGATCTTGAACTGGCCGTTTCCGACTGTTCACTCGTGAATGCCGAAGCAAAGCGCCTGGTTGAAGCCGGAGACTTTGAACTGTTGGTTGGCAAGAGCTCAAGAAACCGCGACCTACTGCGCCAAACCTTTAGCGTTTTTACCAGTTAAGACCAAGCGATAGCGCGGCTTTGAGGTCTGAGACCCCGGAGTCGACGCTGCGAATGAAACCAAGCCTTGCGCCCTCGGCCTGACGGATTTTGGCCGAACTGACCTGACGGATTTCGCCTGCCAAACTGATTTCGCCAAAGGCGACGAGGTTGTGGGCCAGCGGCCTATCTTGCACCGCCGAGGCAATGGCAAGGGCAATAGCCAAATCGGCCGCCGGCTCGCTCAGGCGAACCCCGCCAACGGTTGAAACGTAAACATCCATATCGCTCACCCGAAGCCCGGCTCGGCGCTCTAAAACGGCCAAAAGCATGGCGACCCTCGAAGAATCAACCCCGTTGGTCACGCGGCGCGGTTGCGGCGTTGAACTCTTGACCACGAGGGCCTGAACCTCGGCAATCAGCGCGCGCTTGCCTTCGATGGCAACGGTCACGCAGGTGCCTGAAACTGGCTTTTCGCTGCGGCTCAAAAATAGCCCGCTCGGGTCGGCAACCTCACGAATGCCCTCGCCGGTCATTTCGAAGCAACCGACCTCATCGGTTGGGCCGTAACGGTTTTTGAGCGAGCGCACAAAGCGCAGCGAGGTCTGGCGGTCACCCTCGAAGTGGCAAACCACATCAACCAGGTGCTCGAGGGCGCGTGGGCCGGCAATCGAGCCGTCCTTGGTCACGTGGCCAATCAAAATCACCGGCAGGTCGCGCTCTTTGGCTACCCGAATCAGGTTCGAGGCAACCTCGCGCACCTGAGACGGCATGCCGGCCGCGCCATCAAGGTCGGCGTGGGCGATGGTTTGCACCGAGTCGACCACCAAAAGATCTGGCTTCACGCCATCGATTTGCCCAAGCACCGTGGCCAAATCGGTCTCGGACGCCAAATAAAGGTTCTCGGTCATCGCTCCGGTGCGCTCGGCCCGCAGCCGAATCTGCCCAACCGATTCCTCGCCGCTAACGTAAAGCACCCGCTGGCCGCTACGCGCGGTGTGGGCGGCAACCTCAAGCAACAGTGTCGACTTGCCAACGCCCGGCTCGCCAGATAGCAAAACCACGGCGCCCGGCACCAACCCGCCACCCAAAACTCGGTCAAACTCGCCAACCCCGGTGGCCTTGGCGGCAACCGCCTGGGTCGAAATATCGGTGATCGGCTTAGCAACTGATGAAGCGACGATGGATGCTGGCCGCAGCTGACGCACCACGCCTAACCCGCGCCCGGCTGCCGCCCCCTCGCGCATGGTGTCCCACTGTTGGCATTCACCGCAGCGGCCGACCCATTTGGGCGTGTTCCAACCACATTCGCTGCAGGTGAATGCGCTTTTGGCGTTTGCCATGATCCTCCAAGGTGTTTGGTTAAAAACTACCTTGCGCTGCCGACAATAAGGCTAGGGAACCTGAAAAACCCAGTAATCGTAGCTTCCGAGTTCTGACCCGTCCACGATTGCCACCCGCACCAACCAGGTACCGCTTTCGGCCGGCCAGCTGAAGCTTCCCGAACCATCCGAGCTCAGATCCACAACCTGTTGATAGTGGCTATTTGTGCCGGTGCTGTCTGGGTAGCAGTCCGGCATATTGAAATCACACACTTCGAAGCTCACGTTGGCTACACCGTCGGTCCAATCAGCCGATGCAAAATTATTGAGTTGCCAGTCAACGGTAAAGTTTTGACCGGCGGTAAGGGTGGTGCCCGAAACGTTGTCGGTCAGCAACTCGGGTTGCATCGGCGTGCAGGTGCTAAAGGCAATGGTGTGCGAGGCGCTGGTTGCAGCAAGAAGTGATCCGTAGGCATCTGCCATGATTCGTTCTAGATAGTTGCCACCGTTGCCACTGGATTCAAATGCCAAAATGGCCTGCCCACTAGAGTCGGTGCTGCCTTCGGATTCATCGACCCACTCGGAGGTTTCGTTGCTGAAGTACTGCAACTTGACGGTGCGACCGCCACGGGCCGGCAAAACCCGAGCCGTGAAATGGTGCTCGAGGCAACCAACCGAACTTGGCCAGGCGACCATAATCTTGGTTGGGCTCATGCCAACTACTCGCAATAGGTTTGATTTCACCTTCGGAAGCCTGGCGAGACGAGCCTGGAAGACGTTGACCACATGGGTTGGCAGAACATTGAACGTTGCCTTGCCGGCTGCATTGCTAATTGCTGTTGCAACCAGTGAGCTTCGACCGGAATGAACCATGTAAACCCGAATGCGCTGGTTTGGTTGAATGGGCGATGTCTGCACGGTAAGCGAGGAACGGTTGCCGAGCCGAATGCGATCGGCTCCAGAAATTTTAAGGGTTGGCCCTGCAATGCCTGCCCCGAGAACTAGCGGGGTTGCCTGAACGGCGGCTGCGGGTGAAAGAGCGGCCACCAAAATGGTCAGTGAAACTAAAAACTGGGTGATTAATTTCATAGCAACCCCTATTGCTTCGTAATTTGAGCCTAACTCGGTAGTAAAAAAGCGCAATAGTAAAAACTAGACTCAAGGTGTGAATATTCAACGAATCGCAATCCTAGGCTCGGGCTCGATGGGCTCGGCAATTTTGAGTGGACTGTTGAAGGCAGGCTTTGATGCGGCCTCCGTTGCCGTTAGCACCAGAAGCCAAAACAGCGCCGATGGTCTGATGGCCGACTTTGGCGTCAAGGCCTACGCCCTAGAAACCAATGAGCAGGCCAACGTTCAGGCGGTAATCGGTGCCGATGTGATTCTGGTCGGGGTAAAGCCGATGTACGTCACCGAGGTTTTGGTTGAGGTTGCCAGCTCACTGCGCCAAGACGCGCTCATCATCAGCGTGGCCGCCGGCATCACCAACGCCACGATGGAGGCGGCGGTTGCCGAATCGGTGGCGGTGATTCGCTCAATGCCCAACACCCCTGCCCTAGTTGGACGAGCTGTGACCGGCATCGCTGCCGGGTCGCGAGCCAGCGCGCGGCAAGTATCCAAAGCAATTGAACTTTTTGAAACGGTCGGCAAGGTGCTGGTGGTTGATGAGTCGCAGATCGATGCCCTGAGCACGGTCTCTGGCAGCGGGCCGGCCTACGTCTTTTATTTGATCGAGCAGTTCACCAAGGCCGCCGAGCAACTGGGCTTCACGCCACAGGAGGCTGCCCTGATGGTTGGCGAAACCTTCCTCGGTGCCGCCGAGTTATTGGCCGCCTCTGGCAAGACCCCGCAAGAGTTGCGCCGGCAAGTCACCAGCCCAAACGGCACCACCATGCAGGCAATTGCGCGCATGGAAAAAACCGACCTCGAAGGCATGTTCACCGAGGCGACCGAAGCCGCTTTGGCGCGGGCACGTGAAATTGCGAGCGGCAAGGGCTAACCTGAAGTCATGACCGATATTTACTCAGCAATCGCAGATGCCACCCGCCGCCAGATTCTTGACGCGCTCGCCGCAAAGCCGCTAACCGTGTCAGAGTTGGTGGCCATAACCGGTGAGGCTCAGCCAACCGTTTCGAAGCACCTCAAAACCTTGCGCGAGCTTGGTCTGGTTTCTTCTGAAACCGTTGGTCAAAACCATATTTATACTTTGGATGCCGCCCCGCTCACCGACGTTTCAGCCTGGCTGAGCTCGTTGCTCGGTGCCACCATCGCGGCCGACCTTGAATCCAAGCTCGGCGATGTTGGCGAAAAAGTGGGAGCCCAGTTGGGTTCCTGGCTGGCAGCCGGTTCAACCTGGTTGGGCGAGCAGGTCAACGAGCGCGTCGACATCGAAGCCGATGCCGAGAAGCTTGGCCGCGACCTAGGCCGCAAGCTAGCCGAAGCCAAGCATGAAGCCGAAAGATTGGCCCGCGAGGCAGAAACCGCAGCCCGTGGCAAGATCGACCAAACCTTTGCCGATGTGAAGCGCCGATTCAAGGGCGACCACGAAGGCCCACAGACCGACTGAGACCACGGTCTTACGCAGGACGTAAAAAAGCCGCCCCGAATGACAGGGCGGCTTTTTTACGTCTGGTTTTTGGCTACTTCTTTTTGGCTTTCTTAGCCTTTTTCTTGCCCTTGGTTTTGCCGCCGCCCATCGGCTTAAAAACAAAGCCGAGCACGATGACCGCGATCAGCGTTCCAAAAACCTGCGCAACCACGAAGCCACCGGCCTGTGCGGCGCTGATGGAGCCCTGAGCGGCAAAGATGCTAGCGAAGGTTGCGGCGGGGTTCAAGATGGCGCCTGCCGGCCCAAAGATGCCAACGGCAAAGAACCAACCGGCGGCGGCAACTGGAATCAAGCGCTCAAGTTTGAGCGAGGCAAACTGACCGAAGATGGCGACCAAAACCGCGGTTCCAACCGCTTCGGAAAGCAAGCTCACCTTGGTGGTGGCGATGCCAGGGTTGACGCTGAGTGACAAAACGCCCCAGAGCGCACCGCCCAACCAAACACCGGCTAGGGCACCGGTGAACTGCGCCAAAAGGTACCAGCCAAAGTCGGCCAGCGACATCTTGCGACGAGCCAGGAAAAATAGCGAAACCGCTGGGTTTAGGTGGCCACCGCTGATTGGGGCGGCAACTAAAAGCATCAGAGCAAAGACAGCGGCGATGGCAACCGGGCCAAATGCCGAGGCCGAGAAACTGGCGCCAACGGTAGCCGCCAAGATGAATGCGACACCTAAGAATTCGGCCGCAATTTTGCGAATGGGAATGTTCATGAATGGCTCCTGAGTGGTGGGTGAAGTCAGCAGTTATTTTTTGGGAGCGGAAACCTGAATCAAAGCCTCGTTGCGCTTTAGGAATCCGGGCTTCCAAGGTGGGTCGTACCTTGCAAAATAAACACTACCTAAAGTTGCCAGCCCGGCCTTTGTTACGGCTGCTAAAAGCTCCTCAGATTCGCCGGTGAAGCGCTCTTGGTTCCAGCCACCCGAGAAGCGTTTGGCGGCCACCAGTTGCTCAGGCTGCTCAGCAACCGAGACTCTGGCATCGGCTGGGATTGGCACATCAGAGAGCTGCATGCCGGACGGCAAAACAAAACTCACCACGTGGGTTTCTGGGTCGTGGCTAGATTGCACAACCGGTGCCGTCATTGGAATCTTCTGCCCGGTTTGGTTACCGCCACTGATATAGCGGATCAGCGGGCCAAACCCGATGTTGCCGGCGCTCATGAAACTGCCTCGCACTGTCACCTGCACAAGCACGTGGCGCGGGTAGCTTCTGAGTTCAAATCCATCGTATTTTTTTAGCACGCTGTATGGCTGTTGCTCTGTCATGTTTCCGAGTCTAGGCTCGACACGGCTAGAATGGAAAGATACATCTTGGATGCCGGCTTTTCCGCGGTAGTCCATCCGAACTCTGTGAGGTTTTTGTGGGCTCAGTTATTAAGAAGCGACGCAAGCGCATGTCAAAGAAGAAGCACCGCAAGTTGCTTCGCAAGACACGCCACCAGCGTCGCAACAAGAAGTAGGCCGGTTTCGGCCCCAACAAAAATCCCGTCGAGCAATCTCGACGGGTTCTTTGTTTAACGAGGTTTTAGCGGGTCACTGAGACTTCTTGCGGCGCACCTTTGGCACCTTGAAGGCTTCGGCCGTCTTATTGGCCTTTAGTTCGCGGCGCTTGAAGTTGTAGATGTTCCAGCCGGCGGCGTCGGCGTGCTTGCGCAAAATCAGGTCTGGGTTGATTGCAACCGCGTGGCCGATCAGGGTAAGCATTGGCAGGTCATTATGTGAATCGCTATAGGCATACGAGCGTCTCAAGCTGATGTGCCGCTCTTTGGCCAGGGCGCGGATGGCCTTTGCCTTGGCTTTGCCGTGAAGTGGTCTGCCGGCAATTTGCCCGGTGAAAACGCCGTCTTTGCTTTCGATGACGGTGCCGAGGCCGCCGGTTAGGCCAAGCCGCTTGGCAAGAACCTCAGCGATTTCTAGGGGAGCGGCGGTAATCAACCAAACCTCGCGGCCGGCCTTGATGTGCTCTTTTGCGATGCGAACGGTTTCTGGCCAAAGCTTTGGGCGAATGTAATCTTCGTAAACCACATCGCTCAGGGCGTGCAGGTCAGCCACCTTGCGGCCGGCAATCAGACCAAGTGCTCGATCTTGAATCGACGCGAGCATGTTGGCGTTTTCGCCCTTGGTGATGAAACGGAACTGGTGCCAGGCAAAGTTCCAAAAGTCGCCGCGCTTGAAAAACTTGCGGTCATAGGCTGCCTTGCCAAACAGAAAGCTGCTTGATCCGCGCAGAATCGTATTGTCTACGTCAAAGAAAGCTGCCTCGATTTTTCGAGGTTTCGCGTCAGGTTTAGCCACTCGACAAGTTTAGGCGTTTGAGCGCAAGGATGCGCCGATGGCTACTCTTATTACGTGAACGCTGAAATAACTTTGCAACTCATCGGAAAGCCCGGCTGCCACCTCTGTGAGGATGCCACCAGCGCCGTTGAGCGAGTGCTCTTCGGGTTTCGAGCCGCATATTCCGAGGTCAAGCTGACGCTCGAAGAGGTATCCATCGTTGATAATGCAGAACTGACTGCCAAGTACGCAGAACAGATTCCGGTGTTGCTAATCAATGATCGGGTGCACAACTATTGGCGCATCGATGAAACCAGACTGCGTCAGGCGCTCGACGAACTAGCGAGCTAGCTCAGCGTCAGAAGCGTTGTACGGCTCTCAGCGCCTAAGGCTCTAGGCGGTTAGGCCCGCGGAACAAGAAGCCGACCTCGCGAATGTTTGGCTGGTGCAATAGCAACATCAAAACGCGAAGCAGACCCATTCCAAAACCGCCATGTGTTGGAGCGCCGTACTTGAAGAAGTCAAGGTAGGTTTGCAAGCCTTCAGGCTCAAGACCCTTTTGCTTGACCTGCTCGACCAAGACGTCATAGCGGTGTTCGCGCTGAGCGCCGGTGGTGATTTCGGTGCCGCGCCAGATGAGGTCGTAGCTCTTGGTGAGGGTCGGGTCGGTCTCGTTTCGCATGTGATAGAACGGGCGCACGGTGGCCGGGTAGTCGGTTAGGAAAACGAATTGGTGGCCGAAGGTTTCCTCAACGTGGGCGGCAATCTGGCGCTCACCTTCAGGGTCCATGTCGCCGCCACGGGTGATTTCGTGGCCGCGGGCGGCAACAATCTCGATGGCCTCGGCGAGCGGAATGCGTGGGAACGGAACGGTTGGAACAACAACCTCAACACCGAAGCGGCTTAGGATTTCGGCTCCGTGCTTTTCGGCAACCGCCGAGATGGCGCGCACCATCAGTTGCTCTTGAATGTCCATGATGTCTTCGTGCGAATCGATCCAAGAAACTTCGATGTCAACCGAGGTGAACTCGGTTGCGTGGCGCGAGGTGAACGATGGGTCGGCACGGAAGACTGGCCCAATCTCGAAGATGCGGCCAAGGCCTGCGGTCATCGCCATCTGCTTATAGAACTGTGGGCTCTGAGCCAAGTAGGCGTGAGTTTCGAAGTATTCGAGCTTGAAGAGCTCGGCGTTTGACTCCGATGGGCTGGCCATCAACTTTGGTGAATGGATCTCGTTGAAGCCGTTTTCCATCCAGTATTCGCGCCAGGCGTTTTCGATGGTGGTCTGAACCCTAAAGACGAGGTTCATTTCTGGGCGGCGAATGTCAAGAAAGCGCCAGTCCATGCGCTTGTCGATGCTGGTGTCATCGGCGATTGGGGTTTCTGGGTCGGCAAGGGTGACGATCTCAAGATCATCAAGCTGCACCTCGAGGCCGCCGAGCTTGACGCGCTCGTCATGCTTTAGCCGGCCGGTCACCCAAACGAATGACCCGTTGGTCAGGGTTGAAACCTTGGCGGCAAGCGCATCGTCTTCAACCGGAGCCTCATCGACCACTGGGCGAGGGTAGGTGACCTGAACGTCGCCCGACTCATCGCGCAAAATGATGAACTGAATGCGCTTTTGATCGCGCAGCTTTTCGACCCAACCGCCGAGGATTACCGGGCCGTCTTCTTTGGCGGCGAGATCTTTAACGAGTGTGCGGTTGCGCATACAATCCTTGCTTTCGATTAGGTCTTTTGAAGGCTTAGAGACGCCTGAAGACTCAAACCTCAAGTTTAGCGGAGGGTAGACTTAAGCCATGCCCGCCACCCGTATTCATCTGGTTCGCCACGGCGAAGTTCACAACCCCGAGGGTGTGCTCTACGGCCGTTTGCCGCATTTCGCACTCTCCGATTTGGGGCATCAGATGGCAGATTTGGCGGCCCAAGAACTTTTGAATGCCGGCCGGTCGGTTTCGGCGATTTTTTACTCGCCGCTGCTGCGTACCCAAGAAAGCGCCGAGCACATTCGAGCCGCTTTCGGTGGGGCCCTAGATTTGCAAATCGAAGAGCGCATCATCGAGCCGTACAACATTTTCGAAGGCAAAAAACTCAGCCTCGGCCGAGTCTTGATTCGCCCACACCTTTGGTTTCACCTCAGAAACCCGGGTCGCCCAAGCTGGGGTGAGCCGTTCGCTTCGGTTTCGGCCCGCATGATTGCTGCGATGGATAGCGCCGCTGCCGGCTCCTTCGCCGGCGACATCGTCATGGTCTCGCATCAGATGCCGATTTGGATCACCCACCTGACGACGGCAAAAGAGTCCTTGGCCCATGACCCGCGCAAACGTCGCTGCGCGCTTTCGAGCATCACCAGTTTTGAACGCCGGGACGGCGCTTGGGTTGAGGTTGAATACCGTGACCCGGCAGCCTCGCTTCGCATCAACGCCATCGACGTAGGGGCAGTATGAAACTTTCTAAATCCATTGCGGCCAGCTGTCTGATTGCCTCGGTTTTGATTGGCACCTCGGGTTGCGCCGCCAACGACACCCTGGCCCAGCAGTTCAAAAATGGCGACAACAAAAACTACATCGCTGGCGATGGCACCGTGACCGAGTTTGCGCCAACCAATCGTGGGGAGGCCGTGAGCTGGGCAGGCCTCAGTGAAAGCGGGGCGTTGCTGTCGAGCGACCAGCTATCCGGAGTCGCAGTTGTTTTGAACTTTTGGTACGCCGGTTGCGCACCCTGCCGCGCCGAAGCTCCTGACCTGGTTGCCTTGCAGGCCGAGTTCAAAGACCAAAACGTGCAGTTCATCGGGGTCAACGTGCGAGACACCGCGGCCACCGCCTTGGCCTTCGACCGCAACTTCAAACTGACCTACCCTTCGGTGATGGATAACAACACCGGGTCGGTCTTGCTTGCCTTCACCGGAGTTGTCACCCCGCAGGCCGTGCCAACCACGCTGGTAATCGACCGAGCCGGGCGAGTATCGGCACGTATTTTGGGTCGCATCGAAAAAGCCACCCTCAAAGCGCTCATCAAAACCGCGGCGGCAGAAACCCTAAAGTGAATCCGGGCGAAGTGATTTTGAACGGCTCGCTTTTGGCGGCTGTGCCGTTGGCTGCGCTTGCCGGGCTGGTCTCTTTTCTTTCACCCTGTGTTTTGCCGTTGGTTCCCGGCTACCTGGGATATGTTTCTGGCACAGCCGCCCCAAAGAGTCGCGTGGTGCTTGGCGCAAGTCTCTTCGTGTTCGGGTTCGCAATCGTATTCGTTGGTCTCGGCAGCATCGCCGGCGGACTTGGTTCGGTATTGGTTGGTCCGGTTGAAGATCTGCTGACTCGCATCTTTGGGGCTTTGATCATTGTGCTTGGGCTGGTGATGATCGGTCAGCTCTCTTGGTTGCAGCGCAACTTCAAGTTCGCCATCACCCCGAAGCTGGGGCTTTTTGGTGCTCCGGTTCTGGGAATTGCCTTTGCCCTTGGCTGGACGCCCTGCATTGGCCCGACCCTTTCGGCCGTGCTTGCCCTGGCCTCGCAGTCTGGCTCGCCACTTCGCGGTGGCGTTTTGCTAACCGCCTATACGCTTGGCCTTGGCGTGCCATTCATTCTTTTGGCGGCCGGCTTTGGTTGGGCCACCAAGTCGGTTGGCTTTGTAAAGCGACACATCAGGGTTTTCAATCTCGCCGGTGGCGGGTTATTGATTTTGCTCGGAGCATTGATGCTCAGCGGGCTTTGGAATACCGTTATCGAATACTTTCAGGAGGTGAGCGGTGGCTTCCTCCCGGCCATCTGATTACGCAGGCGGTCAACTCGATCAAGTTGACCCGCCTAGCAAAGAGATTAGGCAGCCCGAGCTAGGGGTGCTCGGTTGGGCGCGCTGGTTCTGGCGTCAACTGACATCGATGCGCACGGCCTTGCTGCTGCTTTTGCTTTTGGCGGTGGCTGCGGTGCCCGGCTCGGTTTACCCGCAACGCTCGGCCGACCCAAACGGCGTGACGGCCTTTTTCAAGCAGAACGTTTCGCTTGCCCCGATTCTTGACAAACTTCAGCTTTTTGATGTTTACAGTTCGGTTTGGTTCTCGTCGATTTACATTCTGCTTTTTGCATCGCTCATCGGTTGCGTGGTGCCAAGATCCATCGTTCATGCCAAGGCTCTGGCCGCCAAGCCGGTGGCTACCCCCAAGAACCTCGAGCGCATGCCGGCCCACCTGGCTGCCAAGCTAAAAGACAGCAAGAAGGGTCTCGCCAGGCGAGAGGCGCTTCTCGGCAATGCCGCCGCAATCTTGAAGCGCCAGGGCTATCGGGTGGCCGTCGACGGCCAGTCGGTTAGCGCCGAGCGCGGCTACCTGCGCGAAACCGGAAACCTCATCTTTCACCTTTCGCTGATCGGCGTGCTGGTTGCCGTTGGTCTCGGCGGCGGTTTTAGCTACAGCGGTCAGCGCGTTTTGGTTGAGGGCGATACCTTCGTGAACAACCTGGCCTCATACGATTCGTTTTCACCGGGTGTCTTTTTTGATCAGCGCCAGCTCAAAACCTTCAGCATGACCCTCGATAAGTTTCAGGTGTCCTACGACATCAAAAACAAGACCAACCTGAACACTCCTTTGGATTTCAAGGCCACCGTGTCGACCCGGCTGAGCCCGTTTGCAAAGGCCAAAACCACGGTGATTCGGGTCAATGAGCCGCTCGAGGCACCAAACGCCAATGTCTATTTGACCGGCAACGGCTTTGCCCCGGTGATCACGATTCGCGATTCCAACGGCGATATTTCGTATCAGGGCCCAACCGCCTTCTTGCCGCAGGATGCCAACCTAACCTCGCTCGGCGTGATCAAGGTGCCAGATGCCAAACCCGACCAGTTCGGAATCCTCGCCTTCTTCTATCCCTGGGTCGGCACCCTAAAATCTGGCGCACTAACCTCGATTTCGCCGCTGCCACTAGATTCCAGACTCACCATGAACGTCTATGCCGGCAACCTCGGCCTAAACGATGGCGACCCAAAGAACGTCTTCTCGCTCAACCTGCACGGTCTCAAGCAGCTAACCGGCGGCAAGACCAAGGTCGAGAGCATCAAACTCAAGCTTGGCGAATCGGCACAGCTGCCAAATGGCATGGGCTCGGTCAGCTTTGATTCGTTGCGTCGCTTTGCCTCGCTAGACATTGACTACAACCCCGGCCAGATTTACGTGCTCATCTTTGCGCTCTTGGCGCTGGGTGGTCTAATGGTTTCGCTGCTGATTCCAAGGCGCAGAGTTTGGGTGAAACTGAATGACGATGGATACGAGCTTGCCGCACTCGCGCGAGGCGACGACCCGGTCTTGCAGCGCGTAATTGAAGAACTAAACGAGAAACTCAAGAACGGTAAAAATGACTGATGTAACGCTAAACGTTCCACTATCTGACATTTCACGTGTTGCCATTTTGGCAGCCATGACTATCTACACCTTCGGCTTTTTGGCTCTTGCGCTGAACCTTTCGCGCCTGGCCAGCGAGAAGAAGAAGGTTCGCAAGACCGCAACCACTATGGAGCGCGCCGGGTTGATCCTCACCGCCTTCGCAGCGGCGGTTCACGGTTTCGGTGTCATCACCCGCGGCATCGCTGCCTCACGGGTGCCATGGGCCAACATGTACGAGTTTTCGATTACCGGAAGCTTCGTGGTTTCGGTCATTTTCTTGATTTCCCAAATCATCCGCAAAGACATCAGGTTCATCGCAACCTTCGTGACCGGCTTCGTGATTCTCATTTTGGGAACCGCCGCCACCCAGTTCTACGTTGAAATCAAAACCCTGATGCCGGCTTTGCAAAGCTACTGGCTGGTTATTCACGTCACGGTTGCGGTAATCGCTACGGCGTTTTTCAACATTGCCGCCGCGCTTTCAATCACCTACCTTTTCAAAACCGCCGGTTGGCTAACCAAACTAAAGGGCAAGACGGTTTCTTTGGTTCGTCGGGTGCTCGCAATCTTCCCGTCAGAGGAAAAGCTGGAGCGCCTGGCTTACCGCTTCAACATCATCGGATTTATTCTCTGGACCTTCACACTGATTGCCGGAGCCATCTGGGCAGAGCGTGCCTGGCACCGCTTTTGGGGTTGGGACACCAAAGAGGTTTGGACCTTCATCATCTGGACGATCTATGCCGGATACCTTCACGCCAACGCAACTCGTGGCTGGACCGGCAAGCGATCGGCATGGTTGGCAGTGGTTGGCTTCTCGGC
>CANCKM010000037.1 GCA_947378555.1 Microbacteriaceae bacterium
CGAGAACTCGTCCAGCACGGTCACACCCAAGCGCAGAGACTTCGAAAGACGACCAGCAAGATACCTGACCGTCTCGTCCGCAAGTTCAAAATACGGGGCAATCTGACGCAATCCCCCCTCCACCACTTCGATGTTGTGACCCTCCACCAGGTGGGTCTCAACCTCGGCATCGCCAAACCAACAGGCAAGCAACATCAACACGCTATCGACGACAGCCGACGGGTCTGGCACCTCGACCTGGACGACATCAGGCTCAACGTTGTGTTCTGCCGGCAGGGTGGGCGTCACAAGCCAGTAGGGCGTCGAACCCTCGACCAACTGCGCAGACCCCGACACACGCCAGGAGCGGTCTGACCACGGCGCAATTGTGCGCGGGCCGACGGTTAGAAGGGCGGTTGATACTCGTGTCATGTTGTTCCTCTGTTTCTGGACGTCCGAGTGTATAGCCAGCCTGTGACATCTCCGGTGCGGAAGCCCCTGACCCCGTTCCGTCCCGGTGTCGGCTACGCTGGAAGTGTGGCTAATGACAACCTGGGGGCTGCCCGCAAAGCGAAGAACGATGAGTTCTATACGCAGTTCCATGACATCGAAAAAGAGATGAACGCTTATCTGGAGTACAACCCGGATGTGTTCAGAAACAAGACCGTGCTACTGCCGTGCGACGACCCGGAGTGGAGCAACTTCACCAAGTACTTCGCGCAGAACTTCGAGACCCTCGGCCTCAAGAAACTCGTCAGCACCAGTTATGCGCCGAACAGCAAACCCAAAGAACTCGACCTCCACCCGACGTTGTTCGAACTCGAGAGCCCTCAGTACGACGAGACGAAGACCGCATCGAACGGCAAAATCTATACTCTCGATCGCGACCTCAACGGCGACAACATCATCAACGTGGACGATCTCGAATGGCAGTATCTGGACGGCGACGGTGACTTCCGCAGCGACGAAATTACAGCGCTCCGCGACCAGGCCGACATCATCATCACCAACCCACCGTTCTCCCTTTTCCGCGAGTTCCTATCCTGGATTGTCGAAGCGGATAAACAGTTCGTCATCATCGGAAACATGAACGGAATCACCTACAAAGAGGCGTTCCCGCTTATTCAACAAAACAGGATGTGGCTCGGAGCGACGAACTTCAACACCGGGATGTACTTCACAGTTCCCGATGGCTTTGTGTACGCCTCGACATATAAGTTCGAGAGACAGCAGAACGGCAAGGCGGTGAACCGAGTGCCTGGCATCGCTTGGTTCAGCAACATCGACCACGGCCGCCGTCACCAACCGCTGCCGCTAATGACGAAGGCTGACAACATCAAGTTCAGCAAGCACAAGGAAGTCAAAGGCATCGGATATCAGTCGTATGACAACTACGACGCTATCGAGGTCTCGTTCACCGACGCGATCCCGTCCGACCATGAAGGTGTCATGGGTGTCCCGATCACTTTCCTCGACAAGTACAGCCCCGAACAGTTCGAGATCGTCGGCACAAGCGATAACGGGCTCGTCGAAGACTTCGTCAAGAAGACGCCAGGGCTCACTCAAGAGTTCGTCGACGCCTACTACAAGGATGGCGGCAAAGGCGCTTACCAAGCCGGAAACCCTACGGCAGGGCTGTACCGCTTCGGCGTTGCGGTAATGGTTTACAAGAGAATCTTCATCCGACACCGAAAGACAACGAAGTGAAGACAACGCTGCGCGAATACACCGTCCGAGAAATCAGCGAAGGCTTCGTCTACAACGCGCTAGAAGGCAAAGGCCTGTTCGGTCTCGCCGGTCGCCTAACCATCCAGCCCGAGTACCAACGCAGTTATATCTACGCGGACGGCAAGCGTGACGTCGCCGTCATAAGTTCACTACTGCGGGGCTATCCGCTGGGGCTTATCTACTTCCACAAGGTCGCCGAAGACGTTTTCGAGGTGCTGGACGGACAGCAGCGCATCACAAGTTTCGGGCGTTTCGTGACCGGCAAGTTTGCTATCAAGGACGAGAACGGCATGGAGCAGTACTTCTCTGGCATGGCCGCCAACAAGCAGCAGCAGATCTTGAACGCGACCGTCCTGGTCTACGAGTGTGAGGGCACCGAAAGTGAAATCAAGGAATGGTTCCAAACCATCAACATCGCCGGCATCCCGCTCAACAGCCAGGAACTTCTCAATGCGGTCTATTCGGGGCCGTTCGTCACCCTGGGCAAGGAAGAGTTCAGCAACACCAACAACGCCAACGTCCAAAAGTGGAGCGCCTACGTCAGCGGCGCCGTGAACAGGCAAGAGTACTGGGAGCGCGCTCTGGAATGGGTGAGCCGGGGCAAAGAGAACATCGGCGCCTACATGAGCAAGCACCGAGGCGACAAGAACATCAACGAGGTGAAAACCTACTTCACCACCGTGATCGACTGGGCTTCGAGCGTGTTCACCAATGTCGAACCAGAAATGCGCGGTCTCGAATGGGGTCGACTATACGAGACCTATCACGGCACCGCCTACAACCCGACCGCGACCGCGAAGCAGGTATCTGACCTATACGGTGACGCCTACGTCAAGAACCGCAAGGGTATCTGGGAGTTCGTTCTCGGCGGCAACACCGCGACCAGACTGCTCGAGGTTCGAGTGTTCGACGAGCCAACCAAGAAAGCGACACACGCCAAGCAGACCGCTGCGGCAACGGCGGCCGGCATCTCGAATTGCCCGTTGTGCGCTCTCGGGCACGACGCTAACAAGTCGAAGATCTGGAAACTTGAAGAAATGGACGCCGACCACGTGGCAGCGTGGAGCAGGGGCGGCGCAACCAGCCCCGAGAACTGTGAGATGCTCTGCCGCACGCACAACCGTGCCAAGGGCAATCGGTGAACAAGGACCAGAAGATACGCAGGAGGGAGTTTCTCGAACAGGGGCTCTCAACGGCCTACCGCGAAACCGACAAACTCGTCGTGAGCGTTGCCTCGGCTGTCTTGGCGCTATCGATAGCGTTTCTAGGCAGGGTACACAAGCCCCACGAGTCTTGGACCCTTCGTTTCGGATGGGTCCTACTGATTCTTTCTATCGCTGCTGTCCTCGTTTCGCTGCTCTTTGAACGCGCTGACAAACGGCGCCGCATCAAGCAGTACTATGACAAGAAGCCCGAAACGAGTGGCCATGCGGACACGTTCGCTGCGGTACTGAATGCCGTTGGCGTCTTGGCGTTTCTCCTGGGTCTGGCATCTCTCGCCGCGTTCCTCTGCTTCAACTTCAACTGAGAAGAGATTTGAATGACTGACGACAAAACCACAAAAGATGTCAAGCCCGAAGAGACCCGTGCGGACCGGCCAGTTACGCCAACGACCTCAAACCCCTCAACGCAACCTCCACAGAAGAAGGGCAAATAGCCCCGCCGGCGAGAGAGCCACCGGGCTATTCCCGTTGCTTAGGCTGCTTCAGCCAGGTGGACGACGATGCCGTCCCGCACGTCGAACTCGCCCTCAGTTCTATCTTCGGGATCAATGACGAGCGTTGTGAAACCGATAGCCTTCAGGTATCTGGCCAGCCACGTGCGACCCTCCGGCGTATAGAAACTGTATGGGCTGGCTACATATCGATCGCCTCGCTTGAGATTCCAGGCGTGGAGAACCTTCATTCGCGACAAGTCGCCTGAAGGGGCACCTTGCGACATCGACTTGCGGAGAGGGTCCCTCTCGATGCTGGCGAACCGCCATGCGATGGCCTGAGCAAACTCCACCTCATTACGACAGAAGCCGATGCCGTAGTTTGCTGCCCACCAGAGGAAGTCATCTGTTTCCTCGGATCGAACCCCGTCACGAAGGATTCGTAGGTAATCTGCTTCGTTTGTGATTCCGGCTGCCTTGAGTTCGCGAGACTCGCGCTCGTTGTACTCGCTCCAGGGCTTGGACTTCCAATTCGGTGATAGGTGCCCGCGAACGGTACCTACTCGGGCCTTCAACTGGGCCTTGCGAGCGTGCTTTGATTTCTTGTTAGACATGACGTCCTCCTGTTGGATGGACGGCAGGTCGCTGTGGTTTCTGTCCGAGGCTTCGGTTTCTGGGTTCTGCGTTCTGTCGTCGGTGCTGTTGTGAATAGTTCCTGTTTATACCCGTCCTACGACATTCGAACAGAACCATTCCAGCGACACAGGCGCGATCTCGGTTGTCGTAGGATAAACGTAGTTTCACATTGCGATAAGCGTAACGACCGCAGAAATAGCCTTCGTTTCCCAAGTAACATAAGGGTTTCAAGGCCTGCGGTTCAAATGGTCTCGTCTCCGCAAAAACAAAGAGCCAGCCCATGAAACGGCTGGCTTTTTTGTTGGCTGAGACTTGATGCGGGCCTCGCCCCCAAAGTGGGGGGTTCTTTTGGATAATAGTTCCAGAACAAATGTGTACTCTTAGAAACACAGCGGTGGGAACAATACAAGCACCCACCAAGGGGCAAAATGTTAGCTACTGCCACACCCACTCGAGAGTCTCTCTCCGCGACAACCGGCTTGAATGCGCAAATAGTTTCTGTGGCAGTTGAGCTGGCGCCAAACAAGTTTTCAATAGCTGAAATTGCAGAGCGTGTTATTGCTGAGTCGCCCGAGGGTGCGAATATCCCTGTTCACCACATAGCCAAACTCACCGGCGTCAAGACCGTCTACCATCGCGATGAGGGTCAAGACACCTCTGATCTGGCAGTGGCCGCGGCTAAAACCGCGCTGTCGCGGGCCGGTTTAGAAATATCCGATGTCGACCTGCTCATTTTTGCAGCCGCATCCCAGGACCTAATCGAACCGGCTACCAGCCACATCGTCTCAGCAAAATTGGGTGGCGAGCAGATTCCAGTCTTTGACGTCAAAAATGCCTGCAACAGCTTCTTGAACGGAGTGCAGGTAGCCAATGCGTTCATTCGCTCTGGAATGTATCGCACAATCCTGGTTGTCAGCGGCGAGGCCCCGAGCATCGCCATCCGCTGGAATAACCGTGACCGTGCCCAGTTCCTAGAATCCTTCGCCGGCTTTTCAATGAGCGATGCCGGTGCGGCGATGGTCTTGCGAGTAACGACGGAACCGGATCGTGGCGTCTTGGCGATGGGGTTCACTGCGGCCTCGGACCACTGGAACGTTGGCACCTTAGGCTCTGGCGGGTCGCGGGCCCCGCGCGATGTGGAAGCGACCTACTTCAACATGGATGGCCGCAGCCTCGCCGAAGCGTTTCTTTCACTTGGCCCACACTTGTTAAACGAGACATTGCAGTCGGCGGGCCTGGCCTGGCGAGACTTCGCATTCATCGGAATGCATCAAGTCGCCGCCCCTTACATGAACCGGATCTGCCGCATCCTCAAGGTGCCTCAAGATCAGATCATCGAGACCATCCAGGACTATGGGAACATGACGAGCATCTCGTTTCCACTGCAGTTGTCACTCGCCATGGAGTCGGGAAGGGTAAAGCCAGGCGACAAGTTCGCTTTCATCGGTTTCGCCGGCGGCATTTCGACGGGCCTGGGCGTGTTTCAGCTATGACCTTTGCCGTCGTGGTTCCAATGTTCAACGAACAAAAGACGATTGAGGCGACGTTGGAGGCCTTGCGCACCCAAACCCTTCCCGCCTTCAAAGTTGTTCTCTGTGACAACGCCTCGACCGATTTGACGATGGATGTTGTTCAGGCGTTCATTTTGCAACACGCATTACCCTGGTCTGTCATTACCGAAACCAGGAAGGGAACCGGAGCGGCTTCCGACACCGCGGTTCGAGCAGCGATTCTTGATGGCGCGACGGTTGTGGCACGCACCGACGCCGACTGTGTGCCGGCAGCCGACTGGGCAGAAACCCTAGTTCGCCGGTTCGAGAGCGGGCAAGTCGACCTGATTGCCGGTTGGACGAAGCCTCGTAGGGACGAAAATTTGAGTGCCTTGCAATACGTTCTTCTCATTTTCTTGACAGAGTTGGCTATGGTGTTCGGAAGGGTGCGACCTTCTAATCGCGGGCCGCAATTCATGGGCCCATACCTGATGACTCAGGGAAACAACGTGGCTTTCACCTCGGCTTTGTATGAGCGGGTGGGCGGGTTCACTCGCACGGCAATCGAGGAGGGCCACGAGGACCGAGCCCTGATCCTGGCCGTTCGTCAGGTCACCGACCGATATGAGTTTCGTCGAGACGTAGTGGTGCGAGCTTCAGCTCGTCGGCTACAGGCTTGGGGAGTGAAGCGATCGCTCACGTGGTACGCGGGGCATTTGTTCAACGCCGAGAACGTTGACATTCGATGAAAATTACTAGATTTTGGCCCAAACCCTCCCGTTTGAAAGAACTGGTGATCGAGTGCATCTTCTAACTCTTATCGATGAGGCGGCAACTAAGTTTCCTGAGCAAGATGCAATCCGCTGGGGCGACGACCGCGTGACCTATGCCCAACTGCAGCAGCAAATCGCTTCGGTGGCCGGCAATGCCATCCGAGCCGGAGCAAAACCCGGAGAGCGGTTTCTTTATGCCGCCAAGCCAAACGTTGACAGTCTCGTGGTCACTCTTGGCCTGTTGCGCGCCGGTCTAACCCTGGTGTTCGTCGACCCTTTCAGCGCTCCGGATCTGTTCAACGCCCGGGCTCGTTTGGTTGAAGCCTCCTTTGTGGTGGCCGACTCGCTGCTTTATCTGGTTGGCCATCGTCGGTTGGCTCGATTACGTGCTTGGCGCAATCTGAACATTTGTGATTATTCAACTGTCGACACGGCAAAGCACTGGTTTGTTGGCTCGTGGCTGCCCGGCCTGCCGAAAGGCGCAACTGGAGTTTCGGCCTGGAGGCATGGTGCGGTTGACACCACTATCGTTTTGCCCAAACTCGACGGTAACGCGGATGCCATAATTGTCTTCACTTCTGGCACGACGGGTGACCCAAAGGGTGTTGTGCACTCATTAGCCACGCTCAGCGCCAATGCGACGGGTTTTGCCAGTCGCTTTAGCCTGCAGCCGGGCGAGATTGTCTATTCCGAGCCAATGACCTTGGGCGTGGTGGCGCTGGCCACCGGTGCAACCTGGGTGATTCCGAAGAAGGGCGAGGAAATCCCCGAGGAAGTTGGCGTGCTCTTCGCCGTGCCAACCGAAGTGCTGCAACACCTCGATAACGCCGAGAGCCAGAAAAAGCCACCAAGAGTGCGAGTTCTTGGCACCGGAGGGGCTCCGGTCTTGCCTTCTCTAATCAAGCGAATCGGTGCGGTGCTGGGGTCCGAGACCCTAGTGCTGGCCGTTTACGGCATGACCGAGATGCTGCCGGTTGCGGTGGCAACGGGTGAAGAGAAACTTTCCTACTCTTTGTCAGGTGACCTCCTTGGAGAACATATCGGTGACACCAAAGTTCGCATCAGCGCCGATCGGGAGATTGAAGTTGCTGGGTCTGGGCTAATGACTCGCTATTTCGGTCGCGAGCCGAGTGTCTGGCACCCCACTGGCGATTTAGGTCGGTTGGATGCCGACGGCCGCATCGTAATGTTGGGGCGCAAAAAGAACATGCT
This sequence comes from Microbacteriaceae bacterium, assembly GCA_947378555.1. GTDB lineage: Bacteria > Actinomycetota > Actinomycetes > Actinomycetales > Microbacteriaceae > Rhodoluna. Next base: position 7,473 of record CANCKM010000037.1, read on the forward strand.
GATTCGCGGGAATATGAACATTTACCCAAGCCTTTACGAACCGGGTATAACAAAAATCAGCGGTGTCGCTGACGCGGTGATCGTAGGGGTGCCCAATGAATACGGAGATGACCGAGTGGTTCTCTTCGTGATTCCCGCAGATAAGGGTGCCGATGAACATCGATTGCAACTCCTAGTTGAGAAAGAGATAGTTCACCACATGGATGTAGCTGCGCTGCCCGACCTTATCCGAGTAATAAAATCAATGCCCGTGTCTGGTCGGTCGCTCAAACGCAACATGACTGAGCTTGCGGCCCTTGCCAAGGCCTTGTTCCCAGACGAGGCCGCAACCCATGAATCGATCCAAGGCAAAAGCCAATGAAACTCGACACCGTTGTAATCACCGGGGCCTCCGGCACGCTCGGCTCCTTCTTGACTAGTGAGTTTCTTGCTAGCGGGGTAAACGTGATCGGTGTTTCTCGCAGACCGCCAAAGTCGATCGCAGCGGCCACTACGGCTCGAAAGACAACTACTGGCCAACTGGGATCCTTTACGCATGCCCAAGGTGATCTGACAAGGGACCAGGTTGGACTGAGTTTCGCGGACTTACCCGTGATTCACTGTGCCGCCAGTGTGCGCGATGGGTGGGGCAGAAAAGTGCTTGTGGATAACCTGGCAATGACACGGGCCATGCTGAAACTGTCGTCAGGGCCCATAGTGCATCTGAGTTCTTCAAGCGTTTATGACCTGACAAAGCCATCGCGCGAGGTTCATGAAGACGAGGCTACTGGCGACTATCGGTTTCTCAATAGTTACAGCGAGGCCAAGTGGCACACTGAAGAACTTGTGAGGCAGAGCGGTCGCAACGCCGTAATCCTGCGCCCACACGGTGTTTACGGGCCGGGCGACTCGACACTATTGCCACGGGTTCAGCAGGCAATCCGCCTTGGTCGTTTTCTTCCGCTTCCGGCTGGTGGCAAGGCTATGCACGCCCTGACGAGCCTCGCTAACATCCGAAGTGCGGTTGGAGGTGCGCTTGTCGCCCTACTGGATGGCAGCGTGAAAGGAGCACTCGCTGTGAACGTGACGGATCTCACAGCCATTTCATTGCGCGACGCCATAACCGCGGTAATCGATGCGCCCGTTCTAGTCGTACCGGTTCCCGTTTCTCTGACACTGAAGCTTGTTGCGATAGCCGACAAAAGGCAGAACGAGGGATCAGATCCCCTCCTCACCGAGTACGCCTTCTCTCAGCTGGCTTATGACCGAACCTATTCTTTGACGCGACTTCGGGAACGGCTTAATGTCATTCCGGCTGAATCAACTATCATCGGGCTATGTCCTCCGATTCGCACATGAAAGCCCCTGAAGACTCAGACCCTCGCACAATGCAGCAGCGCATGGACGCTGGAGATTGGTACAAGGCCGGACCAGAACAATGGCAGGCGATTGCTAGAGCGAGTCGACTCACCACCGAGTACAACAGCAAACTACCCATAGACAGTGATTCGGCCCTAGCCTTGCTACCCGAAATTTTCGGCAGCGTCGGTGAAGGAGTTTGGCTTAGAGAGCCAATCAAGGTGGACTTTGGCACCAACATCCACTGGGGTGACAACTGTTTTGCTAACTATGGCCTGATAGCCCTAGACGTGGCACCAATCCGGATCGGACCTGGCACCATGCTTGGCTGCAACGTTCAGCTTATGACGCCTTTTCATCCACTCGACCCAGAGCTTCGTGCCGAAGGCTGGGAGTTGGCGGCACCAATAACCATTGGTTCAAACGTTTGGATTGGTTCGGGGGCAATCATTCTCGCCGGCGTGACAATAGGCGATGGATCGGTAATTGGGGCAGGGTCGGTGGTCTCGAGAGACGTGCCAGCCCGAAGCGTGGCGGTTGGAAACCCGGCAAGGGTCACCAAAACCCTCTAAAAAGAAAATTGCGACACGCCGAGTTCAATGCCAGCTATTTGAGTGTCCTTGTGATATAACCTGAGGCTTTCTTGAGAATTCAGTATCTTGAGGAACTCGGGCGTGTCTCAGGATTTACTTAAGAAGACCCTTCATTTGCGAGAATATGAGCTTCGCGGCGCGCTCGGGCATGAGCCGGGTGAGCACATCCATCGTCTTTGCATCGCTGCCGATAAACACGTGATATGCGCGCTTCTCAATGCCATCAACAATCAGCTTTCCAGCCAAAACCGGCGAAGCCATTTTGATTGAACCGGTATCCATCGCGGCCATTTCGGCTGCGGTTGCTATGCCTGAGTTCTGGGCGATGTTGGTGGAAACTGCGCCTGGGAAGACGGTTGTGACTCCCACGTGGGTGCCCATGAGCTCTGAGTGCAGCCCCTCGGTAAGCAACTTGACGGCTGCCTTAGTGGCGCCGTAAATGGTCTGCCCGGGGACGGGAGCGTAGCCACCCATGCTAGAAACGTTGGCAATGTGGGCTTCCGGGCGCTTCAGCAACTCGGGAAGGAATGCCTTCAGAAGATTGATCGGACCCCAAAGGTTCACGTCGATCACGCGCTCGATGTCTTCGAACTCTAGGTCGTTGACCCGCTTGAACTTCTGGATGATGCCGGCTACGTTGACGTATCCATCGACTTGACCGTGGGTCATAATCACGGCTGCCGGCAAAGCCTGGACGGTGGCGCGGTCGGCGATGTTTGCCACATGCGTGCTCAGGCGATTGGCGGTTGGGCCTGCCAGTGTGGCGGTTTCGGCCAGACCCTTTTCGTTCAGATCAACAGCTGCCACTTTGGCACCGCGCCTTAGAAGTTCAAGAACCACTTCTCGCCCGATTCCGGCGCCACCCCCGGTGACGAGAATAACTTTTTGAGACACCTTCATTTGAACCTCCAGTTTGGCGTTACTGCCGGCGACGTTTTGGCGCGTACAGCATCAAACTAACACCGAGGTGGGCAAATGCCCATAGCTTATTTAAGAGATTTAGAGATTGCCAGCCACATGCGTTGCGAGTACCACTTGGCTGCCACTCCACTGAGATGAGTGTCATCGCGATAAAGCTGGATGTTGTTTACCACCGGCGGGCAAGTGGTTGCCGTGCAGAACCAAGAATGGGTGTCTATGTATAGGTAGCCACCTTTGATGGCTGCCTCTTTGATTCCTTTGTCCACTTTGGCGTTGAAGGCAACCGAGGGCGCGAGTGAACACTTCGTGATGTCGCGGGGGTTCTTAGTTAGGCAACCTGGAGCATCTTTGCCCCGATAAGGAGTGTCACCAAGCACGATCAATTGTTTGGTGAGTTTCTTTAGCCTAGGTAGGGCGGCGATGTAACCGGGGAGCGCATTATTTAAAATACCGCTGAAGGCGGCCGAGACCACGGCGTCTGGCTGGGCGATCGCCAGTTGACTTTCAATCCACTTTTGCGTTCTGGTGCACTCGGGGTAAGCGCCATGGGTGACCGGGTTTTCAAGTTTGCCATCGGCAAAGGGGCAGCTGCTGCGCGTGTGAACAACCAGTTTGGCATGCAGGCGCTTGGCAATGGCATCCATCGTATAAAACCATTGAGCGGCGTGAGAATCGCCAATCAGCCAGATGGTTTTTGACCCGTTGAGGTCACCGAAAACGCAGTTGCTTGGCACCCTGGTGGCCGATGGATCTTGGTGGCAACCGTTGGAATAGAGGTCATTTTTCTCGGTTACCGTTGCCATTGAGGGGCTGAGGTTGGAAGGAAGCTTCTTGATTTTGGTTGCCGCGGCCACCGCATTTACGTAGTCCGCGATGCTCGAAGGCGAACTGGTGCTGGCTTGGGCCATCGGCGCGAAGGCGACTGTGGCAATCATGACGGCGGTGGTTGCCAGTGTGACGGATCTGAATCTGCGTATCATGAAACTCGGGAGTCCTTTCGTTGCTAAAAGGCCCCCGACCTGACTTAACGATAGCGCCACCGAGACTTTCTGGCACAACTGTGCCAAAACTTCAGGAAGCTGGAGGAACGGGGGTAGCAAAAAATCTCTAGCGCCCAAAGACCGCCCGTGGCTAGACTGCGAATATGGCAGTTATCGAGTTTCGCGCACTGACAAAGAAGTTTGGTCAGAACGCAGCAGTAAATAATCTGACCGCCGAGGTCGAGCAAGGGCGCATCACCGGATTCTTCGGCCCCAACGGGGCAGGCAAGAGCACGGCATTGAGGTGTGTTCTGGGGTTAGCTAGCCCAACCAGTGGCGAGGCTCTAATCGATGGCGTGCACTATCGCGAAATAAAAGACCCGCTGCGCAAGGTTGGCGCGGTTCTAGACAGCGGTGGCTTCAACCACGGAATGACGGGGCGTACCAGCCTGAAAATTGTGGCAGCCACGGCGGGTATCAAAGACGCGCGCATCGAGGAGGTGCTTGACCTCGTCGAGTTGACCCAGGCGGCCGATCGCAGAACCAAGGGGTATTCGCTTGGCATGAAGCAGCGGCTGTCGCTAGCCGTTGCGCTACTTGGCGACCCAGAAATTTTTGTATTGGATGAACCGTCAAACGGCCTCGACCCAATCGGCATCGCTTGGCTCCGTGGATTCCTGAGGAAGCTGGCGGATGAGGGGCGAAGCATCCTAGTTTCATCGCATCAGCTCGCCGAAATGCAGCACACGGTTGACGACGTCATGATTATCAATTACGGCAAGTTGATTGCCGAGGGACCCATTGCCGATGTTGCCAAGGGCCGCAGCCTTGAGGAAGCGTTCTTGCAGTTGGTGATGCCAAAATGATTCGTCTAATGAAATCTGAGTATCTCAAACTGTTGTATTCGCGCACCTTTTGGGGCCTGCTAGTTGGCACCATTGGCCTTGCCATTTTGTCTACAGCACCACTGCCATACGTCTATCACGACCTACAAAGTCGAGTGAATTTTGGGTCCCTGACTAACCCAGACTTGGTCGACGCGGTTTATTCACGATCGGCTGAGGGCTACATTTTTGCACTGATTCTTGGTGTGCTGGTTATGGCCGGTGAGTTCAGGCACTCAACGGCGGTGGCGACCTTCCTCAGTGCACCCAAGCGCATCAGCGTGTTGGGGTCCAAATTGATCGTCGCGGCCATTGGCGGTGTCTTCTATATGTTGGTCTCTACCGGCTTTGGTTTTGCGAGTTCGGCAATAGCGCTCGGCTATTACGCCGATGCCGCCGACCCGCATCCCGAAGTGTTCATCAACACGTTAGCCGCAGCCGCAATGGCCGGTGCAGTGCTTGCAATCCTGGGCGTCGCCCTCGGAACCCTGATTCGCAGCCAAATGGTTGCGGTGGTCAGTAGCCTGCTCTGGCTGTTCATAATCGAACGGCTGATAACGCTCTTCCTGCCAGACATCGGCAAATACCTGCCGACCAGCTTGATCGCCGGAATGATGTCAATCAAGGTTCAGGGAACAACCTCAACGGGCGTTAACATAAGCACCGATTACCTCGATGCGATTCCCGCCACGTTCATCCTCATTGGTTATGCCGCGGCTTTTGCAGCTTTGGCCATTTCAACCAGCTTGCGTCGCGACATCGACTAACGCGGGGTTTAACGGCCGAGAGCGTTGACTAACGCTTCCGCTTTACCGGCTTGGGCAGGCGATCGCCCACCGCGGTAAGACCTTGGTCGCGAAAACCGACGGCCTGCGCCAAAGTGGTCTCTCTGACTGCGGTGGCAACCTGAGTGGCTTGCTGGCTTGAATCCGCTAGAAGGTCGGCTTGGTATTTTGCCTCGGCACCTACTACCAAAGCCTCATACTTTGCAACGATTTTGCGCTTTGCATAAGCCTGCAGAGAGATTGCGGTGGCCCATGCCTTGGTTGCCCGACCGTATTCACGGCTGGCAGAGTTCGAGCCCGGCTTGGTCTTGCTCAACTTATCCATCGACGTTCTGTAGGCCTTTAATGCGGCTTTGTAATACTCAACCGCGGCTTTCTCTGAAGTTGAAAGTGTGATCTCGGTTCGTACGCTGACGGTCGAGTTCTGCGGCATTGAAGCCTCGGCGGGCACGCCGAGCGTGGCAAAGAGCGAGGTTGCCAGAGCGAACACGATTAGCGGAGATTTCATAATTTTCAGCACCAGACCATTCTCGCAAATCCTCGCCCTCTTCAAATCACGATGGATACCCGTTGCTCGGTCAATCTCACCGCCGTTTGTCAGAAGCGCCTCGGTCAGGTAGACTTACTAAGTTGTTTGGGTTCGCCCAGGCACCCAGCGTTTGTAGCTCAACGGATAGAGCATCTGACTACGGATCAGAAGGTTGGGGGTTCGAGTCCCTCCAAGCGCAC
>CANCKM010000038.1 GCA_947378555.1 Microbacteriaceae bacterium
CTACTCGTTGAATCCCTGCCGTAAAGTTATCAAATAGGTTGATTGGCCGCAGGCTTTGTATAAGTGTAATGCCGCCGATTTCAATCCATGCTTGCCTCGTGGATGGGTCAACTGATAATCAACCCGAAGGATTTACTATGATCAACCCAAAAGAGTTCAGTGAGTTTGCCTCCTCGCGCCGCAGCGTTCGCGATTTCCTTCCAACCCCGATTGACCAAGGCACGATGGATGCGATTCTCACCGATGCGATGACCGCACCGAGTTGGTCAAACACCCGGCCTTACCTAGTGGCCATCGCAAGCGGTGCTCAACGAGCACGCATCAGCCGAGAGTTGCTGAGCCGAAACAAGGCCTTGGCTGCCGCCCAAACCGGAGGTTGGATGGCCAAGTTGCGTCTTTTGGCGACCTTCAAGTCCTGGCCGATCAGCGATTACAGAATTGTTCGCCCGTACCCAAAGGAGCTGGCCGTTCGCAGCGGTCGGATCGGCAAGGCTTTGTACGCGCTACTCGGCGTTGAGCGGGGCGACGCAGTCGGTCGGGCCAAGCAGTGGCAAAGAAACTATGAGTTCTTTGGGGCACCAACCGAGCTTTTCATTTTCACGCACAGTGGCCTGGGCGAATACTCGGCCTCGGATGCCGGACTGTTCATGCAAAACCTAATGCTGAGCGCACACGCGCGCGGGCTTGGCACTTGCGCACAGGGTTCGGTGGCGATTTGGGCGAAGCCTATCCATCGCGAATTTGAAATCCCGAAGGGCTATAAGCTGCTTTGCGGCATAGCCATCGGCTACGCCTCGGCCGACCCGGTGAACTCCTTCAGGGCAGAGCGCCTCGACATTTCCGAGATTGTCGCCCCTTCGGTAAACCTTTAGGACAAAATGTCTTTGGTGGTAAACCGACTGTAGGCTAGCGAACCGAAGACCGCTATGTAGCCCAGCTGCACCAGAACGTTTGCCCCGAATGAGCTCAGATCCATCGGCTGACGCAGCAGGCTGACGAAGCCCAACCAGTTGTGGCTCAACAGCCACGGGTGAATCACGCTGAGTTGGGGCAAAATGTCTAGGATTTGGCTAACGGTTGAGACGGTGACGATTGCCGCCATGGCACCAACCGGCACATCGGTTAGTGTCGAGATGAAAAGCCCAACCGCCGATAAACCGAGTAGCGAAATCGAAACGTAGGCGGCAACCAAAAGGGCGCGCAGTAGCGATTCGGGAACGCTGATTACATCACCCGAAAGCAAAGTCACCGGGCCAACCGGGAAGAGCGCGGCGCCGATTAGTGCACCCGAAATCATGAGCGTCAACGTGGCGGCAAAGACGAAGGTCGCTGCTCCAGCAAACTTGACCAGCAGCAACCTAGCGCGGCCAACCGGAGCGGTGAGTAAGTAGCGCAGCGTGCCCTGGCCAGCCTCGCCGGCGATTGTGTCACCAGAAACCACAGCAATGGTCAACGGCAAGAAGAGCGGAATGCCAACAATCATCGCGGTGAAGCCGACAAAGAGACCGTTTTGGGTCACTCGGTCAAGAAACGGTGGACCCTCACCCGGGGCCAATACCTGCGATGACAAACGAACCGCAATTGCCAGAAAGATTGGAATCAACGCAACCGCGCCGAGCATTGCGTAGGTGCGGCGGCGGCGGAACATTACCGAAAGCTCGGTCGCGAGAAGCGAGAGACCAAGCGGTCTCTTGATTTTGGCCACTGGGTTATTACTGGACGACATCGAAGCCCTCTCCGGTTAGTGAGACAAAGCGGTCTTCCAAACTTGGCTCTTCAACCGCAAAACCGCTAACGCGCACCTTTGCCTTGACCAGGGCGGCAACGATTTTGTCACCCTCGAGTTTGCTGTCGTGAAGCGGTGCGACGACCTCTTGGCGCAACTGCGCATCCATCGTGGTTATTGGCTCTAGGCCAAGGGCGACCAAAACGGCCGAGGCTGCATCAAGATCGGGGGTCGAAACCCGAATGCGGGTCTCGCCCTCTTTGCGCAGGTCTTCGATCTTGCCCTGGGCAACAATCTGACCGGCGCTCATCACGGCAACGTGCGAGCAGAGCTGTTCGATCTCTGCCAAAAGGTGGCTGGACACAAAAATCGTGGTGCCGGTTGAGGCCAGCGATCGCACCAGGTTGCGCACCTCACGGGTTCCCTGCGGATCTAAACCGTTGGTGGGCTCGTCAAGAATCAGCAGGTCGCGCGGCTGTAGCAGTGCGTTTGCGATGCCAAGGCGCTGCTTCATTCCCAGCGAGTAGGCGTGAACCTTCTTTTTGGCGGCATGTGACAGGCCGACCCTCTCGAGGGCAGCCCGCACCCGTTCGATGCGGTCTTTCGAAGAAGCGAACTGATCTGCAGAATCGAGGCGAATCAGGTTAGCCTCGCCTGAGAGGTAGCCGTAAAAAGCCGGACCCTCCACTAGCGCTCCGACCTTCGGCAAAACCGAGTTCAGATTCTGGGGCATGGTCTGACCGAGCACTCGCACCTCACCCGAGGTAGCAGAAATCAAACCGAGCAACATGCGAATGGTGGTGGTTTTGCCAGAGCCATTTGGACCGAGAAAACCGAACACCGAACCGGTTGGAACCGCTAGGTCAATCGAGTTGACTGCCTTATGGCTGCCAAACTGCTTAGTTAGCGATCTGGTTTCGATTGCCAGCGAGTCTTGCGCCAGTTCGCTCACTATTTTGATGCACTCGCCTGGAGTGCCTCGATGGTGACCGCCCCGGCAAAGATGTGGCCGTCATCGGTAATCAGCACGTTGAAGAGCGAGGTTGAAATGATTCGACCGCCGGCAACCTTCTTGGTTAGGTTGCTGAAAGTGTCGTTATCCAAGATGCCAGCTGGCACTAAGCTTGCCGGCACGTCAATCACGGTGCTCCAGTCGCGACCGGTCACGTATGGCAGTTCGCCAGACTTGAGGTCGTTCAGGTTCAGAGCGCCGAAGTCAACTCCGGCAGCCTTGAGCTGGGCCTTGATCATGGCCTGCATTTTTGCAGGGTCTGCTGCGTACTCGATCTTCGCCTTGTTCAGTTCGGCTTCGGCCTTGGCCAAGTCGGCCTGAGTTGGCATTGGAACGGTGGTCACCGTTGCGCCCGGTGGGGTGGCGTAGTCAAAGATTGCGGCATTCGGCTTGGCAAAGTCAATGCTCGTGAAACCGAGTTCGAAGGCGGGCGCCTTTTGCCCCTTGGCCTTCACCGTTAGGTCGAGTGGCAGACCGGTTTCGGAATCGATTGCGATTGTGATGCTGTCGACTAGGGAAACGGCTGCACGTGGCTCAAGAATCAGCTGGTAGACGGTTCTGCCGGCTACCTTGGCATCTGAACCAACAGACACTTTGGTGCTGGCGTCTAGGTTGCTGAGCAATAGGTTTGCGGCCTTGGCCGGTGTTGAAATGTCGATGGATGCCAGTTGCAGGTACTGCTCGATGATCGCGCGAGCCTCAGCCTTTTTGTTTGCCAGGTTGGCGGGCATCTTTGGCAGCTCAGCGTAGGTCACGGTTGCAGTGCCGGCGTCGTAGAACCAAACCTTGTTGTCGTTGACAACAAAATCGCGCTCAGACATGCGGTCAAGAATCTGCAGTCGCAACTTCTTTGGTCCGTCAACATAGACGCGGGCATTCTGGGTACCAGAAACCAATTCGAGGGCGGCGGCTAACTGAGCACTGTTCGCGGCTTGAGGTACAAAGTCCTCCATACCCTTGGGTGCTAGTTCCTGAGCCGACTTCGCCATTGAGTCGGTCATTCCGGTGCTGAGGTTGAGAGCCGGGAATCCCAAGTCGGCACTCTTGGTGATGGTAGCCGAGAAGGCAATGTTCGGGTCTTGGTTGACCATCAACAGAACTTCTTGCGCAGTCTTGTCAGGAAGGTCAACAACCGCATTGGCTTGCAATGGAACAGTTATTGAAGCCAAAACAATCGCCACCGGAACAATTAATCCAGGCAACCACTTTTTTGAAATACCAGACATCTTGACACCCTTCGATAGCTTTTTGTTGCGCTACAGATATAAGTGGCAAAGTGGCGCGAATAATCCCGAACTAGGAAACCAGAGATATGGCCGCCGACAGCACCGTCTTTTCGTTTTCGTTGCGGGTTAGGCTCCATCGGTCACTTACAGCTGCCACGTAGCGGGTTCCAAGACCACTACTGATTGGCGTTTCAAAACCTCGACCATTGTCGATAATTTTCAGCTCAATGCAAGGTTGTTTGAAGACATTTTTTGTTATTTCTACCCAGACTTCACTCGCACCACCGTGAATTCGGGCATTGAGAATAGCCTCTTCCACAAGTTGAACCAATTTGCGTTGAATGTTGGGCGACCCTTGAATCGAGACCCCAGCTTGCTCGGCGATGAAGGTATTTATTTTGAGAAGCCCCTTCCACTCTTTGGCGAGGTCAGAAACCATTGAGGCCAAGTCAGCCGACCCGACCCTGTGGTTTTTTAAATCCTGAAGATCGAGTTCGATGCCGTCTAAAAGGTTTTGAAGTCTGTCAACCAAGGTTTTTGACTTGGGGTCGCCGGTTGGCAAATCTGCGATTTCAGAGAGGGTTAGTGAGACTAGGGCAAGCCTTCCCTGAATCTTGCCGTGAAGAATCTGCCAGAAGCCATCCCTTAGAGCCTCGGCCTCGCTCCTGATTTTCTCGGTCAAGGTAGTCAGGGCCGTGTCGGCCTCAAGCAGAAGAGTCGAAGCCTCCTTATTGGCGAGATAAGAAGCGCGGAAAAATGAAATCAACACGCTGCCCAAGATTGAGCCAACCATGAATGACAAGAAGTTAACGTGCTCGCCCAGACTCAAGCGCAGCAAAATTAACAGCGGGGCAAGCGCTAGGTGGCTGGTGAAAGTAAGTAGGGTCAAGAATCCCCTCGAGTGTTCAGCAGCAAACAGAAACAGTTGGGTCATGGCAAATAAAAAGACGAACGCTACAAAGCCAGTCAAAATAAAAGTGAAGAAAAATTGATTTGGTCGCATAAAGAGGTCAAAACAGACGTACATCGAAACAGTGAGAGCGGCGGGCGGCGGGGTAATTCGAAGCCGACCAACTCGACTTCTCAGCCCTGCCTTCATGCTGAGTTGTGAAATGGCAGGCAGTTTTATTTCGGTTAGGTTAGCCGATATGCGGTGGCTGAGCGCCCTGACTTTGGCGCTTGAGAAACTGCGGACTCGTTTCGCAAATTTTTCAAAATCAAGAGGCTCGGCCTTGCTCTGCTTTATTTGCTCAACCTCGCGCTTTATGCGAGCCAAACCGGGTTCTACGTTTCGTGTAATCTCATCCGAAAATCGCTGACTTAGGGCTGCTACGTAGTCATCGGCCTTTCGCAATAAACCCTCATGGTTTAGCATCGATTCGCTGCTCGCACGAATCTGCCGCTGAGATTGACGATACAGGCCGAGACCGTAAATGAGGATGGCGCCAAAGAGTAGGGTTCCGATGGCATGCGACAACAAAAATAGTGGTTCCGTTATTCGTGGGTCATTTAGGTGTTGAAATCCGACCAATTCAATTGCGACTTCGGTGTAGATGGCATCGGAAATACTCCAACACGCGAGCCCGGCGCTTATGTAATGCCACTCTTTCTTGGCAAACTTCCAAGCGACTATCCCACCAACCAAAAGTGGTGCCGCCGAAATTATGTCTGCCAACATGGAACCCAAAAACACTTCCCATATTGAGACGTCTTTGCTCGGGGTGAATCGTGAACTCATAAATATGACTCTCGAAGGAATCAAGGCCAACCATATTCGCCACGAAAATACTCGAAGCCCAAGTTCTGGAAGGTTTGCGGCTCGTTTTTTCAAAGCAGCAAGGATTCGAGATCTCATGTTGAGGTAACTCGCCCTTCAATCCACATTCTGGTAGCCAAGACCCTGGGATTAGTGGCTGAGTCAGCATGCAAATTTAGGCTATGCATGACGCGTTGCACCATGCTCTCGGCAGACCGCTGGGTGATACCCAACTCGGCGGCTATCGACGAGTTGGACTTTCCTTCAGCAATAAGTTTTAGCACCACAGCTTGGGACCTAGTCACGTGGATGCGCTCGACTGCTTCATCGCGACGAAAAACATGCCCGACCCCGCGCCCGGCAATAGAAGCGACGATTGCCTCACGAAGTTGCGACGATCCGGCGATGTCGGATTTAATTAGATAGATGGTGTCGGGTGGCATGTCGACCATGCTTCCGGTCGCTATCGTGCCAGATGCGTGCGAAGAGAGCACCACTCGGCCGATCCATGGCAGTTCTTTAGCCAAGTACCCAAGAAGCTCGCTGCCGTCCGGGCCGCCATTAAAGTTGAGGTCAGAAACTACAACGTGAGGGTCGTACTCTTCGAGATTTGCGATTGCCTCGGCCACCGAAGCCACGCAGAGAACCTCGGCCCATGCCGAGATTGTTTCGCCCAAGATAGCCAAGGCAAACTGATCGTCGTCAACTAGCATTACTCGAAGGTCTTTTTGAGATTCCGCATTCTCACTCACGATGTCGACTCCTCGTCTTTCGATACTTGTTTGACGCTAAATAACTCCAAGCGTGAAGTCAACGGGTAAACGACCGCCCAGCCGACTGCGAAGATTCCCAGCAAAAGGGCGGCTGGAAGCTAGTTTCAGATTATCTGATTTCCGGCACACCAATTTTGAGCCACCCGCGTGGCTACTGGTTTGCCAGCCTCAGAGTCAAAGCTATCGCCCAGCGGGTCGCCTTAATCCTCGGTTTTTACTCAGACGACATTGTCTAGTGCTTGGTGACTACACCCTTGGAGTTGAGTTGAAATACTCGGACCCAATCGATCTTGGTCTTGGATTCGCTCCAGCCACTCCACTCGCCTCCAAAGGCAGCCGAACCATCCTGTGGGCCAACGGCGTTATCGAATATCAAAAAGAACGGGTTGTTGAAAGGCCAGATGTTGCTCTGGGTTTGGCCAGCGATTGAGGTGAAGAACAGGTCACCATCCACGTAAAGCCGAATCTCGTTTGGCAGCCAGGCCATCGAATAGTTGTGGTAATCCGCGGAATAGTCAGTATCTCCGAAGCTTTCACCAAAGTCGTAGCGGTGGTTGTCACAGCAGCCAGAGCTGGTCGTCGAGTAATGCACCGCGCCACTGTTTCGGGTTGGTCGATCGCCACCCTGCTCGGCGATATCAATTTCGCCCGAGGCTGGCCATCCGAGAGTTGCACTCGTGTCTCCCAGCATCCAAAATGCCGGCCAGTTTCCTGATCCGCTAGGCATCTTCATCCGAGTCTCGATATAGCCGTATTGAAAAGCCACCTTGCCTTGGGTGTCAAACCGACCACTGGTGAAGGCGCAGGTTGAGCCAAAGCAGGATCCGAAAGCCGGTGGCGTTGTTATGTGTCGAGTGGTGATTACCGCGTTTCCCTCGGCCGAACCGTCGAGGGTATTTGCAGAAGGAAGGTAGTACTGGGATTCGTTGTTGTAGCAGGTGCCCCCTCCGTTAGATCCCTCCCCGCCACAAAATCTGGATGTCCAGCTAGCCGAGTCGAGTTTGGTCTGACCCTTTTGGTTGAACTCATCCGACCAGAGCAGCTTGCCAACGGTGAATCCGGTCAGCTTTGGCGATTCAATCAAGGTGCCAAGAATTTTCACGGTCTTGGCTACCTTTGTTACCGCGCCGCTCTTTGCGGTTTGCTTCAACTGGAAGGCATAGCTAACTCCACTCGAAAGGCCAGCGACCTTTATCGGCGAGCGCAGTGCCCTCAACCACTTAGCCCCACCGTTTATGGAGTAATCCAATCGCTTAATTTGCGAGGCATTTTTGCTATCGGTTTTATAGTTCAGCGTAAAACCGGTTTCGGTTACTTTGACCGAACCGATAACCGGTTTCGCTGGATTTTGAACCTTCGCCGAGGCCGCAAGTGGCTGGGTCAGGAGCGCCAGTGAAACTGCCGTTGCCAGAATAATTTGTTTCACCGATGCATTCATTTTTCTAGTTTCTCACATTAGTGACCGAGGACATTGTCGAACAGGCGTCCCAGTTTCAAAGGCTGATACGAGCCACTGTTGAGGATTGACTTTGCGTCACTCGCCAACAGGCCGATAAAGGTTTCGGCAACCAAGTGACCACCCACCGGGCCAAGGTCAAAGCGAGCGGTTTGAGTTCCAACAATTTTTCCGTTTGAAATTTTGAACGATTTTGCGGTCCCCTCCGCCAAAATATAGGCCCAAAGCGGTGTACTGCCCGCATACTCGCTCGAGATTGCGGTGATTGGACTTGCCTCGGTGGCATCACCGGTTGCCTTACCAATCAGGATCTTGGCATCGGATAGCACGGGCAAACTCATGGCTTTAGCAACTGCCTGGCCAGATGGCAGGCCAAGTTGCTGCGAGCGCAACAGGTTGCGCTTGGCTAGATCGGCGGGCCCGGCTGATGAGACCGGCAATGGAAGCAGGCTGAGCGAGTTGGCTATCGAGGCGTCCATCTTGTAGGAGAGTTGAACATTCTTGGTTGAGGCACCCTTCATCGGGATGAATAACGACCAATCAATTGCAAGGTTGCTAGGGGACGGGCTAAAACCTCCTAGGTCTGAACCCGGTGTCATGAAGTCGACACTGAAAACCGGGAGTCGCTCGGTTGTCGAGTTAAGGCGGTAGAGGCCACGCACCATTGAGTGACCAAAACGGTAGGCGGCCACGCTGAACTCCACCGGCATTTGAGCGCAATTCGTATAGAACCGAAGCTGAGGCGTTAGCTTTCCGCGCACGGTTGGGAGCACATCGTTCATGGTGTTTTTGCCGACGATCGTTGGCAAGAAATCGCTGACGATAACCGACTGGTATTGAGCGGTGACCCGACTTCTAGCCATCGCAAATACCTGAGCTGCGCTAGCGGTTGGTTGCTGAATGCGGATTCGATCGACGGTCTGATTGTGCAACCTGATGAACATCGAGTGGATGCCGGCAACGATTCGGTTTTCATCGTTTCTGGCATCGGCGATTATTGCCCTGCCCGATGCGGTTCTAGGCAGGTCGGTTGCGCCGGCATCGTTGGCGCCCGTGAGCGTTGCCCCGGTCAACAAATGCATAGCGTCAGCCGCGTAATACTGTGGGGTATCTTTTGGGCCTAGACCGTAAACCGAGTCGAGATCCAACTGCGGGGTGCGCCCGTTGACCAACGATGTCACCGCGGTCGGCGTGGTCAAATCGTTTGGTCGGTCGTCGGCGGTCAAATCGTGATCGACAAACTGCCCGAAATAGGTGTAGCCGGCCGCAATGTCGGTATTCTCCTCGGCATCCAGAGTTCCCTCCGGAGTTGGGTTGGTCTCGGGCCCAGCCATAATTGCGCTGGCAAGTTTTGAGGTGGCCTCACTCGAATATTTGGCTGCCGGCAGGTTATTAAACATTCGGCCGTATTTGTTATTTGGCATCGCACAGCTCGTGGCAGATTTTGCGATGGATGGCTTCGCGCCCGCAGGCTTTGCCGAAGCCGGGGCGGTTGCTCCAAGCAACGTTGAGCCCAGCCCAATGACTAGGACCGAAGCGATGGTTAGGCGAAATTTGGACTTCATGTTGGGGCCTCTCAGTGAGCGATTTCTAATCAAACTACTTAGCGACTAGCAACGCCCAATACCAAAACAGCCAACTCTCAGGGGTCTCACCGAGAGTTCACCGAGATTATCCATCGTTCTCTCAGGATTGGGGAAAAGACCGAAACTTGTCGAGGAAGGACTGGCCGCCAAGGTAACAGGGCGTAACCGGATTTGATAAACCGGTTATTTATGAGCAAAGTTAAAGTCTCAGCCCTAAGAGAGGACTCCCCCTTGTCAGTGAAAACCCAGAAGCGTTTTGCCCTAAAGGCCGGCCTATTTGCCGCAGCCATCAGCGCAGCCCTAGTCTTGAGCGGTTGCTCGGCTCCAGCCCCAACCGCTACCGCACCGGAAGCACTTGCCACCATTACCGCCGGAAAACTCACCATCGGCACCGGCATCCCCGCCTACGAACCATGGGTCGTAGGGGATGCACCTGAAACCGGCGAAGGCTTCGAAGCAGCCGTTGGCTATGCCGTTGCCGAGGAACTCGGTTATGCAGCCAAAGACGTGGTTTGGGTTCGCACCAGTTTCGACGAGGCAATCGCGCCTGGGCTCAAGAACTTCGACTTCAACCTGCAGCAGTATTCCATCACCGCCGAGCGCGCCAAGAGCGTTGACTTCTCGAGCGCGTATTACGAAACCGCTCAGACCGTAATCACCATTGCTGGCTCGAAGGCGGCCAGCGCAAGCAGCATCGCCGATCTCAAGGGACTATCCATTGGTGCGGCAACCGGAACCACGAGCTTCTCGGCAATCGAAGATGTCATCAAGCCAACCGGTGGCGCTCAGGCGTTCAACTCGAACGACGACGCCAAGGCAGCACTGGTTGCCGGTCAGGTGGATGCAATCGTGGTCGACCTTCCAACCGCGCTTTACCTAACAGCCGTTGAGCTAAGCGGCGGAAAAATCATCGGTCAGCTTTCGGGTGCCGCAGCCGGAGACAAGTTTGGCTTGGTGCTAGACAAGGGCAGCTCACTAACCGCAAAGGTTTCGGCAGCCGTCGATTCCCTGCGCGCAAGTGGCAAGCTTCAAGAACTAGCCGATAAGTGGCTAACCGCAGCAGCCGGAGCGCCTGTTCTCAAATAACTTCGACCTGTTAGATTTGGGGAGGCAGTCATTGACTGCCTCCCCTTTTTTTGAAAGCGCAAATGACCGAACTTCAGCCGCAGCCGCAGCCATCGGAGGCCGAACTTAGTCGCCGAGCCTTTAGGCAAACGCGCAAGCGCAAATCAACCCTGATCGCCTTTATAAGCACCCTGCTTTTTGCAGCCGCGGTTTGGTTTGGCCTGATTTCAACACCCGGATGGTCAAGGGTTTCACAATCGTTCTTCGACTGGCCCACAGCCGTTGCATCACTTCCTCGGGTATTGGAAGGTTTGCTGCTAAACCTGCGCGTTCTGGTTTTCGCCGTCATCGGCGTGCTCTTCTTCGGTCTGCTGCTTGCCGTGCTTCGCACTCTCAGAAACCCAATCTTTTTCCCGCTTCGCCTCTTCGCCCGGGTTTACGTTGACTTCTTCCGCGGGCTTCCGCTCATCATCGTGCTCTACCTCGTCGGTTTTGGTATTCCTGGGCTGCGCCTCGAATGGCTCGGGCGCATTCCAGCCGAGGTGCTTGGCACCGTGGCTCTAACGATGACCTACTCGGCTTACGTAGCCGAGGTCTTTAGAGCCGGAATCGAATCGATTCACCCATCCCAGCGACTAGCCGCCAGATCGCTTGGGCTGAGCTACGGCAAAACCATGAGGCTGGTTGTCTTGCCGCAGGCTATCCGTCGGGTTGCCCCACCACTCATGAACGACTTCGTTGCGCTGCAAAAAGACGTTGGGTTGATTTCTATCCTCGGCGCCATTGACGCCGTTCGTGGCGCTCAGATCGAGGTCGCCAAGTTTGCAAACTTCACGCCCTATGTCGTCGCGGGACTCTTGTTCGTATTGCTTGCGATTCCCACGGTTCGCTTCGCCGATCGCATTTCGGCCAAACTCGCCAGCCGCGAACAAGCCGGGAGCACGCTATGAGCCCAATCGATTGGTCAAAACCGAGGCTTCGAGTTCGTGGCCTCAGAAAGCAATACGAAGACAAGGTGGTGCTCGGCGGAGTTGACCTTGAAATCTACCCCGGGCAAATCGTGGCACTCATCGGGTCATCCGGTTCCGGCAAATCCACGATGCTGCGCTGCATCAACCTGATTGAGGAAATCAGCGATGGTCAGATCTGGCTTGAAGGGGAAGACATCAGCGTGGCCGGCATCGATCAGGATGCGGTTCGAAAACAGGTTGGCATGGTGTTTCAGGCCTACAACCTCTTTGCGCACCTGAGCATCCTAGATAACATCACCTTGGCGCTCAAGCACGTTCAGGGCAAAACCAAGGCCGAGGCCGAAGAGATTGCACTCGGTTGGCTCGACCGCATCGGGCTAGCCGACAAGGCCGATTCCTACCCGGACAAGCTCTCGGGCGGCCAGCAACAGCGCACGGCAATAGTTCGCGCGGTTGCACTAAACCCAAAACTTTTACTTTTGGATGAAGTGACCAGCGCACTCGACCCCGAGTTGGTTGGCGAGGTTCTCGAACTCATTCGCGACCTCAAAGAAACCGGAACCACAATCATCATGGCCACCCACGAACTGAGCTTCGCTCGCGATGTCGCCGACTGGGTAGTTTTCTTGGATCAGGGGGTGGTCGCCGAGGAAGGCGAAGCCGCCGAGTTTTTCAGCAACCCGAAGCAGGCTCGCACCAAAGAGTTTCTGACTCGCCTCAAGCGCTAGGCGACGGCAGCTAAATCGTTAGTAGCGGTAATGCTCAGGCTTGAATGGGCCATCGGGCGAAACCGAAAGGTAGGCCGCCTGCTGACGATCCAACTTGGTCAGTTCAACGCCGAGCGCTGCCAAGTGAAGTCTCGCCACCTTTTCGTCGTCCAACTTAGAAATCCGCCGAACCGTTTTGGAGTACCCTTTGGCGTTTTGAGCAAGGTCAATCTGAGCCATTGCCTGGTTGGTAAAGGATGCGCTCATCACAAAACTCGGGTGACCGGTGGCGTTTCCAAGGTTCATCACACGACCCTCGCTCAGCACCAAAACCGACTTGCCGTTTTCAAAACGCCACTCGTCGACCAGTGGCTTGATTGGCACTCGAGTGGCCCCCGGTTGGGCGGCAAGTGCAACCATGTCGATTTCATTGTCGAAGTGCCCAACGTTGGCCAAAATCGCCAGATGCTTTAGTCTGCCAAAGTGCTCGGCCGCGACCACCCCAATGTTTCCAGTGGCGGTAATCACAAAGTCGAGTTGCTCGATTACCGACTCGAGCGTTGCCACCTGAAAGCCATCCATCGCCGCTTGTAGCGCGCAGATTGGGTCAATCTCGCCGATTATCACTCGCGCGCCTTGACCGCGCATTGCCTCGGCGCAACCCTTGCCAACATCGCCGTAGCCCGCCACGAAGGCAACTTTGCCGCCAATGAGAACATCGGTTGCCCGGTTCAGACCATCTGGCAGCGAGTGCCTGATTCCGTATTTGTTATCAAACTTGGATTTCGTCACCGCGTCGTTGACGTTTATCACTGGGAAGAGCAGTTGGCCAGATTTCGCCAGCTCTTCGAGTCGTTGAACCCCGGTCGTGGTCTCCTCAGAGGCACCGATGATCTCGTTGAGCATTTTTCCGAAGCGTCGGGGTTGTAAAGCCGCCGATTGCGACAGGAGGTCATGAACAATCTGCTTTTCAGTTGAATCCCAAGAGTTGGCCTGTGGCAGAAATCCGGTGGCTTCAAACTCGACCCCCTGGTGCACGAGGATGATCAGGTCGCCGCCATCATCGATGATGCTGGTTGGTCCGATGAACTCGGCACCGTGGGCCTTGGCCTCCGTCGACCAATCGAGAATGCGCTCCAGGCACCACCAAAACTCGCTCGAGGATTCACCCTTCCACCCGAACACGGCAACGCCCGCGGGCTGATCTAGGGTGCCCGAACCCACCACCAAAGCGGCAGCCGCTTCGTCTTGACTCGAGAAAATATTGCAACTCGC